>NZ_JBSVRM010000003.1:0-465242 GCF_054072595.1 Microbacterium wangyouchuni
CATCTCCTGAGACAGAAACCGTCACCAATGTTCTGAGACAAGAACCGTCACCGAAGACCTGAGACATCACACGACCTGTCTCATGCAGAAGGACGTTTCTCGCGGGGCGAGCTCATCCCCCGGCGGGCGAAGTCACCCCTCGGCGGGAGCGATGATCAGTTCGACGATGTGGCCGAGCGCCTCGGCGCCGACGCTGTGCAGCTTCTCGCCGTCGTGACCGGCGAGCACGCCGCGCCCCATGCATCCTTCCCACTGCACCATCAGCATCTGCGCAGCAACCGCCACATCGACGCGCAACGCGAACAGCCCGGAGTCGACGATGCCCTGAATAATGCCTTCGATGCTCGCAGTCAGCGCCTGATCCTGCGCGAGATATGCGGCCCGGAACACGTCATCGCGCAGGGCCCGGATACGGATCTCGCTCATCATCAGCACGCTGAGGCGGTCATCCTCACCGGATTCCATCACCTGCTGCACGAGCTCGGTCGGGTCGGCGTCGTTGGTGAGCAGCCCGGACTCCACGAACTCGTCAATGCGCGAGCGCACGAGCGTCAGACGCTTCTCGGCGATCGTGGAAGCCAACTGCAAAAACAGTTCGTCCTTTGACTCGAAGTTCGAATAGAACGCGCCACGAGTGAATCCGGCGCGCTCGCAGATCGCCTCGACACTGGCACCGTCGAGGCCCACCTCAGCGAACACCTGCGTTGCTGCTTCGAGCAGTCGTGAGCGGGTGTTCTCACGGCGCTTGGTCATCGGAACGGCCATCTGATCCTCCTTCACCAGCTTCACATCCGGCGCACAGTTTCTGGTGCACAACCCACCGTAGGATACACAGATGTATCGGATACATCTCTGTATCCATTTTGCCACCCCTCGTCTCGGAGGATTCCGTGTCTACACTCCTGTCGTCGCTCGGACGCTGGTCGTTCCGCCACCCCTGGCGCGTACTCGTCGCCTGGCTGCTCATCCTCGCGGCGGCGGGAGGCGGTGCTCTCGTCCTGAACCAGGGCACGGATAACTCGTTCTCGATCCCCGGCACGGAGTCGCAAGACGGCCTCGAGCAGCTCTCCCGTTCGTTCCCGCAGGTCAGCGGCACGAATGCGCAGTTCATCGTCGTCGCAGCCGATGGGGATTCGATCACGGACGAGAACTATCGCGTGCCGATCGAGGATGCCGTCGACGACCTTGCGGACCTCGACGGCGTCCTCGCGGTCACCTCGCCCTACGACGAGATGATCGAGGGAATGATCAATGAGAACGAGACGGCCGCCATCGTGCAGCTGCAGTTCGACGGTCAGTCAACCGACGTCTCCGACGAGACGAAAGATGTCCTCACCCGCTCTGTCGACACTCTCGCTGGCGAGCTGCCGGAGGCGGCACAGCTGAAGCTCGGCGGCGACCTGTTCGCCATCTCGATCCCCGGTGTGACGCTGACCGAGGCCGTGGGCGTTGTGATCGCCCTGCTCGTACTCATCGTCACATTCCGTTCGTTCGTGGTCGCAGGTCTCCCCCTTCTCACAGCTATGCTCGGCGTCGGCATCTCGATGTGCGGCATCTTCGCCGCCACCGCCTTCGCGAGCGTGTCCTCGACAACACCTCTGCTCGCGCTGATGCTCGGGCTCGCCGTCGGCATCGACTACGCACTGTTCATCATGGCCAGGCATCAGGACCAGGTGCGCGACGGCGTGGACCCTGAGGAATCCGCCGCACGCGCCGTCGGCACGGCCGGATCCGCAGTGGTGTTCGCCGGCATCACGGTGCTCATTGCACTGATCGGCCTCAGCTTCGCCGGCATCCCGTTCCTGACGACCATGGGTATCGCGGCATCCGTCGCTGTGGCCATCGCCGTCGCGATCGCCGTCACCCTGACCCCCGCCGTGCTCGGCTTCCTCAAGGGCCGCGTCGTCGGACGCCCGAAGAAGGTGAAGCCCCCGAAGAAGGGCACGGAAGCGAAGACCCGTCGCGGATTCAGCGAGCGCTGGGTCGGCGGCATCACGAAGCATCCGGTGCTCACCTCTCTCGCGATTGTCGTCGGCCTCGGCGCCGTCGCGATTCCCGCGCTCAGCCTCAACCTCGCCCTTCCGAACGCCGGTGTGCTCGCCGCTGACGACGAGGCACGCCAGAGTTACGACCTCGTAGCGGAGGAGTTCGGTCCGGGATTCAACGGCCCGCTCGTCCTCACCGGAACGATCGTCACCTCGACCGATCCGCTCACCCTTATGGAAGACCTCGGGGATGCTGTCGCCCAGATCGACGGTGTCAAGGAGGTTGCACTCGCCACCCCGAACGAGACGGCTGACACCGGTATCGTCCAGGTGATTCCCGAGACGGCGCCGGATGACCCGGCCACCAGCGACCTTGTTCGTGAACTGCGCTCGCACCACGACCAGTGGCTCGAAGAATTCGGCATCGATGTGAAAATCACCGGCTTCACCGCCGTCGCGATCGATATCTCCGATCAGCTCGGCGACGCCCTGCTGCCGTTCGGGATCTTCGTGATCGGGCTGTCGCTGATCCTGCTGACTATCGTGTTCCGCTCACTCTGGGTGCCGGTCACCGCAGCGCTGGGTTATCTGCTCTCCATCGTCGCGGCGTTCGGCGTCGTCGGCGCGGTATTCGAATGGGGTTGGCTCGCCGATGTCCTGCACGTCGCGAAGGTCGGACCGATCATCAGCTTCATGCCGATCATCCTCATGGGCGTGCTGTTCGGCCTGGCGATGGACTACCAGGTGTTCCTGGTGTCGCGGATGCGCGAGGACTTCGTGCACGATGCCGCCTCAAAGTCGCCGAACCGCGCCGAACGCCGCGCAGCCGCGCAGCGCGCCGTGCGCAGCGGCTTCACCGGCTCCGCCAAGGTCGTCACCGCCGCGGGACTCATCATGTTCGCCGTCTTCGTGGCGTTCGTCCCGGAGGGCGACTCCTCGCTCAAACCCATCGCGCTCGGCCTTGCTGCCGGCATCGCGATCGACGCGTTCCTCGTGCGGATGACGCTGATCCCGGCGCTCATGGCCATCCTCGGTGAACGCGCGTGGGAGATCCCGGCCTGGCTCGAGAAGATCCTGCCCAGCGTCGACATCGAGGGTGAGGCCGTCGAGCGTGAGCGGCATCTGCAGGCATGGCCCGGGGACGGTTCAGTCGCAGCCGTCGATGATCTCGTTCTCGACGCGGACGACTCCGCGAACGCGCTCACTCTGCGCATCTCACCGGGCGCTGCCACCGTCGCGACCGGCTTGAACGCACGCACTCGACGCGCGCTCAGCCTGGCCGTCGCCGGCCGGCTCACCCCGGCAGCCGGGCGACTGCGCGTGGCCGGGCACCTGTTGCCAGGACGTGCGGCCTGGGTACGCAGTCACGTCGGTTGCGTGCTCGTCGACGACGCGGATGCTGCGCTTCTCGACCTGCAGGAGGCCCTGCGCGGGCACTCACCGCTCGTCATCATCGACAGCATCGATCGTTTCACTGGAGCGCAGCGCGATCAGGCGACGGCGATGCTGCGGGATGCGGCATCCGCTCGTGAACTCGCGGTGTTCGCCACGGCAGCCGATGCGGGTGTCGCCGGCAGCATCCTCGCGGAGGCATCTTGGCCGACGCTCGACATTCTCGACATCTCGACGCCATCGGCGTCTACTCACAACGATTCCTTTGAGGTGACCGCATGACCCTCTTCATTGAACGCGCCCGCTCGTCGAGGCCTGTCTCCTGGCTGACGCTGCTGGGTGTGCTGCTGCTGCCCGCACTCATCGGCGGCGTGCTCGTCGCAGCGCTGCAGAACCCGACTGAGCGGCTAGAAAGCATGACCGCGGCGATCGTCAACCTCGATGAACCGGTCACGATCGACGGCCAGTACACGCCGCTCGGACGCCAGCTGGCCGCCGGGCTCGTCGAGGGGTCGGACGACCTGGACTCGAACCTCACCTGGGTGATCTCCAACGAGGATGACGCTGCCGACGGGCTCGCCGATGGCAGTTACCAGGCGGTCGTCACGATTCCTGCGGAGTTCTCGACGGCCGCGACATCGGCAGGTCAGGCGATCGCGGGCGATGCCACGCCGCAACAGGCCACCATGGTCGTGGCCACGCCGGATGACGCACTCATCGCCGATGATCTCATCACATCGCAGATCGCTGCGGCTGCTGCGTCGTCTATCGGCACGATGCTGTCTGAGGCGACCCTGGAGAATGTGCTCGTCGGCTTCACCACGCTCGGTGACCAGATCGGCGAAGCTGCCTCCGGTGCGCTGGAGCTCGCGAACGGCGCCCACGCCGCTGCCGACGGCGCAGCAGCCCTGCCCGACGGCGCTGCCCAGCTCGCTGACGGTGCGACTCAGCTCAGCTCCGGCATCTCGCAGCTCGGCTCCGGTGCGACACAGCTCGGAGCGGGCGCGACCCAGCTGGGCGGCGGGGTGACGCAGCTCGGAGATGGTGCAGCACAGCTCGGCACCGGAGCATCCGATCTGGCCACCGGTCTGGGCTCCATCGCCGACGGCTCCCGCCAGGCGGCGGGCGGCGCCACCGAACTCGGCTCCGGCCTCACCGATGGAGCAGCCGCGCTGGACGCAAGCGGGCTTGTCCCCGATGAGCTGTTCACCGCCGCAAACGGCGCGCAGCAGGCGACGGTCGGGGTGAAGTCCGGCGTTGACCAGCTCGCCGACGGCATGAGCGCACTGCTCGCCGCGTGCGCCGGCCGCGAGAGCACCGACCCGGTCTGCGTGGGGCTGGCCGGCATGTCCCAGTCGATGCCGCAGCTTCAGGGCGCGGCCGACGCGGCCGCACAGGCATCTGCCGGAACGGCTGGAGGCCTCGAAGCATTCGACGGCCAGGCCACAGCCACGATCGCTGAGCAGCTGCGCACCGCGGGCACAGGTGCGAGCTCACTCGCCGACGCGCTAAACCAGCTCGCTGGCGGCGTCGACCAGTCCCAGGCTGGCGCGACCGCGCTCAGCACGGGTGCCGGCGATCTCAGCGGCGGCGCTGCCGCGTTGACTGCCGGGGCGAACGAGCTCGCCGGCGGCGTAGGAGAACTGGCCAGCGGTGCCGGGCAGCTCGCATCCGGTGCCACTGACCTCGGCACGGGCGCTTCGGCACTCGCTGACGGAGCCGGTGAGTTGGCAACGGGACTGGACACTCTTGCCACCGGAACCGGAGACCTCGCCGGAGGCCTACGCACCGCGGCGGATTCGCTCCCCTCGTTCACCGATCAGGAATCCAGCTCACTGGCGTCGGTCATCGCCGATCCGGTGTCATCGGATGCTGGCGGCAACGCCCTGTTCGGCCCAACCGCGATCCCGCTGCTCGCTGCCGTCGTGCTGTGGTTCGGTGGGCTGGCGTCCTTCATCGTGATGCGCGCGCACACGGCACGCACTCTGACCTCGCGGCGTTCGTCTGCTGCACTCACGCTGCGGGCGTTCCTGCCCGCCGCGTTGATCGGGGCAGGACAGGGCGTGCTCGTCGCTCTGATCGTGCAGATCGTGGCGCAGTATGAAGCCGGCACCTGGTGGGCGTTCGCGGGTACCGCGGTGCTCGCCGGGGTCGCCTTCGCCGCGGTGAACCAGGCGCTCGTCGCAGTATTCGGCGGCGTGGGTCGCTGGATCAGCGCACTGGTCGGGGTCATCGCGGTGGCGACCGGACTCATCTCGACTGTGCCGGGGTGGCTCGCCTCCCTCGGCGCTGCGCTTCCCACAGCCCCGGCGTTCACCGGTCTGATCAGTGCGAACGGTGGAGCCATTGCCGCACTGATCGTGTGGGGGGTGCTGTCGATCGTGGGCACCACGATCGCGGTGGCGCTGCGTCGCACGACGTCGACGAAGGCGGTGCTCGCCTCGGCGTAGCATCCGCTGGTCGTCGACCACCAGGCCCGAATCCCAGACGGGAAGTGTCACGGGCGGCGTGTCACAGCAGAATCCTGCCCTGACACGCCGCAGCGACGCCGTGGCGTCTGGCACCTGGCACGAGGCACACGGCCCCCGCGACTCAACTCAGGCCGGAGTACGCGTGCAGCCCCGCGAAGAACACGTTCGGCCACCGGGCCGAATCCCAGACGGGACGTGTCACGGGCGGCGTGTCACAACAGAATCCTGCCCTGACACGCCGCAGCGACGCCGTGGCGTCTGGCACCCGGAACGAGGCACACGGCCCCCACGACTCAACTCAGGCCGGAGTACGCGTGCAGCCCCTTGAAGAACACGTTCACGATCGTGAAGTTGAAGATCACCGCGGTGAATCCGACGATGGACAGCCACGCTGAACGGTTGCCGCGCCAGCCGCGAGTGGCGCGAGCGTGAATGTACCCGGCGTACAGCACCCACACGATGAACGTCCAGGTCTCCTTGACGTCGAAGCCCCAGTAGCGGCCCCAGGCATCCTGCGCCCAGATGGAGCCGGCGATGAGGGTGAAGGTCCAGAAGATGAAGCCGATGATCGCGAAGCGGAACGCCGTTCCTTCCAGCCGGTCGGCGTTCGGCAGCGTGCTGAGGAACCGCGGCCCTGGATTGTCCACGTTCTCGAGGAGACGGCGCTCGCGGCGCGACTGCATCAGCTGCAGCACCGAGAGCCCGCAGGCCAGCGCGAAGAATGCTGTCGACAGTGAAGCGACGAACACGTGGATCACGAGCCAGACGCTCTTGAGCGGATCCATCAGCGGCACGACGCCGACGTAGAAGCTGATCGCAGCCGCGCCCATCAGCACGACGACCAGCCCGGTGATGAAGGTGCCGAGATAACGCAGGTCCACGCGCGTGAGCACGAGCAGATACACGAAGACGACCAGCAATGTGCCGATCATCGCGAACTCGTACAGGTTCGCCCACGGCACCCGTTCGGCGGCGATGCCGCGCAGCACCGTGGCGGCGAGGTGCAGGACGAAGCCGAGCGCGGTGAGCGTGGTTCCGATCCGCGCCATTACGTAGCGGGGTTTGGCAGGCGGGGCGGATGCTGTATCCGCCGTGTCGACCGAAACTCCGCCAGCACCGACCAGTGCCGCTTCGCGCGCGAGGCGTGCGTCAGAGGTGACCTCGGAGCGACGCGCAAGATCGAACGCATAGGCGATGAATGCTGCGGCGTAGATCGCGATCGCTGTCCAGATGAACAGGATCGAGAGAGAGTCGAAGTCGGGCATGATCCCATTCTACTTTCGTGGGTTTTGCGGAGTGGAGTCGGTATCGAGCAGCCGGGTGTGACCGGCGACGAGGTCATCGACGGCAGCGGCCAGGGTCGGGTCTTCGCCGCGAGCGAGCCCGGCGTATTCGAGCTGCACTTCGTCGCCGTTTGCGGTCGCCTTCACCCACATCCGCCGGCGCGGTACGAACAGCGCGATCATGAGTCCGGCCAATGCGAGCAATGCAAACACGAGCACCCATACGGCCGAGGCGTCATGGTGGATCTGCAGCGACACGAAGCGTTTCACCGAGTCTTCGTATGTGGTCGCACCGGCGGGAGCTTCATCCTCGAAGGTGATCGTGCCCCGGCCACCCGGTAAGTCGGCAGTCTCACCGGGAAGGAGTTCGATCGAATCCACATCGGTGGTGCGGCCTGTGAGCTTGGTGAGCTCCCCGGTATCGAGCACGTACACCGATCGCGGCGTTCCCTCGTTGATCCCGAGGTCGCCCTCGTAGACGTCGAGGGTGAGCAAAGGCGACAGGAGATCACCGTGCGCAGACGTGAAAGCACCGGTGTCCAGACGCGCAGCACTCGGGTAGAAGAATGCCGCGATGCCGAGCTGCTGCGGCATCCCATCGGTGACCTTGATGACACCGAGCGAGGTCATGTTGTTGTCCTGCGGGAGGAACGGAACCGAGTTGCTGTAGACGACGTCGCCGTCGGCGTTTCGCACCGTAATCGTGGGCGCGTAGCCGTTGCCGAGCAGGTAGACGTTGTCTCCGGCGAGGCCGAGTGGGTGGTTCACCCGCACTGATTCCTCGCGACTTTCGCCGTCTTCGCGCACGGTCACGTTGGCCGAGAAATTGCCCGCCTGACCGGATGCTGCCGACCCGTACTCCTGGTACGTCACATCAAAGGAATCGAGGGTCATCGCGTAGGGCTGGAGCGCATCGTCACTGACGAATCGCCCGCGGTTCATCGATTCATAATCCAGCAGCGTGTTGACGAAGGTCTGCCCCTCGACGATCACACGCTGGCCGGTGTATGCGAAGCTGCCGCCGACGCCGACGGTGATGAGTACGCCGACCAGAGCGAGGTGGAAGACGAGGTTGCCGGTTTCACGCCAGTATCCGCGCTCTGCCGACACTGAGCAGGAGCGCCCCTTGTCGTAGCGTTCGACGCGGTACCCGAGCGCACGCAGCTGCTTCTGCGCGACATCGACCGAGCGGGATGCTTCTGCCTCGGAGTCGGAGCCCGTCGACTGTCCAGCCGGGATGGGTCGGGTGACCTCGCGGTAGTCCTCGAGTCGCTGCAGCCGAACAGGTGTGCGTGGCGGACGCGAGCGCAGCGCCTTCAGATGATGCTTGATGCGCGGGATGACGCAGCCGACGAGCGAGATGAACAGCAGCAGGTAGATTGCCGAGAACCATGGCGACAGGTAGACGTCGAACAGGCTCATGGCATCGAGCACAGGGAACAGATCGGGGTTGTCGGTCTGCCACTGGGTGACGCCGTTCGGGTCGGCCATCCGCTGCGGGAAGATCGAGCCGGGGATGGCAGCGATTGCCAGTACCAGCAGCAGGATGATCGCTGTGCGCATCGAGGTCAGCTGACGCCATCCCCACCGCAACCAGCCGACGAAGCCCAGTTTGGGCTGGTTGATACTGCCACCATCGCCGTCGATGTGGTCGGAGGGGCGCAGCGGATCCGAGGCGTCGTTGTTCACGGCATCCTTGTTCTTGTTCTGGGAGCGAGCGGGGAAATCAGAGCGGGAGGATGACACTGCCCATCACCGCCCCGAGGCGCGACATGATGTCCGTCCACAGGCCGGTGACCATGAGCACGCCGAGCAGGACGAGCAGCACGCCGCCGGCGATGTTCACGATGCGGATGTGACGGCGCAGGAACCCGATCGCCTTCGTTGCCCAGCCGAAACCGAGGGCGACGAGCAGAAACGGGATGCCGAGGCCGAGGCTGTAGGCCAGCCCGAGGAAGCCGGCGCGCACGGGGTCACCGAGGGTCCAGGAGACGGCGGTGATGGCGGCAAGGGTCGGTCCGATGCACGGAGCCCACCCGATACCGAGGGCGAAGCCCAGCAGCGGCGCACCGATGAGACCGGTCTTGGAGTTGACCTGCAGCCGAACTTCACGCTGCATGAATCCGAACAATCCGACGAAGACCAGGCCCATGGCAATGATCACGATGCCCAGAATGCGGGTGATCATGTCGCCCCATTGCAGGAAAAACACTGATGCCGTGCCGCCGATGACCGTGAACGCGATGAAGACCACGCTGAAGCCCAGGATGAACAGCAGCACGCCGAGCACCAGGCGTCCACGTGTGCCTCGGGTCGTTGCCCCTGTCCCCCCGAGGAAACCGAGGTATCCCGGCACGAGCGGCAGCACGCAGGGCGAGAGGAACGACACGAGCCCGGCAAGCATGGCGACCGGAATCGCCAGCCAGAGGGCCCCGGAGCCGATTAACTCCTGAGTGTTCACGCGCTCTCCGCGAGCGCGTCTCTCACGAGCGTGGAAAGGATGCTCGGCCCGTCGAGCTGGCCGATGATCCGAGCGGCGACGCGTCCCTGCTTGTCGAGCACGAGCGTGGTGGGTGTCGCCTGGATGGGGGTGACTTCCGCGAAGGCGAGCTTCGCATCACCCGAGTCGACGTCGATGAGGCTCGGGTAGGTGATGCCGTACTCGTCAGCGAATGCGCGGGCGGTGTCGGGCTGGTCGTAGGTGTTGACACCGACGAAGGACACGGCGTCGTCTTCGTACTGCTGCCAGACGGCCTCGAGGTCTTTCGCCTCGACTCGGCACGGGCCGCAGGCCGCGTACCAGAAGTTGACGACGGTGACGTCTCCGGCGATCTCGGAGCTGGTGAACTCGTCGCCGTTCTCGGTGACTCCACCGAATTCGACGGGTTCGCCGCGGTCATCCGGCGCGATCTCCACGACGGTCAGATCGGCGGAGATGTACCCCTTGTCACTGCCTTCGAGGTATTGCTCGGCGACGGAGTCCTGCGTGCACGCGCTCAGGGCGACAGCGGACAGCACGGCGAACGCGGCTCCGATCATCCGACGCGAACGTCGAGGGCGGGAGAGGCGGCCGTCACGATTCGTCGAGGCGAGAGGCACGACCCCAGTTTAGGCGCGAGATCCTATGGGTGTTCTGGATGCTCTGGCCACTCCCCTGTCGGCACTGCGCGCACATTGGTTCTTAGAATCTCGCGAGCACATCCTCGACTCCGGCGCGGAACTGCGGACAGGTGGTGATGTCGTGCGCGCTGCATCTGATGGCATGTTCGGTCATCGCCCTCGACAGCTGCATCTCAAGCATCCGACGGTCAAGGTCGGCCAGATGCGCGAAGAGCACCTCGTGCCGACCGCTTCTGCCGTCATCGAGCAGCACCGCAATCTGCTCCAGACTCATCCCGGCCGCTTTGCTGCGCTGGATCACCGCGATCCGCACGATCTCGTCTTGACCGTAGCGTCGCCGCCCCGCGGTGTCGCGCGCGGGCGTCAGGAGTCCGACGGCTTCCCAGTGCCGGAGCACGTTGGTGGGCAGGTCGAACCGTTCGGCGACTTCGCCGACAGACCACGGATGCTTCGAACTTGACTTCATGTTGACATGAAGTCACACACTGGTCGAGAAAACAAGATCAGAAGGAGATCTCATGTACGACGCGATCATCATCGGCGCCGGCCCCGCAGGCCTGCAGGCGGCACTCACGCTGGGAAGGATGCACCGCCGCACGATGGTCGTCGATTCCGGCGAGTACCGCAACGGCACCGTCGCGCACATGCACAATGTGGTGGGCGATGATGGAACGGCCCCCGCGGACTACCGCGCACGCTCTCGCGAACAGCTTGCGGCGTATCGCGATGTCACCGTGGCCCGCGGTGCCGTATCGGCCATCACCGGAAGCGCCGACGACTTCACCGTCCATTTCCCCGATGGTTGCAGCGAACGCGCCCGTCGCATCATCCTCGCCACCGGACTCGTCGATGACCTACCCGACATTGCCGGACTCGGCGAGCTGTGGGGACGACGCGCATTCGTCTGCCCGTTCTGCGACGGCCATGAACTTCACGATGCCACCATCGGGATCATCGGTGCCGGTCCGCGCGCGCAGCACCTGCTCGGCATGCTCGGGCGCATCGCCCAGAGCATCACTGTATTCCCGATCGACACCCCACCCGCAACCGAAGAGATCTCCGCACTGGAGGCAGCCGGTGCCCGTGTTTCAGCGGCAGTCGTCGACCGCGTGCAGGCCGCAGACGACGGCGGAGTCACGGTCGTCACAGGCGACGAGAGCCACACCGTGGCGGGACTGTTCCTCGCCGCAGGCGGCTTCCACCAGCGCACCCCGTTCGCCGCGCAGCTCGGGCTGCGGATGCTCGAAAGCGGCTGCATCGAGATCGATGATTTCGGCCGCACGTCGGTTGCGGGAGTCTTCGCCGCGGGCGATCTTGCGCACCGGGCGAGCATGCCGGGGCCGATGGCATCCGTCATTCAAGCCGCTGCCGCAGGACAGCTGGCGGCGTCGTTCGTCGTCCAAGAGCTGAGCGCCTGACGGGCTCAGACCGCGCCGAGGTCGATTCCCCCCGAAGCGGGCTCGGCGTAGCTGACCTCTCGCCAGACGTCGCCGACGCGCTCGAACGACGTCACACTCGACAGGGCACAGCGCCGGGTTCGGGGGTCGTGCGGCAACCGGAGACCAGCGACGCGCAGGTGCGTGATCCAGATCGGCGCCTGGTGAGAGACGATCACCGCGTCACCCTCGACCGTGTCATCCCAGATACTGTTCATCGCCTGCTGCATGCGTTCGGCGATCGACGAGTATGGCTCGCCCCAGCTGGGCACAGAGGGACGACGCAGATGCCACCAGTTGCGCGGGTCGCGCAGCGATCGCCGCATCTGCGTGCCTTCGAACACGTTCGTCGGCTCGATGACGCGCTCGTCGATTGCCGCTTCCAGCCCGAAGACCTGGGTGAACGGCTCGGCGGATTCCTGAGCACGCTGCAACGGCGAGCAGCGCAACGAGGTGACCGGTCGCCCAAGATCGGCGATGTGCTCGGCTGCGGCGCGCGCCATCAGCTTGCCGTCTTCACTCAGACGGTAATGCGGGAGGCGGCCGTACAGCACGCGCCCCGGATTGTGCACTTCACCGTGGCGGACGAGATGGAGGCGTTCGGCAGGCATACCGCTCAGTCTAGGGATCCCCCAGACACCGTGTCGTCGCTCAGACGCGACGGTACTTCGCGGAGCCGAACCCGATGATCAAGTGCCCGATGAAGGGGAACATCCACAGCAGGAAGAACGAAAAGACACCGCCCTTGCCGAAATTGGCGCCCTCCTTGAACGCCACAACGATCGCGAAGACGATGTTCACGATCGGGATGAGATACAGCAGCACGAACCAGCCACTCATCCCGGCGATCTTCACGAGAATGATCCAGTTGACGATCGGAATCAGAGCGAGGATGCCCGGATAATCCGCCTTGGCGAACACCTTCCACATTGTGATCGCATAGATCACGTAGACCACGATGCCCAACAGCACCGAACTCGTCGAGAACAGCTGTTCGGTGACCAGATTTGAATCCACGGGTTCACTCCTTTGTGGGAAAGGCGCTGTCCGCCTCTTGCGACGGAGTCTACCCACCCGAGGAGGTTGTCTCTTCGAAGGGTGGCACGCCCACGTAGAATGGGCGAGTTCCCTTTACTGAACTGGAGGAATCTTCCGTGCTTCGCACTCACACGACCGGCTCCCTGCGAGCCGAGAACATCGGTCAGACCGTCACCCTCACGGGTTGGGTCGATCGTCGTCGTGATCACGGAGGAGTCGCGTTCATTGATCTCCGCGATGCCTCGGGCATCGCCCAGGTGGTCATCCGCGACGAAGAGACTGCGCACCCGCTGCGCAGTGAGTTCGTCCTGAAGGTCACCGGCGAGGTCTCCCGCCGCCCGGACGGCAACGAGAACCCGAACCTGCCCACCGGCCAGATCGAGGTCATCGCAACTGCGGTCGAGGTTCTCAACGAGTCCGCTCCGCTGCCGTTCCAGGTCTCCACCGGCCTTGGCGACTCCGAGACGGCGGGCGAAGATGTACGGTTCAAGCACCGCTATCTTGACCTGCGACGCCCGTCCGCAGCATCCGCTCTTCGTCTGCGATCGAACGTCTACAGGGCGGTCCGCAACGAACTCGAAAAGCGCGAGTTCATCGAGGTCGAGACCCCGACGCTGACGCGCTCGACCCCCGAGGGCGCCCGCGACTTCGTCGTGCCCGCTCGTCTGCACCCGGGCAGCTGGTACGCACTGCCGCAGAGCCCGCAGCTGTTCAAGCAGCTGCTCATGGTCGGCGGTGTCGAGAAGTACTACCAGATGGCCCGCTGCTACCGCGATGAAGACTTCCGTGCCGACCGCCAGCCGGAGTTCACGCAGCTCGACATCGAGATGAGCTTCGTCGACCAGGAAGACGTCATCGAGATGATGGAGTCCCTCATCGTCGCGATGTGGAAGACGATCGACGTCGACGTGCAGACACCGCTGCCGCGCATCACCTATGCCGACGCGATGGCCAAGTATGGCTCGGACAAGCCCGACCTGCGCTTCGGTCTTGAACTCGTCGATGCGACCGAGTACTTCTCCGAGACCACGTTCCGGGTCTTCCAGTCCGATTACGTCGGTGCGGTCCTCATGCCCGGTGGCGCTTCACAGCCACGCAAGCAGCTGGATGCCTGGCAGGACTGGGCCAAGCAGCGCGGCGCACGAGGCCTCGCCTATGTCCTCTTCAACGAGGACGGCACGCTCGGCGGCCCCGTCGCCAAGAACCTGTCCGAAAAGGAACAGGCCGGTCTCGCCGACCTCGTGGGCGCTGCGGCAGGTGACTGCGTGTTCTTCGCGGCCGGTTCTGCCAAGGACTCGCGTGCACTGCTGGGCGCTGCACGCGTCGAGATCGGGCGCCGACTGGGGCTGCTCGATCCTGATGTCTTCGCGTTCACGTGGGTGGTCGATGCCCCGATGTTCGAGCCTGCGGCGGATGCCGTGGCATCCGGTGACGTCGCCGTCGGTGCTGGTGCGTGGACGGCCGTGCACCACGCCTTCACCGGCCCGAAGCCGGAGTTTGCCGACACGTTCGACACCGATCCAGGGTCCGCGCTCGCCTACGCGTACGACATCGTCTGCAACGGAACCGAGCTCGGTGGTGGCTCGATCCGCATCCACCGCGAGGACGTGCAGAAGCGTGTCTTCGAGGTGATGGGCATCTCGGATGAGGTTGCCCAGGAGCAGTTCGGATTCCTGCTGGATGCATTCAAGTTCGGCGCCCCGCCGCACGGAGGCATCGCGCTGGGCATGGACCGCGTGCTGCAGCACCTGACCAAGACCGATTCGATCCGCGAGGTCATCGCGTTCCCGAAGACCGGCAACGGCTTCGATCCGCTGACGAGTGCCCCCGCTCCGATCACCGACGCGCAGCGCGCCGAGGCCGGCGTGGACTTTGTCGCGGAGGACACCGAGGCCTGAGCCTCGCCTCTTCGCTCTTCGTCGAGACCCCGTCGTAATCGCGCTTGACCCCAAGCGTGCATATGACGGGGTTTCGCCGTATGCACGGCTCAGGGCGCGAGTAGCGCGAGCGCGGGGACGATGTTCTCGTTCCACACGTCGAAACCGAGCTTCCCGATGAGCACGACTACGACGATGAGGAAGACCACGCGGATGAAGGTCGTCCCGCGCGCGATCGCCATCCGCGAGCCCAGGTAGCTGCCGGCGACGTTCGCGACGGCGAGGATGCCGCCCAGCAGCCACAGCACTGCCCCGTGCGGGATGAACAGCAGCAGTGCCCCAGCGTTCGTTGCGAGGTTGACGATCTTCGCTTTAGCGCTGGACTGCAAGAAGTCGTATCCCATGAGCGCCACGAGCGTGATGACGAGGAACGTGCCGGTTCCGGGACCGATCATCCCGTCGTAGAACCCGATCACCAGCCCGGCGGTCCCCGCCATGATGTGGTGCTTGCGACCGGAGAAGCGCAGCTTGGTCGCCGCTCCCAACTCGGGCCGGAACACCGTGAAGATCACCACGGCGAGCAGGGCGACGATGATGATCGGTTTGAATGCGGCTGGTGGCAGCACGGTGGCCACCGCCGCTCCCCCGAGTGAGCCCGCCAGCGCAATCCCGGCCATGGGCAGAGCGGTGCGGATGTCTGGTTTCGCACGCCGATAATACGTAACACTGCTGGTGGCGGTGCCGAAGACAGACGCGAGCTTGTTCGTCGCAAGCGCCTGCACCGGCGCGATGCCGGGGATGAGTAGCAACGCGGGCAGTTGCAGCAGCCCGCCACCGCCGACCACCGCATCGATCCAGCCGGCCGCGAACGCCGCGAAGACGACGAACACCAGCATCCCCCAGGTGAGCTGTTCCAGCCCGAGCAGCTCACCGATCTCCATCAGATCAGAATACGTCCGCACGCACGTGCTGCCGCACGCGGCGACGCACGGGTGGTGGCAGACTGGCGGCATGCTCGATGCTCTTCCCCTACCGCACGCATTCGACTGCGCCGCAGGCCGGGCGACTCTGCGACGCGCATCGCCGCAGGACGCCGACGCTCTGATCGAGTTGCTCGCAGACGATGCGATCAGCGCTTCGCGTGGAGATGTCGCATCCGACGCTGACCGCCTCGCCTATACGAGCGCGCTCGCGGAGATCCTCGCGGACCCCTCGAATGACCTTCTCGTCGTCGACGTGGACGGGAGCGTGGTCGGCACACTGCAGCTCACGTCGATTCCCGGGATGACACGCCGCGGATCGCGCCGGCTGCTGGTCGAGGCTGTGCGGGTGCGCAGCACGCTTCGCTCATCGGGCATCGGATCCGCCGTCATGCGCTGGGTATCGGATGCCGCCGCCCCTGCCCTGGGGGCTGCGATGGTTCAACTCACCTCGGACGCTGCCCGGACCGATGCGCACCGGTTCTATGAGCGGCTCGGATACGCCGGCTCGCACATCGGCTTCAAGTACCCCGTCACTCACTGAGCGACTTGTACACCGTCGCTCGCTGAAAGACTTACAGAACCCGCGACAGGAAGTCCTGTGTGCGCGGATGCTGCGGATTCGCGAGCACCTCGTGCGGATCGCCCTCTTCGAGGATCACTCCGCCGTCCATGAAGATCAGGCGTGAGCCGACTTCTCGTGCAAAGCCCATCTCATGAGTGACGACGAGCATCGTCATCCCCTCATCAGCCAGCGTGCGCATCACCTGCAGCACCTCGCCGACGAGTTCAGGATCAAGTGCCGAGGTCGGCTCGTCGAAGAGCATCATGTCGGGGTTCATGCACAGCGCCCGCGCAATCGCGACGCGTTGCTGCTGACCGCCCGAGAGATGGCCAGGGTATGCGTCCGCCTTCTCAGACAGTCCCACCCGTTCGAGCATCGCGTGAGCGACTTTCTCAGCCTCGACCTTAGATCGCCGAAGAACGCGCCGCTGGGTGATGGTGAGATTTCCGAGCACGCTCAGGTGCGGGAACAGGTTGAAGCTCTGAAACACCATGCCGATGCGCGTGCGCACCCGATCGATGTCAGTTTCGGGGTCGATGATATCGATGCCCTCGATGAAGATCTTCCCCTCCGTGGGCTCTTCGAGAAGGTTCACCGAGCGCAGCAGCGTTGATTTACCCGACCCCGAGGGCCCGATCACACAGACAACCTCCCCAGCAGAGACCGTCAGGTCGATGCCTTTGAGAACCTCGTTGTCACCAAAACTCTTGCGCAGCTGCTGCACTTCGATCGCCGGCGCGTGAATATCAATCAAATCTGTGCTCATCGCTGCTTCGCCATCCTTCGCTCGAGCCACGCAACCGCCCGGGTCAGCGGAATGGTCACCGCCAGGTACAACAGCGCTGCCATGATCAACGGCGTTGAGTTCGCCTCCGAGGACAGCCCGTCACGAGCGAACGTGGTGAGTTCCCTCGTCGCTAGGGTCGAGCCCACGACGAACAGGAGAGACGTGTCTTTCAGCAACAGCACGAACTCGTTCGTCATCGGCGGGATGATGATGCGGAAGCCCTGCGGAAGGATGATCCAGAACATCGTCTTCAGCGGTGACATTCCCAGCGACCGCGAGGCCTCCATCTGGCCCTTCGGAACTGCCTGGATCCCCGCGCGCACGACCTCTGCGATATACGCGGACGACACCAGAATCAGGCCCAGAAGACCCGAGACGATCGCGCCTCCTGGCATTTTGAATCCCAGACCGATCGGCAGGCCGTAGGCGATGATGAACAGCGTCAGGATCGCTGGCATCCCGCGGAAGAGCTCAATCCACGCCGTAGCGAACCAGCGATAGGGGGCGACGCTCGACAGCTTCATCACGGCGAAAGCCACGCCGAGAAGAGTTCCTCCGACGAATGCGATCAGGGTGAACAGCACCGTGTTTCGCAGGGCGATCACGATGATGTTCGGGAACTGCTTGATCGCGACTTCGACGTTAAAGAAGACCGTGCCGATCTTCACCCAGTCGGTCGCCAAGGCGACAGCGACGACGGCCGCGATGAAAATCGCGTACATCGTGAACCGATAAAGCTTCGCGCGAGTCGTGCGCCTCATTGCCATTGTTCGCGGGCGCCGCGGGTCAGTTCGCCGCGAAGTAAGAGTCGTAGATCGTCTGGTAGGTTCCGTCGTCCTTCAACTCCTGCAACGCAGTGTTGACGGCCTCGATCAATGCGTCGCGCTCCCCCTTGGCGAACGCCCAGCCGTACTGCTCCTGAGTGTCATACTCTTCGACGATCGTGTACGTCGAGTCGGCCTTCTCATGCTCGATGTTCACCGGCTGGTCCTGCAGAATCGCGTCGATATTGCCGGCCTGCAACGCCGGCCACAGCTCACCGTCGGAGGGGTAGGAGACGACTTCGGCTCCGGTGGCGTTCTCGTTCGTGTAGGCCTCACCTGTGGTGCCCTGCTGGACACCGACGGTCTTGCCGTCCAGATCAGCGATGCTCTTAATACTGGAGTCAGCGCGCACCAGCAACGACTGCAGTGAGTCATAGTACGGGTCCGCGAAATCAATGTTCGCCTTGCGTTCCTCGGTGATCGTCATTGCCGATGCGCCGACGTCACACTGTCCGGCGGCGAGGGTCGTACCCGACTGCAACGCGTCGAAGCCGACATCCTGGACGGCCAGCTTCAGGTCGAGCTTCTCAGCGACAGCGCCGAGCAGATCGATGTCAAAGCCCGAGTAGCCCGTCTCAGTGCTGGAGTCCTCGAACTCGAACGGCGGGTACGGGATGTCTGAGCAGACAGTGAGCTCGCCGGCAGAGATGAGGCCGTAGTCGTCTCCGCTGGATTCGGGAGCCGCTTCTCCTCCCGGGGTGTCGGAACCACCGGCGCACCCAGAAAGGGCAAGAGTGGCGGTCGCCGCGAGGGCGAGACCGAAGATGAGATTACGGCGTCGGGACATTACCGCTCCAGAGTGACGGGGCAACGATGCCCTCGGACGGGTATGCAGATCATCCTGACACGCAGCGACGAAGAAATCCCGTTCAGACGGTTACGTTTGCGTTGCACTCCTGCACACGCGGGCGGTGTCGGCTGCTCAAACCTCGAAATCGACGGCCACGCGAGAGGAGACGACCGAGCGAATGTAAACCGCGGCCTCTTCGTGGGCCGGGTGCACAACGTACTGCTCCAGCGCCTCAACAGAATCGAAATCTGCAACCAGGGTGACGTCCCAGTTCGCTTCTGGATAGATCGAGTTCGCTCCAGCCGAAATCGACCGCAACTGCGGAACGACGCCGCCCAGAGCGTTCAGCCGCCGCGCGACTTCGGCTGCCTGAGCACCGCGCTCAGCAGCATCCTCGCTGGCAAGCTTCCAAGTGACCACGTGGCGAATCATTGCGTCTCCAGTCTTTGGCGCAGCAGCTCGGGCGAGACCCGCCACTGCGCATGAAATTCATCGTTGATGAGAACGACGGGGATCTTTTCCCACCACAGCTCATACAGCGCAGCATCCTCATCGATTGATTTCTCGACGATCTCGATGCGGTCGCCGACTTCATCGGGAAGATCCGCCACGACGGTCTCAACGATCTCTCGTGCTGTGGGGCACAGATGACAGCCGGGCCTGCCGATGATGGTGACGGTGGTCACGCCGAGGGTACTTCGACCGGGTGGCCGGCAGCAATCCACTCACCGGTGCCGCCATCGACGTTGGTGGCGTCGTAACCGCGTGGCTCGAGCGCTTCCACCACGCGACCGGAGCGACCACCGGCCTGGCAGATGACGTCGAACGCCTCGGCAGGCAGCTCGTCGAGCCGGTCGCCAATCTGCGACATCGGGATGTTCACCGCTCCGGGCACGTGCCCGGCCGCGAACTCATCTTCCTCGCGCACATCGATAAGCGGAGTGTTCTCGCGTGCAGCAAGTTCGGCGATGGTGATCGATTTCATGACTCTCCTCAGAACGCGGTTGCATACACAAAACGCCCGTCCGAAGACAGGCGCTCGTGTCTTGCCGCGTTTACTTCTTGTTGCGGCGCTGGTGGCGAGTCTTACGAAGCAGCTTGCGGTGCTTCTTCTTCGCCATGCGCTTGCGGCGCTTCTTGATGACAGAACCCACGGAAACCTCACTAAGTCAGTGGCTGGGCGTCAAAAAATTCGGACGCCCGAGTACGGGCACGGTAAATGCCTCGGATCATTCTAGCAAACCACGACCGGTGCAAAGTGCACATTGTCGAGACTTGATCCGAAGCGGTCAGCCAACCTCAGAGATCGGGCGCTGGAGAGCGTCGGCAACAGCCGATTCGGGCACGCGATAGCTGCGACCAAATCGAATCGCCGGCAACTCGCCGGAGTGCACCAGTCGATAGACGGTCATCTTCGACACACGCATGAGCTCTGCGACCTCTGCGACGGTCAAGAATCGGACATCTGGAACTTCGGGCATCCCCATTACCCCTTTCTCTGCCCCGATCCTATGGGGAATGCGGGACGCATGTAAACCCATGTGGTGATTGTGACCTATGTGACCACTGTGCAATCACCGAGGACGCACCGTCGTGGATGCAGGCCCCGTTCGGGACTGCCGGAGTGATCAGGCCCCGAGCCGCTTCAACGCCGTGGTCACCACGTGCCTCGCTGATGCTGCGGCGCGGCCGACAACCTCGGCCGCGTGCGATGCGCCGTCCGGAAGCGGAGTGAACGAAAAATCGATGTCTGGCGCGTCATCGCCGAAGGCATCCATCAAAAAGGGCACGAGCCAGTCGTCGACGACTTCGAGCGGACCGACATCGATGCTGTAGAACCGACGCTGCCCGTCTTCGCGGACACTCACCAGCTGCGCCTCGCGCAGCACCTTGAGGTGCTTCGACACGGTCGGCTGACTGATGCCCAGCTCGCTAACGATCTGCGAGACGCTCGTGCCGGCATCTTCCTCGGTCGAGCGACGCAGAAGCAGCTGAAGGATGTCGCGCCTTGTGCCGTCTGCGATCACGTCGAAGATGTCGGTCATGAGATCAGGCTAGCCGTCCCGGGCCCGGAGTACCATGTCGAAGGCGCTTCAGCGATCCTCGTAGAAGCCTGAGATGAAGCGCAGGGAGGGACACCGATGTCGAGCGCCTGGGCATCTCCGTCGTCGCAGGGGAAGATCCGCGACGCGTGGCACTTCATGCGACGAATCGTGACGTCATCCCCTTCGCGTTTCGCGATCGCCATCTTCGCCACGCTGATCCTCGTGTTCACCGCACTGTTCTCACTGCCGATCGCTTCGGCATCCGGAACGGTCACGCCGCTCAGCGATGCTCTGTTCACCGCGGTATCCACGATCTGCGTCACCGGACTCGCGACAGTCGACATGGCGACACACTGGTCACCATTCGGACACGTGCTGGTCTTCCTGGGCGTGAACATCGGCGGAATGGGTGTGCTCACGCTGGCTTCCGTGCTGGGCTTGGTGATCTCCAAGAAGCTCGGCCTGCGGGCCAAGCTTCTCGCCGCAGGTGACAGCAACCCGCTACGTGCACATGGTGGTCCGGTCAATGAGGGCCAGACTGTGCGCCTCGGTGAAGTCGGACAGCTACTGAAGACAGTCGCCTTGTCGCTGCTCATCATCGAGCTCGTCGTGGCTGTTCTGCTCTACCCCGGGCTGGTGATGGCCGGAATCCCCCCGCTCGCGGCGCTGTGGGAGGCCCCCTACTACGCGGCGATGTCGTTCACAAACACCGGTTTCACCCCAAATACGGGCGGCGTGCTGGAGTTTGCCGACGACTACTTCGTGCTCTCCGTGCTCATGGTGAGCGTCTTCCTCGGCAGCATCGGCTTCCCTGTGATCTACACGCTCGCCAAGCACCACTGGCACGTCAAGCGCTGGTCACTGCACGCGAAACTCACCCTCATCACCACCACAATCCTGTTCGTCGCGGGCGCCGGGGTCTTCCTCGTGCTGGAATACGACAACGCGCTGACATTCGGATCAATGGATGCCGGAAACACCACATTCCAGGCGTTCTTCCTCTCGGCTATGACCCGTTCTGGCGGCTTCAGCGTCATCGACATCGGCGATCTCAACGGCTCTTCACTGGTTGCGGGATCCATGTTGATGTTCGTCGGCGGCGGCTCAGCATCCACCGCAGGCGGCATCAAGGTGACCACGCTCGCAGTCCTCGCCATTGCGGTGTGGTCAGAGGCGCGCGGACGCCAGTCCGTCGAGGCATTCGGCCGCCGCATCCCGAGCGATGTGCAGCGTGTCGCACTCAGCGTCGTCGCGTGGGGCGCCACGATCGTCGCCCTGTCGACGATCGTGATCGCCCAGATAACCAAAGCACCCATCGCCGAGGTGCTCTTCGATGTGATCTCTGCGTTCGGAACCGTCGGGCTCTCCACGGGGCTGACCGCACAGCTGCCGGATTCGGCGTCATACGTCATGGCAGCCACGATCTTCATGGGGCGCATTGGTACAGTGACTCTCGCCGCGGCAGTCGCCGCGACATCGCGTTCGCAGCTTTATTCGCTGCCCGTGGAAAGGCCGATCGTTGGTTGAAGTCCTCCGGGGCGACGCCCCCGTACTCGTGATCGGCCTCGGTCGGTTCGGCGCCGCATGTGCTGGCGAGCTCGACCGTCTGGACCGCGACGTGCTAGCGATGGACGAAAGCCTCGAGCTCGTTCAGAAATGGTCCGACCGAGTCACGCACACGGTGCAGGGCGATGCCCGCAACCTCGATGCGCTCAAGCAGATCGGCGCCCAGGACTTCCAGGTCGCCGTCGTCGCGGTCGGTTCGCTCATCGAGGCATCCGTCCTCATCACAGCCAACCTTGTCGATCTCAAGGTGCCGCAGATCTGGGCCAAGGCCGTCTCGCAGTCGCACGGCAAGATCCTCGCCCGTGTCGGCGCCAACCACGTCATCTACCCGGAACGCGAGGCCGGCGAACGCGTGGCGCACCTGGTCAGCGGACGGATGCTGGACTTCATCCGCTTCGACGATGACTTCGTGCTCGCCAAGATGTACCCGCCGAAGTTCATCCGCGGCGTGGGACTGAACGAGTCCGGCGTCCGGTCCAAGTACCGCGTCACCGTCGTCGGAGTCAAGAGCCCGGGCAAGCCTTTCCGCTACGCGGAGGCGACGACCGTGGTCACCAACCACGACCTCATCATCGTTTCCGGCACCAACAGCGATATCGAACGCTTCGCCGCTCTCGACCGCTGAGCAACTGGCCATGTCGACCACCAAAAATCTCCTTCTTGACGGTATCTCCGCGCGGGTGATCGAGACGTCACGACTGCGCGTGAACATCCTCGAGCGCACGGCCGATGCCCCCTCCACTCCCCCGCTGCGCACGGTCGTCTTCGTGCACGGAAACGTTTCATCGGCCCTGTTCTGGCAGGAGACGATGCTGAGCCTTCCTGCGGATGTGCGGTCGATCGCCGTGGATCTGCGCGGTTTCGGTGGCAGCGAGGCGCTGCCGGTGGATGCGACGCGCGGCCTCAGCGATTTCAGCGATGACGTGTATGCCACGTTGCAGGAGATCGGCGTGCCCTCGGCACACCTGGTCGGATGGTCGATGGGCGGCGGCGTCGTGATGCAGTACGCACTCGACTACCCGGTGCTCAGTCTGACGCTTCAGGCTCCGGTCTCGCCCTATGGCTTCGGCGGAACGCGCCTGGATGGATCGCGACTGACTGATGATGATGCCGGTTGCGGAGGTGGCGGCGGCAATCCGGACTTCATCGACCGTCTGCGCGCTGGCGACACCTCTGCTGATGCGCCAACATCGCCGCGCAACGTGTTCCGCGCTAGCTACGTCGCCCCCGGGCACATCGCCGAACACGAGGACATCTGGGTGGCCGCAATGAATTCGACCTCGACGGAACCCGGAAACTACCCAGGCAACAGCGTCACAAGCACGAGTTGGCCCGGTTTCGGCGCGGGCGGCACCGGTGTGCTGAACACGATGGCGCCAGGGAACTTCAACGTCTCGCGCCTGATCGAGCTGGCCGAGAAGCCGCCGATCCTCTGGGTGCACGGAACCGCTGACGCCATCGTGTCGGATGCGTCATTGTTCGATCTGAACCACCTCGGCGCCATCGGCGCGATCCCGGGCTGGCCCGGAGCAGATGTTGCTCCCGCCCAGCAGATGGTGTCGCAGACGAGAGCGGTGCTCGACGCCTACGCCGCCGCGGGCGGCGAGGTCGATGAGGTCGTCTGGGAAGGTGTCGGACACTCTCCGCACCTCGAGCGTCCAGAGAATTTCCGCGCGGCGCTGCTGCGCGTCATGCGGCATCCCCGCGGCTGAGCGCGCTCAGTTCCCGGCGGCCATCTCCCGCGCACGGGCCAGCGCAGCATCGGTCGCGCTGGCGAAAAGCTCGTCGAGGTGCGCGTCCTGAAGCACGGCGATGGCCCGCTCCGTGGTGCCCTTCGGGCTAGTCACACGACGCCGCAGCTCGGCGGGGTTCTCACCGGATGCCGCCAGCAGCGCGGTCGCTCCGATGAATGTCTGCTCGGCCATCAGACGCGCATCTGCCTCTTCGAAGCCCTTTCCGATCGCTGCCTTCGTCAGCTCTTCGATCAGGAGGAACACATACGCCGGCCCAGAACCGGAGATCGTGGAGAGCGCATCGATGCGCTCTTCTGGCACCTCGATGACCGCGCCCACAAGCTCGAACAGGCGGCGCACCACCGCGAGATCATCAGCGGATGCAGCCGCGCTGGCCGCGAGGCCGGTCACACCCTTGCCCACGGTCGAGGGCGTGTTCGGCATCGACCGGATCACGCTGACGTCCGGCCCGAGGTACTCGGCGAAGGTCGCCAGGGTGACGCCGGCGGCAAGGCTCACGACAATGGCATCCTCGCGCAGAGCCGGCGCGATCTCGCGCAGCAGATCGGGCACCATCGCAGGCTTCACACCCACAAGGATGATGCGGGCCGACGCCACGGCATCCACGTTGCCGGTCGGGTGCTCCTCCAACGCGACCGCCGTGACATTCTCGAGCTCGGCGAGAGCCGCGGCCTTCTCAGCCGTGCGGTTGGTGGCGATGATCCCGCCGTCGACACCGAGGCCGGAGGCGACGACGCCGTGCAGGATGGCGCCTCCCATCGATCCGGCACCGAGGAACGCGAGAGACGGGAGCGATTCAGCCATGCGGCCATCCTATTAGCGGCATCCGCCGCCAGGTCCTGGGCATCCTGAGCGGCGGGAACTAGAATCACCGTCATGAGTGCATCTGCGAGCAAACACGACGTGGACCTGATCATCGATGCCATCATCGGATGCCCCGACATCGAGAAGCTCATCAGCCTGAAGACATTCATCGTTGCGCCCGGTGAGTTGCTTGTCGCCGCGAAGATCGCTTTCCCGGCGGAGAAGACCGTGCGGGAGTTGGCCGATCACATCGAAGTGATCGAGCAGCAGATCCGCGACACCGTTCCCACGGCACGCGCCATCTACATCCAGCCCGACATCTACCGTCCAGCGATCGACCCCGAGCCGTCGACAGACGTGTTCGTTCTGAAGTCCGCGGACTGACGTCCGCGACGAGCGCGTCGAGCACGACGCCCGCGACGACAGACTCAGCGGCGCTGCTCGAAGAATTCGCGCAGCAGTGCGGTTGCGGCATCCGTCTGCATACCGGCGACAACCTCCGCACGGTAGGGCAGGCGGCGATCACGCAGAACGTCGTACATCGACCCGGCGGCCCCTGCTTTGTCGTCCCACGCCCCGAACACCACCCGCCCGATCCGGGACTGCAGGATCGCGCCAGCACACATCACACACGGCTCCAGCGTGACGACGAGGGTGTGCGCTTCGAGGTTCCATGATCCGGTGGATGCCGCGGCCTGCCGCAGCGCCACGATCTCAGCGTGCCCGGTGGGGTCGTGCGTTTCTTCGCGGTTGTTGCGCCCTTCACCAACCACCTGACCTTCGGCATTCAACACCACCGCACCAACCGGGACTTCGCCGGCTGCAGCAGCCTCAGCGGCGAGCGCGAGGGCACGCTGCATCGCACGGTCATCGGAGCGGGTCATGCGTCGAGTTTAGTTCTCGGTCGTGTCGGCATCCCCCTCAGGGCGGATGCCGAAGATCAGCCACCGGGCTGATCCGCTCATCCGCTGGCGTCGGCAAGATTGAAGACATGGAAAACTTCGCATACATCGCCACCATCTCCGCCGGTCCGCTGCTCGTCGCCGTGATCACCACTCTGAACGCTAAGAAGACAAACGCTATGTGGCGTGAGCGCCGTAAGGCCCGTATCGCCGCTCGTGCAGCGTCCAAAGCCTGATCTGTGCATTCAGAGTCGTGTCGCAGGCGTACAGCGCATTACCCTGTAACCATGCGTGTTCACGTCGCCGACCACCCTCTCATCACCCACAAGATCTCGGTGCTGCGCGATGTGCGCACCCCGTCGCCTGTTTTTCGGCAGCTGACGGAGGAGCTTGTGACGTTGCTCGCCTATGAGGCGACGCGCAATGTCAAGGTGAGTCCTGTCGAGATCACCACGCCCGTCACCACCACGATGGGTGTGAAGATCTCGGAGCCGCGCCCGATCGTCGTGCCGATTCTGCGCGCCGGGCTCGGGATGCTGGAGGGCCTAGTGAAGCTGCTGCCCACCGCGGAGGTCGGCTTCCTCGGGATGATCCGCGACGAGACGACGTTCGAGCCGACGACCTACACCGAGCGCCTTCCCGATGACCTCAGCGATCGGCAGTGCTTCGCTATCGATCCGATGCTCGCCACCGGCGGTTCGCTGGGGGCCGCCATTGAGTTCCTCTTCCAGCGCGGTGCGCAGGATGTCACGGCGATCTGCCTGCTGGGCACGCCCGAGGGCGTTGCCGCGATCGAGAAGATCGTCGGCGACCGCGACGTGACGCTCGTGCTGGGAGCACTCGACGAGGGCCTCAACGAAAAGGGCTACATCGTGCCGGGCCTCGGCGACGCCGGCGACCGCCTGTACGGCACGGCCTGAGCGCGACCGGGAACACGACCTAAGCGCGACCTAAGCACGACCTAAGCACGACCGGGCGACAGCGCTCCGGCGATCAGCGCAGCGCCCATACTCCGAGTTCATTGCCGCTCGGGTCAGCGAAGTGCAGCCGTCGCCCGCCGGGGAACTCGTACGGTTCTTGCACGATGCGACCGCCCGCCTGAGCGATCGCGCGCGCCGTGGCATCGAGGTCGTCTGAATACAAGAGCACGAACGGTCCGCCGCTCGCCCGAGACTCGGATGCGACGAGCAGACCGCCCACTTCTTGTCATGGCGCGACGCTAGCACCGGCCGGCGACATCGAGTCCGCGCGGTCATCCTTCGCACTCTCGTCGCGGTCTGCACCCACCAACCGCGCGAATGCGCTCAGCCGCGCCACACCCTCCGGCGTGTACGGCAGGTCATCGAGGAGGGCGGGCGAGTGGATGACGAACGAAGCCACCTGCGCTCGTGAGATTGCGACATTCAGCCGGTTCTGCAGCAGCAGGAACTCGGGACCACGCGGCGCATCACGGCCGCTGGATGCCGCGAGCGTGACGATCGAGACAGCCGCTTCCTTGCCTTGGAAGTTATCGACGGTGCCCACCGGGACCCCGGGATACCCGGCAGCGGCAAGAGCGTCGGAGACCAGCTGCTTCTGCGCGTTGTACGGTGCCACGACGATGAAGTCGGACTCGCCCAGGGGCCTAGGAGAAGAGTCCTGATCCATATCGGTGAACTCGCGGCCGAGCAATTCACCGATGATTCGCACGACCTCGGCGGCCTCTTGTGGAGACTGCGTGGCGTTGCCCCGGTGACGCACCGGGACGATGTGCACGCCGGGTTCAATACTGGCGATGGAGCGTCGTTCGGTGCCGGGCGCGGAAGCGAGCTTGCCGGCATAGGAGAGCCGGGAGACGGGAGCGGCGACTGCCGGATGCATCCGCCAGCTGCGGTCGAGGAAATACCCGTACTCTGCTCGGACGACGGCGTCGCCGTCCATCACCCATCCCAGCGCCGAGGTGTTCACGGGCTCCGGGTGCGCTCCTTGACTGACCTGCGGCAGTTGTTGCGGGTCGCCGAGGAGGAGCAGCCGCTTCGCACCGGCCGCCACCGCGATCGTCGAGGCGATGGAGAACTGTCCGGCTTCATCGATGACCAGCAGGTCGAGCCCGTGACGTTCGACACGGCCGGTGTGGCTGAAGTCCCAAGCGGTGCCCCCGACGACCACACCCTGTTCACCACGTTCAGCGAGGAACGCTGCCATCCCGGGCTTCGGGATCGGGGTGTACGTCGGGTTGCTGTGCTTGTCCTTCGGGGCCTTTGCGACCTGGCCCGGTGGCACACCATCGACGATGACTCGTTCGAGCAGCGTTTCCACGATCGCGTGCGACTGCGCCACGACTCCGACCCGGAACCCGTGCTCGTTCACGAGGCGGGCGATCACCTTCGAGCCGGTGTAGGTCTTCCCGGTGCCGGGCGGGCCCTGTACGGCGAGATAGCTGCGGTCCAGATCAAGAATGCCCCGGACGATCGCATCGATTCGGTCGTCGTCCGCTGCCGGCAACGCATTTCCGGAAACAGTACGCGGCGGGATGCGACGCAGGATGTCGGTCGCGGCGTCCTGCGGGAACGCGGGTGCCTCGGCATGCACCGCATCCGCCCACTCATCGATCGCGCCCTGGAGAGATGCGACACGTGGCGGGGACGCCGGGGTGAGAGCGAGAGGCAACTCATCCCAGGTCTGACCGCCGATTGCCGTCTCAACGACCACGTAGCCGTCGTCCAGCACTTCGAGCACTGTAAGAGTGCGGGCAACATGTACCGCGCGCGACGGTGCTTCCGCATCGAAGGGAGCCGGATACGGGTACAGAGCGAACGGGTTCGACCCTTCGCCCAGTGTCGTGCCTGGTGAGACCTCGCCGCGGATCTCTATTTCACGCGAGGAGACGCGTCGTCCCTCTTCGACACTCCAATCGCGCCGGAGTGTGCTCTGCGCAGCATCGACCCGAACGACGTCGCGGGTCTGGTCCCACATCGATACCGGCTCACGCAGACGTTGGAAGTGGCCGACCCAGAAGCTCTTGGCCTCGCGCGGGAAATAGTCGATCGCTGCCGCAGCGACCCGGTGCGCTTCGCCGTCTCCCCCGGCTTCGACGTCACGAGCGGCGTCGGCCAGCAGCGCGACGGAGCGGTGCGATGGCTCATAGACGAGCTCTTCGGGGATATCAGGCGGGGCCGGGTTGACCCCCTTCTGCTTGGCGATCTCGATCAACCAGTTACGCAGCCGGCGGGTGGAGACGCAGTCGTAACGGTTGTAATCGGCCAGGTCGTCGAACACCGCCTGCGCCTGCGCAGCCTCGCCAGCAGCGGAGAGCTCCCGTGCGGCGACGTACTGCACGATCGAGTCATCCCCCTTCTGCACGTCGCTCGTGCGCACGTCCTCGCCCATATAAAGCGGTTCGAGCTTCTTGATGGAGTAGGAACGCGAACCGACACGTACCGTGCGCAGCACCAGCGGGTACAGGTCGACGAACACTCCGTCACGCAGGAGCTTGTCGACGGCCGCTTCACCGGTCCCGTGACGCGCAGCCATCGCCACCAGGTGCGACGTCTCGTACGGCGCGTAGTGGTAAATGTGCATGTCGGGGTGGGCGGCGCGGCGAGCGTTCACAAAATCGAGGAACTGCTCGAGCGCACGCTTCTCATCGGCGAAGGTATGCGCCCACAGCGGCGTGTACTGGTCGTCGTTATCGACCCAGCCGAAGAGGTAGTCGATCCCCCACTGGGTGTGCCCGTCAGGTGCAGGCTCGGTATAGAGCGGATCTCCTTCGAAATCGAAGAAGATGTCACCGCGGCTCGGACGCGGAAGCGTGTTGATGGCCTGCGGATGGTAGACATCGAACACCGGCGCGTCATCGGCGTCTGCCCGCAATTGCAGTCGCGCCTGATCACGGAGAGACTCGAAAGAATCGACGTTCATGCCCGTCGGGGCCTGTACCGCGGCGGCGAGCTCATCGATCGTGTGGATGCCGGCGGCACGCAGTCGTGCACGCTGTGCCGGACGCATGCGCGCCACCATCAGCAGGTCTCTGGCGGCATCGACCTGCTCGGTGCAGGTGGCGCAGCGCCCGCACGCGGTGATATCGAGCTCATCGCGCCCATCGCCCCAGGCCAGTGCCTCACCCGCTGGACCGTCAGAAACTCGACGATCGGTGATGATTGCGCGCAGACGTGTTCGACGGACGTGGAACAGCGGCAACAGATCATCGACGGCGTGCGTGCTGATGGTGCCGTCGCCGAGAATGAGGTCGACTTCGTCGGCACGCGGGATGCCGAGGCGATCGAGTTGGTCGACATATGCCGCAAGCTGCATGAGGGCAGTGACTCGCGCAGTGCGGGCGAGTTTGGAGTCTTGCACCCGCCAGCGGCCGTCGTCATCCTTCAGCAGAAAGTCCGCGAAGCCGACGAACTCGTCGGTGGAGAAGGCGGCTTGGAACACCACCCGCGCATCGGAGCGAAGCGCCACCGTACTCTGTGCCACAGCCGCCGCGAGCGCCGTTGGTTCGGCCGATGAGACCGGGGAAACCTCGTACACGGAGTCGACGCCGAAACGCTGGCGATATGCCTCGAGCACATTCAGTTCGTGCACGTCTCCGAGCCGAGCGGCCCGGGCGAGCGTAGCGTCTTCGGGCTCTTCCACCCGGGGCACACGGCCGAGCTTCGCATCGATTGCGCGTGCCCAGGCGAACTCGCACTCGGCGGCGGCCTTCAGGTCGCTGGCGCTCCAGATAACGCGCTGAGCGTGGGTGTCGATTCGCATGCTTCGACACTAGCCGCGGCATCCGACATCACCGCGGGCGCGCGGCTCAACGAGCGCTGCGCCACCAGGTGTCGTCTGGGGTGACCGGAAGGTGTCTCTTGTGCCGGCTGCCCAGATACTTGGCTTCCACTAGCGCGGCGGTGGCAGCATCCACTGGCTTGCCCTCGAGGTAGTCATCGATCTGCTCGTAGGTCAGCCCGAGTTCGTCCTCGTCGGCTCGTCCCGGCTGCCCGTCGAGCAGGTCGGCGGTGGGCACCTTCATCCAGAGGCGGTCCGGGGCACCCAGCTCACGAAGCAGCGCCTTGCCCTGCCGTTTGGTGAGCCCGGCAAGGGGCAGGATGTCGGCTGCGCCGTCACCGAACTTCGTGTAGAAACCTGTCACCGCTTCGGCCGCGTGATCGGTACCGAGCACCAGATGCCCGTCGTGTCCGGCCAACGCATACTGCGTCACCATTCGGATGCGTGCCTTGATGTTCCCGCGATTGAAGTCCGTCAGTTCTGCGCCGGCCGCCTGCTCGATATCTCTTTCGACACCGTCGACGCCGTGCTGGATATTGACATCCACGGCGCGGTCGGCAGCGACGAACGCGACAGCCGCGATGGCATCATCCGCGTCATATTGGACCCGGTAGGGCAGACGCACGCCGATGAATGATGCTGTACGGCCCGACTCACGCACACGTTCGACCGCCAACTGCGCGAGGCGCCCGGCGAGGGTCGAGTCCTGACCACCGGAGATGCCGAGCACGTACCCGGCAGCGCCTGTTGTCGTGAGGTAGTCAACGAGGAACTGAACCCGGCGCTCGATCTCTTGGCGCGGGTCGATGTCTGCCTGCACGCCGAGGGCCTGTGCGATCTCCTTCTGAAGCGTCATGTCTCCAGTATCGTCGTTGGTTGTTACGAAGCAATGACGCGATCCCGCGAAGCCGGCAATAGGGTGGCGTACGGCGCTGGTTGCCTCACCAGCGGCGAAGAAGGTGAGCTCCTCATGACTGTTCTCGGCCACAGCGACCTCGATGTGCTGCCCCTCGCGCTAGGCGGCAATGTGTTCGGCTGGACCGCCGACCGCGACGCCTCCTTCGAGATCCTCGATGCTTTCGTCGCCGGTGGCGGGAATTTCATCGACACCGCCGATGGGTACAGCGCCTGGGTACCGGGCAACAGCGGCGGCGAGAGTGAGACGATCATCGGCGAGTGGCTCGCTTCCCGCAAGCCCCGCGGATTGACGATCGCGACGAAGGTCAGCAGCCATCCGGAATTCAGGGGTCTGTCAGCGAAGAACATCCGCGCGGCCGCGGAGGCATCGCTGAATCGTCTGGGCGTCGAGTCGATCGATCTCTACTACGCGCACTTCGACGATGCCGCGACCCCTCTCGAGGACACGGTCGCCGCATTCGGTCAGCTCGTCGACGATGGCCTCGTCCGTCACATCGCCGTGTCAAACTATTCGGCCGACCGCATCCGCTCGTGGATCGAGATCGCGCAGGATGCCGGCATCGCGCTACCGGTCGCCGTGCAGCCGCATTACAACATCGTGCACCGAAACGACGTCGAGGAGCACATCATCCCGGTCGCCGAGGAGTTCGGGCTGAGCCTGGTGCCCTACTACGCCTTGGCCAGCGGTTTCCTCACCGGCAAGTACCGTTCGACGGATGCTACGAGCGTGAACTCACCGCGCGCCGGCGGAGCATCGAAATACGCGACGGAGCACGGACTGCGGGTGATCGCCGAGTTGGAGAACGTGGCTGCGGCGCACGGCGCGTCAGTTGCCGCCGTCGCTCTCGCGTGGTTGCGCGAACAGCCGACGGTTGCCGCTCCCATCGCCAGCGCGTCACGTGTGGAGCAGGTGGCAGATCTGCTGGCCAGCACCGCGCTTGAGCTGACCGCAGATGAACTGGGTGCGGTGGATTCGGTATCGGAGTGGAGCCCGGCGAACGTCTGAGACAGCCGGAGTGCGATCCTGCAGACTCAGACTCAGACTCAGACTCTGATCCGGCTGGCGCCGCTGTCGGTCTGCTCGACGAGAAGCTGAGCGGGAATCTGCTCTTGCATCGACTCGACATGGCTGATGATGCCGACAGTGCGTCCCCCGGAGCGTAGTTCGTCGAGCGTGCGCATGGCCACGTCGAGAGTGTCGCCGTCCAGTGACCCGAAGCCCTCGTCGATGAAGAGCGTGTCGAGTTGGATGCCCCCGGCGCGCGCGGTCACAACCTCGGCCAGTCCGAGTGCGAGCGCAAGCGAGCTGAGGAATGTCTCGCCGCCGGACAGTGACTGCGCGGGCCGGGTCTGGCCGGTGAAGGCATCGAAGACGACGATTCCGAGACCGGATGCCGCGCCACGGGCTGCGAGTGCATCGGAATGTTGCAGCTGATACCGACCGGTCGACATGTCACTGAGCCGTCGGTTGGCAGCCGCCACAATCTCTTCGAGTTCCGCGGCGAGGACGAACGTCTCAAGCGTCATCTTGTGCGTGTTTCCGGAGCGCCCGGCGATCGTGTCAGCGAGGCTCTTGAGCACCGCGAAATCGGCCTGCTGCTCGGCGCTGGCGGCATATTCCACTGCGGCTGATTCGATGAGTTCGCCGAGCTGTTCGACGGTGGTCTTCGCTCTCGCTGCGGCGTCGAGCGCGGCCGTCCATGCCGTGCGCGCCGCACGTGCTGCGTCCTCGGGCCCGCCGAGGTCGATCGGTTCCTCGGGAAGCGCGCGCATCTCCAATGCCAGCAGCAGCTCTCGCTGCTTCTCGCGCTGCACGGTGTGCGATGTGATGCGCGAGTCGAGCTCCTGCTGCTCGGCCGCCGGTAGCAGCGCCTGACGTGCGGCCGTGACGTCGTCGAAGTCGGATGCATCGAGCGCCAGCTCCTGCTCGGCCACAGCCTCGGCGTGTGTCGTCGTCCGCCGGGCGCTTTCCTCCAGCGCATCGGCAAGAGCACGAGCGGTTCCGACGTGCGCGGTGACCGCGGCGATGCGCTCAGCGACCGATCCGAAGGGGCCGCGTGCGTCGGCGACAGCTGCCTCAGCCTCAGTGCTGCGCTGCGCGATCAGGGCAAGTGCCTCGCGCGCCTGCGACAACGCTGCTGCCGCTTCGGCACGGTCCTTCTCAAGCTGCGCCGATCGTGCTGTCGTCTCACGCAGCGCCTTCTCGGCGTCAGCGAGTGCGCCGACGGCTGCCTGTGCCTCGGCACACAGCGCTGCCGCAGCGGTGAGCTCATCTTCGGCGATGACGGCGGTGCGGCCTTCCGTCACCGCGTCTACGACGGCCAGCTCGCGCTTAAGATCTGTTGCGCGATCGAGCGCCTCACGATCGCCCTTGGCGGCGACATCACGCGCGGCTTCGGCGGTGGCGACGTCGTCCAACGAAATGGGATCGCTGTGCTCGGCCGGCGCGGGATGCTCCGTCGCCCCGCACACGGAGCATGCTTCCCCCGGCACCAGTGCGGTCGCGAGCTCTCCAGCGAAGCCGTCCAGACGGCGGCGGCGCAGCTGTGTGAGCGCAAGCTGTGCATCATCGAGGGCACTGCTCGCGTCCACGAGCGACCGCTCCGCCTGCTTGAGATCTGCCCGAAGCCGCTCGGCTTTTACCGCTGCGTCTCGGCGTGCCACCGCGGCGCTCATCGCCCTGTCCAGGTCGTCGGCTCTGTCGGCGCTGCGCCTCGCGGTGTCTCGCTGTGCGGTCAGCTCGGCGATCCGGGCCGGAAGCTCTGCCCGTTCCGCGTCGCGCGCATCGACGAGCTCGGATGCCGCTACCGCCTGCGTCTCAGCATCCGTCTTCTGCGCAGCGAGGTTCGGGGCGTTCTGCTCGAGCTCGGCTGCGCGCTTCCACTCGCCGCTCTGACTGGTCCGCTGTTCCGCCCATACTTCCAGCGTCTCTGCGGTGACCTCCTCGAGTTCGACCTCTGCCGCAGCCCACGCCTCGCGGGCCGCGCATGCGGCGACCTCAGCCTTCTCACGGTCGCTCGCGGCACGATCGGCGGCGCTGATCGTGCCGCGCAGCGCTTCTGCTGCCCGGGCACGCTGCAGGGTGGTGCGGGCCGCCGCGATCTCGGGCTGTTGGGCGTCCAGCTGCTGCATCGCAACCCTGGCCGCGTCCCTGTTCTGTTGCGCGTTCTGCTCCTCGCGCGCGGTTGTCAGTGCCGCGTCGGCCGCGGTGAGTCGCGTCTCGGCTTCTGCACCTTCGGCATCTCGGCGTTCGAGATGGTACTGGGCGCGCTCGAGCGCAGCCCGAAGCTTCTCGAGGCGCTCCTCGGTGGTTCCGCTGGAAACCTGATCGAGCTCATGCTCGCCCCACAGCTGAGTGCTGGTCACCATGCGCTCGGCCTGTTGGAGGCCAGCGTTGACAGCCGCCAGACGCCCCTCCAGGAGATACTCGGCTGAGCGGCGCCGCTCGTCGAATCGCGCCTGCACGTCTTCGAAGCGTTCCGTCGCGAACAACCGGCGCAGCAGCGACTGGCGCTCCTTACTGTCGGCGAGCAGGAACCGTGCGAAACGGTTCTGTGCGAGCAGGATGACCTGCAGGAACTGTTCGCGACTGAGCTGCAAGATCATGTCGAGCTCGCCTGCCACGTCCACAGCCCGCGCCGCGATACCGACCCAGGTCTCGTCGACCCACTCTTCGAGGGCGACGGCCGACACCTGCTTGGTCATGCCGCCACCGCGTTTGGCCGGACGCAGATACTCCGGCGAGCGCGTCACCCGGAATCGTCCGGCAGTGGTGCTGAATTCGATGACGACCTCGCTGATGTCGTCCGGAGCGCAGTGGTCGCTGCGCAGGCGCTTGTCACCGCTTTCGTACCGCGGAACGCCCCCGTACAGGCCGAAGCAGACAGCATCCAGAATGCTGGACTTACCCGCGCCCGTGCGCCCCGCGATGAGGAAGATGCCATCGTCAGCGAAGCGGTCGAAGTCGACGATCTGCCGGTCGAGGAACGGCCCGAACCCCTCGATCTCCAGCCGATGCAGACGCACTAGACGAGCGCCTCTGCGGCAACGCGTTCATCGAGGATCTCGTCGATCAGCTCGCTTTCGCGCTCGCTGGCCCCGTGACCTGCGCGTACGTGCTCGAGGAAGGCCTCGATGCGCTCGGTATCGGTGACGGCCGTCTTCAGCCGGTCCGAGTACGAGCGCTCTTCGGTTTCAGCTGCCCCGACGGGCGCGTGCTGCACCATGGCACAGTAAGGGAATCGCTCTTTCAGGCGCCGCATCGGTTCGGCCTGTGGGAGAGTGTCGGTGTAGACGGCGCAGACCCAGTCGTCGGCGTGGGCTGCGACGTTCTCGGCGGAGAGGATTTCGTCGAGCGCTCCGGTCAGCGTCACGAGCCTGCGCGGTACTGGCAGAGCGAGCCACTGCGCGGACACAGCCCCCACGCGGTCGATGTCGACGAGCCAGGAACCGCGCTCCTTATGCTGCTCGCCGAAGCTGTAGTGCAGCGGAGCCCCGGCATATCGCACGCGTTCGCTGAGGGTCTGTCGCCCGTGGATGTGGCCGAGTGCGACATAGTCAGGTCCGTCGAACACGTTCAGCGGTACAACGTCGAGCCCGCCCTGACGAACCTCGCGTTCGAGGCCGTCTGTCGCCTCGACGCCAGCCGCGAAGCAGTGTGCGATCGCGACCGAACGCCCCGCACGCGACGCCAAATCGGCTCGCACCAGACCCATGGCGTGCGCCATGGTCTGCGCCTGCGTGCGCAGGGTGGCCTCGGGCCAGTGCTGTCGCACGATCGCTGGCTCGAGGTACGGGATGCCGTAGAAGTGCACGGGACCATCTGCATCGTCGATCGTCACCGGCCGACCGATCGCGAGCGGATCGGTCATCACATGGATGCCGTCACGCAGCAGCTGCGCCTGGAATCCCAGCCGTGCAGCAGAATCGTGGTTCCCGCTGGTGACGATGACGCGAGCGCCCGTCTCATGCAGCGCGACGAGCGTGTTCCCGAGCAGTGTGTACGCGGGGCCTGCCGGAGTCGCGGAGTCGAAAACGTCGCCGGCGATGATCACGACATCCACTGGGTTTTCAGAGGTCGAGAGCTCAGCCACCTGCCGCACCAGCGCCGACAGCACATCAGCCAGCGCATCCATGGTCGAGTTGCCATGGAACGTGCGGCCGATGTGCCAGTCGGAGGTGTGCAGGATTCGCATATTCACACCGTACGGAGGGCCGCGGACATTCCCTCAGAGGCGTGCCGTGGCATCCCGATCAGTTGGCCAGTGCGAGGGTGCCGGTGTCCTCGGAAACGGGACCGTCCTCGGAGACGGATTCGTCCTGCGTCATCGGCTCGCGCGGCAGGAGATCCTCCTTGCGCCCGCGCACCATGGTGAACGCGACGACGGATGCCAGCACCATACCGACCGCGGCGGCGAGGAAAACTCCGCCGTAGCCGTTCGTGAGGACGTCTCGGCCCACCTCACCCTGGGCGTGACCGCCGATGATCGCGGCGTAGACCGCCGTGAAGATCGACAGGCCTACCGAGCCGCCGATCTGCATGGCCGAGTTGGTGACGGCGGATGCGACACCCGCATCGTGCGGCGCTACCCCTGTGAGGGCGACATTCTGCAACGGGATGAAGACGAACGCCATTCCGAGGCCCATGACCAGCAGCGCCGGGGCGACCTGCACGAAGTAGTTGCCGTCGGCAGTGATGAACGACAGGTAGACGAGCGCCGCCGCGACGACGAGAGGACCGCCGATGAGCATCGGACGCGGGCCGACCTGACCGAGCATCTTCGTCGCGAATCCAGCCAGCACCATCGTTCCCAGTGGCAGCGGCAAGCTGGCCACTCCGGCCTCGAGCGCTCCCATACCGAGCACGATCTGCAGGTGGAAGGTCAGGTACAGCGTCGCGCCGATCATGACGCTGCCGGCGACGGCCTGAATGAGAAACGCCCCGCCGCGCACCTTATTGGCGACAACGCGCAGCGGCAGCAGCGGGTTCGAGACCTTCGCCTGAACCCACACGAACGCCGCGAGGATGATGAGCCCCAGCACGATGAAGCCGATCGTGAACGGGTTGGTCCAGCCCGTTTCCGCGAGGCTGAAACCGTACGCGAAGGATGCCAGGCCAGCCGTGACCAGCAGCGCACCCCACAGGTCGTAGCGCTTGTCGCCCGCCGCTTTACTCTCGGTGAGGAACAGCGCGCCGCCGATGATACCGACAGCGCAGAAGAACAGGTTCACCAGCAGACACCAGCGCCAGTCGAAGAACTCGGTGAGGAATCCACCGAGCACCATGCCGACGGCCGCGCCGGTGCCGGCGACCGTTCCGAACACGGCGAAGGCGACGTTGCGCTCCTTGCCGGAGGGGAACAGCGTGGTCAGCAGTGCGAGCGCGGCCGGCGCCAGCATCGCGGCGAAGACGCCCTGCAGCCCGCGACCGAGGATGAGTTCCCACCCGGCGGTCGCCAAGCCTGCATACAGCGACGCCAGGCCGAAGCCGATCATGCCGACCATGAACGTGCGCTTGCGGCCCCAGTAGTCGGCGATGCGTCCGCCGAGCAGCAGCAGCGCCCCAAAGGCGAGGGCGTAGGCGGTGACGACCCACTGCCGCAGATGATCATCCATGTTCAAAGCGATCTGCGCCTGCGGCAGAGCGATGTTGACGATGGTGCCATCGAGGACGACGACGAGCTGGGTCAACGAGATGACGAACAGGGCCCACCATTTGGCTTTGGGGCGGGCGCGCAGGGTCTGAGACATGAAAATACCTCCGGTGTCTGGTGAGGATGCCGGAGGTTTCAAGCCTCGGACCAGCTTCCGTTCAGAGGCTGACCGCCTCAGCTAACGGTGCTGAGCAGAGTTCCATTGTATCTGAGGCCAAGCTGTGGATTCGAGCCGGAAGGTCCCCTGACCCACCCTCACCGCGACGATCGACACGTGGTCATACAGTGTGCGCGTTGCACTTTCACCTGTGCGGCGTGCGGGGCTGCGCGATGCGAGATCTGGACTGCCCTCCGCCCTACAGGAGCCGGAATTGACCCTCCGGCAGGGCTTGTGCCCGCTTCGTCGTGGCTACCGACTTCCGCTCTATTCCTCCAGGTCGTGCGTCCAGTTGGCCTGCTGAATCCGATTGTCCAGCTCGCGCAGTTCCTGCGCGACGCCGTCGGCCGCCGCGCGCACTTCTGAGACAGGGAGCGCTGCGATCTGCCGCAGTTCTGATCGCATCTGGCGCATGCCGACGGAGTTGGTTCCGGATGCTGCGGCCGCAGCATCCGCCAATAAAGAATGCTGCAGGCGCAGCACATCGCGCGCGGCGAGCGCATCGGTCATTGTCCCGTCCGCGCCGAGGGAGAGCCGGGAGTTGGTCGCGTTGATCCGCCGGATGAGATCGCGCAACTGACCGAGGTCGGCTTCGGCTTCACCCAGCAGTGCTGCGGCATCCTCTGCAGGCTCCTCGCCCTCCTGGTAGCGGGCGTTCGCGGTGATGCGTGCGCGCAGCTGTTCGAAGCGGCGCTGCAGGTCTGCTCTGGCCGTCAGTGCCTCAGCGAGTTTCATGCCCTCATCTTTGCAGACGCCACACGATGCGTAATAGAAGGTCACACACCTGAGCGCTCAGCGCCGGCGCAGCAGCCCGGCGTGTGCGGGGTGCTGTTCGAACCACTCGGCGACGTACCAACAGACCGGGTCGACCTTGCGATCGCCGCGGTTCTCGATATCGGCGACGGCACCGGCGACCACACGGGCAGCATGCCCATTTCCGCGGAAAGTCGGGATGGTGAAGGCTCTGGTGAGCGCGATCGTCGCCCCGTCGTCGCGATAATCAAGAGCGCTGACGAGCACTCCGTCTCGGGTGAGCGTGTAGCGCGAAGCATCCTTTTCGTCGGTGAGAAGGAAACCGTCAATCATCGTGGATTCACTCATCTCTACACGGTAGGCCACACCGACACGCAGGGACTCGTTTTGACACGAGACGACATCGTCAGTAATAATCCCCCCATGACCACCAACGCGCGCCCTTTGTCCGCCCAGGAGGCGAACAGGACTGCCGGGATGATGATGCCCGGCTGCGTTGGCATGTGTTGCCGAATGTGTAGCTGACCCCAGCCAACCCGTCTGGCTCGACGGAATCGCCATCTGCGAATTCTGAGCCCCCGAGCATCCACCCCTTGTGCTCGTTCCCGGCCTTTCCGGTCATTCATGCAACACATCAGAGCTGTATCAGCTCACCCTCACAAGGACTTCATCATCATGTCGAATACTGCACTCCTCGAGCGTCCCGTTACTTCCGCCGCGCACCTTCGTGTCGTCCAGCCGCCGGCAGTGCCTGCCGCCGTTGCGCCGACTGCCGCTGATCTTCCCGCCACCCGTTCGCCGCGCGGCTTCGCCCTCTACGTCGGTCTCGACGAGATCAAGGCCGCCGAAGCCGGTGTGAGCCTGCCGGTGCTTGTCGACGCACTGCGCCGCACGCTCGCCGAGCTCGCTCCTGGAGCTGAGACGCACGCCACCGTCGCCCTCGCACCGCACGGTGCCGGTGGACGCGACCTCGATGTCGTCCGCCTCGCCCTGCAGGAACCGGGCGCGATCGCCCGTTCCAAGGCGGCCGAGGATGAGGAGCAGGACGAGAACTACGGCGTTACCGTCGACATCTCCCGCAAGCGCGTTCTGATCGACGGCGATTCCGCTGCGTTCACCTACAAAGAGTTCGAGCTGCTGCAGTATCTCGTTCTGCGCGAAGGCCGCACGATCGAGCGCACGGAGCTGGTTTCTGCGCTCTGGCAGTCGCCGGATGACGAGACCCCTGGCGAGCGCACCATCGACGTGCACGTGCGGCGCCTGCGCGCGAAGCTCGGCCGTTACGAGGACATCGTGCGCACCGTCCGCGGTGTCGGCTACCGGTTCGACCGTCACGCCGATGTTGCCATCCGCTACGGACACGGCACGCCTTCGCCCGACCGCTTCTGAGGCTGTCGGCGGGCAGTTCGACCCGGCAGTCGGCCTGATCGGCCAGCCCGCCTCCTCGACCATAACTCCTGAAGATTGGGCCGCTCGGAGCGAAAACCGGCCGGATCCGGACCGTTCCAGCCCAAAGTTCAGGAGTTGTGCACCGGGGCCACGGCAACCGGAGACGGTGCGACGGCAACGAGCACTGTCAGAGACCGGACGTAGGGTATCTGCATGACCACGACAGCGGATGCCACGGCCCCCGCTGCCGCGTCGGCCCCGCCGTTGACGGCGGAGTATCGGCCCCCGCACCCGCTGAACATGTTCCGCACGGTCCGCGCTCTCATGCGCGGACCGAAAGATCCGACGATGCTCGTCCACGGCACCACGCTGTGGCGTGCCTCGCGCACCCCGCAGGGCATCGCGACGTTGGCACTGCGGCAGAGCACGGAGGGCGTGCATGCCACCGCCTGGGGTCCTGGTGCTGAGTGGGCCCTGACACAGCTTCCGGCGCTGTGCGGTGCCGACGACGATCCGGCCGGCTTCGACGCATCGCTGCATCCGCTCATCGCCGAGGCTGCGCGCCGTCACGCCGGGCTCCGCCTCACCCGCACCGACCTCGTCTTCGACGCCTTCGCGAGCGCCGTCATCGAGCAGAAGGTGACGTCGTTCCAGGCGTTCGGAGCCTGGCGTGTGCTCGTCACCCGCTTCGGTGAGCAGGCCCCCGGCCCGACGCCGCGCGCGATGTTCGCACCGCCGACCGTCGCCGGCTGGCACGGCATCCCGTCATGGGACTGGCATCAAGCCGGCGTCGAGCCGCCGCAGTCACGTGCGCTGGTGCGCGCGGCCGAACGAGGGCAGCGCATCGCCGATGCCGTGCTCGCAGCTCCCACCGGCGCCGATCGCGACCGTGTTCTCACCAGCCTGCCGGGAATCGGCCCCTGGACCGCATCCGAAACCCGCGTGCGCGCCCTCGGCGATCCGGACGCCGTGAGCGTCGGTGACTACCACCTCGCCCACGAGGTCGGCTTCGCACTGACCGGCGCACGCGCCGACGATGACGGGATGCTGGCGCTCCTTGAGCCGTGGGCAGGCCACCGCCACCGGGTCATCCGCCTCATCCTCGCCAGCGGCGTACGCGAAGCACGCCGTGGACCGCGCCTCGCACCCGAGGACCATCGCCGGCGCTAGACGAATCCCTCGCGCCAACGCCACGCCGCACCACGGCACGGAAACGCGCTTCCCCCTATGCTGGGGCCATGGCGGCAACGAAGAAGCAACGCTGGACCTGGCTCGGCGGCACCATCGCGCTGTTCATCCTCGGGTTGGTGATCGGGCTGGTCCTGCAGAACGTCTGGCTCGGGCTGCTGCTCGCGCTGATCGTGTCGCTGATCTGGCTGATCGCCGCGGAGTCCCGCAAGGGCGGAAACAGCGGCGTGAACGACGAGTCTCGCGGCATCGAACTCTAAGCGCAGCCCTCAGTAGTAGACCGCAAGCCGCCCGCGCGGACCGTCGATCACCTGTACTGGGGTGTCGAAGACGTCGCTGAGCACAGCATCCGTCATGATCTCGTCCGGTGCACCGAACTGCACGACCTTGCCGTCCTTGACCGCACAGATGTGATCGGCATAGTGTCCCGCGAAATTGATGTCGTGCAGCACGATCACGATCGTGCGTCCGAGCTCAGCAGCCGCGCGCCGCAGGTGCTGCATCATCTGCACCGAGTGGCGCATGTCGAGGTTGTTCAGCGGCTCATCCAGCAGCACGTAATCAGTGTCCTGGGCGAGCACCATCGCGACATACGCTCGCTGGCGCTGTCCGCCGGAGAGTTCGTCGAGGTACCGGGTCTCAAGATCAGATAAACCGAGGAACTCGATCGCCTCGCTGATCACCCGCTCGTCCTCGACGTTGAGCCGCCCCTTCGAGTGTGGGAATCTGCCGAAACCGACGAGCTGGCGAACCGTGAGTCGGGTGATGAAGTGGTTCTCCTGGCGCAGCACCGACACGATCTTGGCGAGATCCTTCGAGGGCGTGCTGACGACGTCGTACCCGCCGATCTCGATCGTCCCCTCGTCCAGGCCCAGCAATCGACCGATCATGGTCAGCAGTGTCGACTTGCCGGCGCCGTTCGGCCCGACCAGGGCAGTGACTCCCCCGGCCGGAATCTGCAGGTCGACGGGACCGATCGAGACGGTGTCGCTGTACTGCTTGCGGACGTCGGTAAGAGTGATCACAGTCGACCCTTTCTGAGGATCACGATGAGGAAGAGCGCGCCCCCGACGAGCTCGATGATGATCGAGACGACGCCCTGCGCGTAGAAGAGGTGCTTCATCACGAACGATGCTCCGGCGAGCACGACGAAGCCGGTCAGCACGGAGATCGGGAAGATATACCGGTGGTCGTATGTGTCGGCGAACTGGTAAGCCAACGTCGCCACGAGGAATCCGAGGAACGTCATCGGTCCCACCAGCGCCGTCGACACCGCCATCAGAATCGACACCAGCAGCAGCACGCGAATGAGCTCACGCCGATGGTTCAGCCCGAGGTTTGTCGTGATGTCCTTGCCGAGCGCGAGCAGGTTGAGTCGCTTGGCGTTCATCCAGAGCAGGATGCCGGCCACCAGGCACAGCGGGATCGCAATGGGCAACTGCTCAGGGTCGGCGTTGGAGATGCTGCCGAACATCTGGGCGGTGAGCACGTCGAACTCGCTGGGTGTGAGCAGGCGCTGCATGAACGCCGACACCGATCCGAGCCCGCCGCCGATGATGATGCCGATCAGCAGCATCACCTGCAGGTTGGCGTAGCGACCCGAGAGCAACCACCCGTAGAGCAGCACTGACAGCGCGACCATCACCACGATCTGCAACACGAACTGGGCGTTACCCTGCAGCATCACGAGTCCGGTGACCCCGAGGAAGTAGACCGCGGCTGTCTGCACGGCGACGTACAGCGCCTCGAATCCCATGATCGACGGGGTGATGATGCGGTTCTCGGTGGCAGTTTGGAAGCTGACCGTCGCGATCGCCTGGCAGAACGCGACGACCAGCATCACGATGATGCTCGTGGTGCGCATCTGCGTGATGCGCCAGAATCCGTCGGTGCCGAAGGGCACCGGGTTGTCCCACACCAGGATCCCGATGGCGAAGAATGCCGCGAGCGCGATCAGGATGCCGAGGATCGTGAAGTATCTGCGCCTGGCGCGTCCGCTCGGCAGCGGGCCTGAACGGCGCTCGGCCAGCCGCGGGGCGCGTGCGGAATCGACGGCCCTAAGCACGACGGCGCTGTTTCAGCAGAAGGGCGATGAACACGAGCGATCCGACGACACCGAGGATCAGTGAGACAGGGACCTCGAACGGCATGATGATCGTGCGACCGATGATGTCGCACACTGTGACGATGGCGATGCCGAGCAGGCAGACCCAGGGCAGGTTGCTGCGCAGATCGTCTCCGCGGATCATCGAGATGATGTTCGGCACGATCAGTCCGAGGAACGGAAGGTTGCCTACGATGACGGTGACGACACCGGTGGCAACCGCGATCAGGGCGGTGCCCAGCAGCACGACGCGGTTGTAATTGAGGCCGACGTTGGTGGAGATCTCCTCGCCCAGGCCAGCGACAGTGAAGCGGTCGGCGACGATGAAGATGACGACGCCGACGATGGCCACGATCCACAATGCCTCGTATTGTCCGCGCAGCACCGAGGTGAAGCTGCCGGCGAACCAGACGCCGAGACTCTGCAGCATGTCGGTCTGCAGGGCGATGAAGGTGGATATCGAGCCGACGACCGCGCCGAGCATGATCCCTACGATCGGCACGATCAGAGACGAGCGCAGCGACACCCGCCGCAGGAACAGGAAGAAGACCATCGTGCCGATGAATGCGGCGATGATCGCGCCGGTCATCTTGGGCACGATGCCGGCCGTCGGGAAGATGATCATCACGGCGAGCAGTCCGAGGCCCGCCCATTCGGTGGTGCCGGTGGTGGTCGGTTCGACGAAACGGTTCTGCGTCAGTAGCTGCATCACCAGACCGGACATGGCCATCGCCGCTCCGGCGAGCATGAGGGCCGCGGTGCGCGGGATGCGAGTGATGGCGAACATCTCGGCGCCGTCATCCGCGCCGAAGATGTCGTAGACCCCGACGAACAACGACACGACCAGCAGCAGAGCGACAACGACGATCCCGATCACGAGCTTGGGGTCGAAGAGCCGACCGCGCGTTCGCGGCGTCGGGCTCAGAGTCGTTCGCATCATGGTGTTTCTCTTATTGTCTCGCAGGTGTGGGGGCGGTCGTGCACGCACCGGCCCCACACTTGCGCTGAGATCAGTTTCCTTCGAGTGCGTCCGCGAAGGATTCCAGGAACTCGGTGTAGGTCTGGATGCCCTCGTTCGTGTAGGTGTCAGCGGGCATGTAGATGATGTTTCCCTCGACGACGGCGGTGACCTTGGCCAGTGCCTCCGAGTTCTCGAGGACGTCAGCGGCGGGCGAGAAGTTCGGGTCGTCAGCGCCGACTGCGGCATCCCGGTCCATCACGAGGATCCAGTCCGGGTTGGAATCGGCGATCGCCTCGACGGCGATGTCGTCACCCTGGTGGTCGTCAGTGGCTTCAGCAACCTCAAGCGCAGGAGTGAGTCCGGCGAAATCGAAGACCGGGCCGAGCGCGCGTCCGACATGCGGGGCGATGTAGCCGATCTCTCCGCCCGAGGTTGTGACGGCCATGACGGTTTCCGCGTCGTCGTATGCCGCCGCGACCCGCTCGATGGCCGCGTCCAGGGCGTCGTTGAGGGCCTTCGCTTCGGCCTGCTTGCCGAACACTTCGCCCAGGATGGTGGTCTGACGCTTGAGCTCTTCCTCGAACGGCTCGCCCTCGCGCGGGTCGAGTTCGAGCACGACGGCATCCGGCGCGTACGAGACGAAGTCGTCGTGGAACTGCGCGAAGCGCTGGCCATTGATGATGAGGTCGGGCTCGACCGCGACGACCGCTTCGAGGTTCGGCTCGCGGTGGCTGCCGAGGTCGATGATCGTCTCGTCCTCCGTGTAGGAGTTCGTGTTCGGCATGAGCGAGACGGCAGCCGCGGTCAGTTCGACGCCCCATGATTCGAGCGTCTCGAAGGTGCGGTTGTCGGTTGCGACGATCGACGCGAGCGGAAGGTCGATCGTGTGCTCACCGTTGTTGTCTTCAACCGTCACCGTGGTCGGCTCGTCTGCGGAGCTGGGCGCTTCGGCTTCTGCGGCAGGGCTCGCTGCACAGGCTGCGAGTGTGAGTGCGGACACGAGGACGAGGGACGCTGCGGCCAGCGGGCGTGAAGACATGAAGCTCCTTGTATGGAAGAGAGGGATCTGACGGCTAGGTAAGGCTTACCTCAACTGCTCGTTATGTAGGCTAGCCTAACTTTATGGCCGAATCGAAATCTTCCTTTTCTCTGGAGCGTCATCCGCTCGATCTGCACTTCCGGGTCGTCACGCTCACGGCACGGGAAGAGGTCGCGCCGAACTACGTACGCGTGCGGTTGGAGGGCGATGATCTGTATGGCTTTGCCTCCCCCGGCAGCGATGATCACATGCGCCTGTTCTTCCCGGATGAAATGCCGGACACCGTCGAGGAGCTGCGCGCTGCCCCCAGCCGCGAATACACCCCGCTGGTGTGGGCCGAGAACTGGCTCGAAGTCGAATTCGCCGTTCACGGAGGCGAAGGCGTGGCCTCGGTCTGGGCAGCCAATGCCCCCATCGGCTCGAAGATCGGCGTGGGCGGCCCCCGCGGATCAGCGGTCATCACCGGCACACCCGGCTCATGGTTCCTCGCCGGCGACGAGACGGCGATCCCGGCAATCCGCCGATTCGCGGCGCTGATCGAGAATCAGCCGGCACGCATCGTCATCGAGGTGCGCGGCTCAGAGGACGAGATCCCGCTCGATGCTCCCGTCACGGTCGAGTGGGTGCATCGTGGAGATGCGCCGGCCGGGTCTTCGCTCATCTCCTTCATCGATGGTGTGATGGATGCTCCGGGCGAAAACCCGTTCGTCTTCATCGCCGCCGAGCAGCAAATCGTGAAGCCCGGACGCGCTCTGCTCGGGCGCTGGGGCGTCGACCCGAAGCAGGCTGTTGTGAAGGGCTATTGGAAGCGTGACGAGCCGGAGTATCACGCTCCGCACTGACGCTGCAGGCCTGACGCTGCGGGCCCGTGAGCCGGCGGAAGGGAACCCGCCTCAGGGCGCGGGCGATGCAGCCTCTACGACACGGTCGGTGAAGGCCTGCTTGGGCACGAATAGCAGCAGCACCGCCGCGGCGAGTGCGGTGGCACCGCACACTGCCCACACCGTGAAGTAGCCAACCAGCGAGCCCGCCGTACCTTCGGCTCCTGCAGCCGTCCCAGCGACTCCGCCGAGCAACGCGATACCGAACACGCACGAGGCGATCGCCCCGCCCACGGTTTTGACCGAATTGGTCAGCCCCGTGGCGACGCCGGTCTGCGTCGCCGGTGCAGCGGATGCCGCAGCCGCCGGCAACGCCGCCACGAGCGCTCCGGAGCCGAGGCCGACAATCACCATGTTCGTGATCACCTGCGCATAGGTGTCGTGGAACGGCAGGAACAACATGAACCCGATGCCCACCAGAACGGATGCTCCGATGAGAGCGTTGCGCGGTGTCGCAAGCCGCGCAACCACAGGGAACAGCAACGCACCGGCGATCATGCCGATCAGGTAGATGCCAATGATGAGCGAGGTCGCAAAGCCCGACGTTCCCAGTCCGTAGCCGTAGACAGTGGGATCGGTCCGCGCAAAGGTCGACAGCGGTGCCTGCGCTCCGAGCACGCTGACGCCGAACAGACCGGCGGTGAGGAATACCGGACCGAGCGCGGGCGAGCGGAACATCCGCACATCGATCAGCGGGTCATCGTGGCGCAGTTCCCACAGCACGAACGGCACGATGAGCAGCAGCCCGAGCACGACTACGGCCCACGACCAGACGTTGACGAGACCGCCATCGAGGCGCAGCAGGCTGAGCCCGCCGGTGAAGCAGATCAGGGCAATCGAGATCAGCACGAGCCCGACGGTGTCGAGCACCCCGCCGGTGGATTCCGGTGATTCCTTCACCCCGAACAGGATCACGAAGAAGCAGACCACGACGAGCAGGGCGGGAATCAGCAGCACGATCGTCAGGGGCAGCACGTCGATGAGCGCACCGCCGATGAGCGCTCCGGTGATGGCTCCGGTTTCGAGCGCGGCCACGAGCAGTCCGGCTGCACGCGCCGTGATGATCGACCGCCCCTCCCTGCGGCGCGCCCGCGACCAGATGAGTGCGATCTCCAGCGGCAGCCAGACGACGTAGAAGCCCATCAGCGTCCATGCGACAAGGAACACCCAGAACGATTCCGTGAAGGGCAGTGCCAGCGCGGCAGCTGCTGTGAGAGCCGTCGAGATCAACAGCATCCGTTTGTGCCCGACCATGTCGCCCAGTTTCGCGAAGGCCGGCACGACGAGCGCGGAAAGCATGAGCTGCGTGCCTTCGAACCAGTTCACGTCGGCGTCGTGAATTCCGAGGTGGCGCGCGATGTCGGTGAGCATCGGCGTGTAATAGCCCTGCAGGACGCCGCTGGTGAACTCGACGAACGCGAGGAACCCGACGATCGAGGCGAGCGCGCCCAGGGTGACAGTACGAGACATCTGCGGTCCGTTCAGTTCAGGTTCTGAAGCAGTGCGCGGTGGAAGATCTCGCCGCGCTCCAACGTTGCGATCTCGACGCTCTCATCGACACCGTGGATCGACGCACGCTGGGCGTTAGACATCTCCAGCGGCGCAAAGCGGTAAACGGCGGGCGAGTATCGGTGAAAGTGCCGCGAGTCTGTCGCCGCCATCATCACGTACGGAATGGGCCGCACTCCGGGGAATGACGCTTCCAGAGCTGTGCTGAGCAGTGCAAACTGAGCATTGTCCGTGGGAGATTCCGGAGACGGTTCGCTGCCCTCGAGAACCTCCACGGTCACGAGCGGGTCATTGATGCGTTTGCGCACGCGCGCGACGGCGCCCGCGACGCTCTCCCCCAGCGCAATGCGCAGATTGACGGTCGCGGATGCCTGCGACGGGATGACGTTGGCCGCAGTTCCGCCGGACTGCATGGTCGCAGCGACCGTGGTGCGCACCATCGCAGCGGGCTCGCCACCGAGCGCCGCGAAGACTCGGGCGGTGAGAAACGGCACCCGACTCAGCACTTTCAGCAGCAGTCTCGAGGGCCCAGTAGCCTGCTCGGCGAATTGCGCCAGCATCCGAGAGATGGCTTTCGGAGTGCGGGGGCGGAAGGTACCGGGACCGAGCCTGTTCACTGCCCGGGCGATGCGCCGGACCGCGGTGAGCGTGGGCGGTGCAGAAGCATGGCCACCCTCGCCCCGGGTACTGAGGTTCAGGGTGAGGACGCCCTTCTCGCCGACTCCGACCATCGCGGCGCGGCCCTGCACGAATGAGAGAGGGGCGTCGACGACGGCTCCGCCCTCGTCGAGCACAAGCCATGGCACGACTCTGCGGTCTTTCAGGACCCGGGCGATTTCGACGGCTGCCGCGCCGAAGGTCTCTTCGTTGCCGCCGAAGGAAAGGTAGACATCACGCGCGGGCACGAAGCCTGCGGCAAGGAGGTTCTCAACGGCCTCGAGCACGACGATCAGCGGCCCCTTGTCGTCGAGGGCTCCGCGCCCGTATACAAAACCGTCGGCGATGACGCCGTCGAAGGGCGGGTAAGTCCAATCGTCACTCTCATCGACGGGGACGACGTCGTAGTGCGCCATGAGCACGAGTGGACCATCGGATGCCTCGGCGCGGCCTTCCCAATGAAACAGCAATCCGAACTCGGTGTGCCGCTCGAGCGCGAGCTGTGCATGCGTCAGCGGGTACAGTTCTGCGATCAGCGTGACGAAATCCTCGAACGGCTGCGCGCCGCGCTGCTCCAGTTCGGCCGACACCGTCGGCAGCTGAATCATCCGAGAGAGCCGGTCAGCGATGCCCGGCCGCGCTGTCACTGCAGTCATCGAGCCAGACTATCCGGTGCACCGCCATGATTCCGGTCGCAATTGCTGTCGTTATGACGGCCTCCAGACGACATAAACTGCGACCGGAACGCCAGCGGCGGGGCTTCGGCGTTACGCACCAGGAGGACAATGGAGTCGTGAGCCTGTTCGCCTTCGCCCCCTCCCGTGGCCCTCGATGGCAGCTGGGACTGCAGGCAGCGATCGGACTCACCGTGCCGATCGTCGTGATGACGTTGCTGGGTATGCCGACGCTGGGTTATGTCGCCGCATCCGGCGCGTTCACTGTGCTGTTCGCCGGCGCCTCCCCCGTGGTCGAGCGCGCCAAAGTGCTGCCGCTGGTCGGCATCGGGCTCACCCTGAGCGCCACGGCCGGTGCGTACGCCGCCGCAGGTCCATGGCTGGTCAGCATCGGCGTCGTTGCCATCGCGCTTATCAGCGCCGGGCTCGCGTTCGGATTCAGCCTGGGTCCTCCCGGCCCACTCTTCTTCGTGCTGATGTTCGGGCTGTCAGCCCAGGTCGTGGCTCACGCTCAGGTCACGCCGCTCGCGTACACCGCTGCTGTTGCCGTCGGGTGCCTGTTCGCGTATCTGGTCGCCGTATCTCCACTGCTCATCTCCCGCGTGCGCGCCCGACGCGCGCGCCGGCTGAGCGAGCTGCTGCCCGGGCCGGCGCTGGACGCCGATGCGAAGATACTCCTTCTGCGCGTGGCCATCGTTTCCGTACTCGGGGTCGTGATCGGTTCTTTCGTCGACCCCGGTCGCAGCTACTGGATCGTCGGAGCCGCCATCGCGGTGATCGGGTCAGCCGCCGCGCGCAAGGCCGCCTTGCAGCGCGGCTTGCACCGGATGCTGGGCACGGTGCTGGGCGTCGGAGTCTATGCGCTGCTGGCGCTGCTGCATCCGTCCGGCCTGTGGATTGCGCTCCTGCTGGGCATCATGCAGTTCTCGGTCGAACTCGTGGTGGTTCGTCACTACGCCCTCGCGCTCATGATCATCACACCGCTCGTTTTACTGCTGACAGGAGCCGCCACGGGCCAGATCGGATCGATGGACGTGGCACTCGAGCGCATCATCGACACCGTGGTCGGCGCGACGCTCGGCGCGGCGTCCGGCATCCTCCACGCAAGGACGCTGCCGGAGACCCAATAATCGGCCGTTAGCGCGCGCAGTGGGTGGTACGCGCGGTGGGTGGCGGGCGCTCAGCGCACACCGAGCTGAGACTCCATGACTGCGGCCGCGGCGCCGAGCAGCACGAGGTCCGGGTCGTTCGCGCCGACTTCGATCTTCAGCCCCTCGATGATCGCCGGGCGCAGCCGTGAATGGATGCCGTCGACCACACCGTCCGCGAACGCCCCTTCGACAAGGCCTCCCGGGCCCACCACAACGACGACGTTGATGTTCAGCATGATCACGATCGGTGCGAGCACTTCGCCGAGCGTGCGACCGGCCGGCTCCAGCACCTCCGCGCCAACGGCTGCGACCCGTCGCTGAAGGTGTGGTGCGCCCACGACCATGTCGAGGCATCCACGCCGACCGCATGGGCACAGCTCGCCGCCGGGGTCGACGGTGAGGTGTGCGATCTCACCCGCCGCGAACTGCTCGCCCAGCACCGGCTCACCGCCCTCGAGCACGGCCGCGCCGACGCCGTTCGCCATGTCGACGACGATCGCGTCGCGGCCGGATCGGTTGCGGAAACGGCTGAGGCCGAGCGCGAGCAGGTTGACGTCGTTGCCGACGACGGTCGGAAGACCGGTGCGGGTTTGGATCGTGTCTGCCAGCGGCACGTCTCGCCAGCGCAGCCGGTCGGCAACATGCACGAGACCGGTGTCGTCCACGAGCCCCGGGGATGCGACGCCGATGCCGATCACCTGACTGGAGGCGCGCTTGATCAGCAGTCTCGCCAGGTCGACGGCATAATCCAGCGCCGGCTCGCCGTGCGCGCCGCCGATACTGATCTGTGCCCGATCTACGACGGTGCCGTCGAGGTCGATGATCGCTCCGGTGAAAGTGTCGTCGTGGGTGAGATCGAGCACAATGGTGCAGTTGCCTTCGGCGTCGATCGCCACACGAGAAGCGGGCTTACCGACGCGCGCCTCGGCCACCACGCCCAGGTCATGCACGGTGCCGGCCCCCACGAGCTCGGAGACGAGCCCGCCTACCGTCGGCAACGACAGCCCGCTCAGCCGAGCAAGCTCCGGCCTGGTCTGCGGGCCGTTCGCGTACAGCAGCCGTCGGATCACCGACAGGTTGTGTTGCCGCGTGACGTGAATCGCCTCACCGCCGGAGTGCTTTCGTGAGCGACGAAGCGCCTTGAGTTCATCGGGAGTCAGCGACAGGATGCCACGCGCATCGGCGTCGTTGGGCTCTCGTGCCACCACCACGTCGTCCTGCTTTCCTGGCTCCGTCACCGCACGATCATCGAGGTCAGCTCGTCGATCTGCTGCTGACGTTCCGCCTGATTCTGAATTCGCCCGCTGACTCCGGGTCGTTCCTGCCACGGTAGCGGCCCCGAGCCGCGCCGGTACTCCACGCCACGCTCGTCGAGTCGTCCGAGGTGCGTATCGAGCCGTGCTGAGAACTCGTCGAAGTCGCCACCGGGCCCGCTCCACAGCACCTCAGCGAGCGCGCAAGCGCGCGGCCACAGCATGTAGTCGCGGACGCGTCCGGAATCCAGGTGCTCCGCCCACAGGTTCGCCTGGGCACCGCGCAGGAAGGTGGCCTGATGCTCGCTCGCCCATGCCGGGATCGGGTCGAAGTCGTAAACTTCTCGCAGCCCGACCACAACGCCGACCGGGATCGGCTCGCGGGGATCATCGGATTGCCGGTAGTCGAAGTAGAGCTGATTGTCGGGGCACGCGATGACCGGGATGCCGCGACGCAGAGCTTCACCGATGCCGGCATCCCCTCGCCAGCCGAGCACCGTCACATCCGCGGTGACGTCATGCTCGAGCACTTCGTCCCAGGCGAGCATGCGCCGACCGCTCTGCTCGATATGCGCGCGCAGCTGCTCGAGGAACCAGAACTGCAGTTCGCGAGGACCGGCGAGTCCGCGTTCCCGGGCCAGCTGCTGCGAGCGCGGGTCTGCCTCCCATGGGCCGGCAGGAACCTCGTCTCCGCCCAGCCCGATGTCGACAGCGGGGAAAAGTTCAAGCACCTCGTCGAGCACGGTTCGGAAGAAGTCCACTGTCGCGTTCTCCGCGTTCAGCGGATACACGCTCACACCCCAGCGCGGGTAGACCTCGACCTGCGGCTGCGCGCCATCGGGGCCGGGAACTCCCAGCTCTGGGTAGGCGGAGATCGCCGCCTGGGAATGACCGGGCAGGTCGATCTCAGGAACGACGGTGATGCCGCGGGCGGCGGAGTAGGCCACGATCTCGCGGATGTCCTGCTGCGTGTAGAAGCCGCCGTGCGGGCGAATCACCTCGGGAGCGTTCGCGTCGTCGGCCCCCTCCTGCGTGCGGTCTCGCCAGGCGCCGATCTCGGTCAACCGTGGGAAGGCACGGATCTCAATGCGCCACCCCTGATCATCGGTGAGGTGCAGGTGCAGTCGGTTGAACTTGTGCATCGCCATGAGATCGACGATGCGCAGCACCTCGCGCACCGGCAGGAAGTGCCGAGCGACGTCGATCATGATGCCGCGCCAGGCGAACGCCGGCTCGTCTTCGACCCGGCAGGCGGGGATCGTTACGGTGCGCGGATGAGTGGATGCTGCGCGCCAGACGTGCTCGCCCATCAGCTGCAGCAGCGTCATGACGCCGTGGTGGAAGCCAGCCGCATCCGACGCGTGAATCGTGATGACCAGTGGTGCGACCTCCAGCCGGTAGGCCTCCGGTTGCAGCGCGGCATCATCGACGAAGCAGATCCCGGCCGAATCGAATTCAGCGTTATCGACGCGGATGCACGCTCCGGCCCACAGCCGCTCAGTCAGCAGGGCGACAGCATCCGCGGCATCCGGAACCCTGAGCACCTCGACCGACTCGGTGATGACGAACTCTCCGACGCCCTCGACAAACTGACGTGGACGCGGAATCACAGTGTGCTTCATCATCAGCCCTTCACCGCCCCGCCGGTCATGCCGGTGACGAGTTTTCGTTGCAGGAAGACGAACAGCACGACCACAGGCAGCGAGAACAGCACGGATGCCGCCATCTGCCCACTGACGTCTGTTCCGGTAATGGGAGAGCTGAATGAGGCCAGCCACACCGGGAGCGTGTACATCGACTGATCCTTCATGAAGGTGTAGGCGATGAGGTAGTCGTTCCAAGCGTTCATGAAGGTGAACACGCTCGTGGCGAGCACGCCCGGCAACACGAGGGGGAAAAGGATGCGGGTGAGTACCTGCCACGTCGTCGCGCCGTCCAGCTGCGCGGCCTCTTCGAGCTCCTTGGGCAGCGCGAGGAAGAAGCTGCGCATCATCCAGATCGAGAACGGGAGCGTTGCCGACACGTAGGCGAGGATGAGCCCGAAGTATGTTCCCAGCAGCCCCGTCGCGTTGAAGACGAAGTACTGCGGGATCAGCGTCGCTCCCCCGGGGATCATCTGGATCAGCAGGATGGTCACCAAGATGGTGCGGCGGCCACTGAAGCGGAAACGCGACAGTGCGGCAGAAGCGAACAGTCCGGCCACGATCGCGAACACGACGGCGCCGACCACCACGATCACCGAGCTGCGCAGGTTCTCGAAGAAGCCTGCTTGAAACAGTGCGGTGTGGAAGTTGGCGAGCGTCGGGTCGGTGGGGAAGAACTGCGGCGTGGAGCTGAGCGCATCGGAACGCTTCGTGAACGCGGTTTTGACCATCCAATAGATCGGGAAGGCCCAGAGCACGCAGAAGACGAACGCGATGACGTTTGCCGTCGGCGACGTGCGGTTCAGTTTCCCCGCGCGTCGGCTCCTGGTCGAAGTGATGGTGCTCACAGGTCGTCCTCCCCGGAGTGGATGAGATGGCGGATGTAGACGCTCGTCAGCGCGGCAAGCAGGATGGCCGTGATGAGTGCGAGCGCCGCTCCGGTGCCGAGGTCGAAGGAGACGAAGGCAGTGATGTAGGTGAAGACGCCGAGCGTCGCGGTGGTGCCGTCCGGGCCGCCCTGGGAGACCAGCCAGATCTGGTTGAACACGTTGAAGTCCCAGATCACGGAGAGGATCGTGACAAGCAGGATCGTGGGCTGCAGGAAGGGCAGGGTCACGTTGAAGTAGATCCGCCGTTCGGAGGCGCCATCCAGTCGCGCAGCCTCCTTATACTCCGGCGAGACCTGAGTCTCAGCGGCGTAGACGGTCATCGCGAGGAAGGGCACAGCCTGCCAGACAACCAGCAACCAGATGGAGGTGAATGCGAGACCGGTGTCCGAGCCCCAGTCCGTATTGGTCATGTCGCCGAACACACGCAGCTGCGTGAGCATCCAGTTGAACACTCCGTAACCGGGCTGGAACAGCCAGTTCCACACCAGGGAGGCGGCGACGTTGGGCATCGCCCAGGTGAACACGAGCACGATCGTGACGAGGACGCGCATCTTCGATCCCAGGCGCGTCATGAGATGGGCGATCGCGACGCCGATGAGGAGGCTGCCGACGACGAGGGCGGCGGTGAAGAGGATCGTGCGGATGAACGACCACCAGAATTCGTCGTTCGTGAGAATGTCGAGGAAGTTATCGAACCCGACGATCGAGTATGCACCGGTGAACAGCGATTTCCTGTTGTAGTCGGTGAAGGCCATCCAGATCATCACGCCAAGCGGGATGATCGTCACCGCCAGCAGCAGGAGGCCCGCTGGCGTCATCAGCAGGAATGCTGGCAGTCGACGGTCCGCGAAAGCACGGGCCGATCTTGGTGTCTTCTGGGTCACTTCGTTCTCCGGGTCGAGTGCAGCCGAACGGGGCGGGCGCCGTTCTGGCGCCCACCCCGATATGTCACTGCAGGTACGCGTTGGCCTTCTCGTCGTACGTGGCCGCGGCCTCCTCCGGTGTCGCGGCACCAGAGGCGATCGTGGAGAACATGTCCTTCAGGACTCCCGAGCTCTCGACGTCGGTCCATCCGGGCGAGGCCGGTGTGGCGCGCGAGGTCAGCGCTGCGGAGAAGAATCCGCTCTTGACCTCGGGGACATCAGCGAGGATCTGCTCGCCGACCTCGACAGAGTTGGGCATCAGGCCCTGGTCGCCGAAGACGTGGTCCTTCTGGATCACGTCGCTGGTCGCGATCTGAATCCAGATCAGGGCGAGCAGCTGGTTGTCGCTCTTGGCTGCGATGCCCCAGTCCGAGCCGCCGAGCATGACGGGCTGTGTGCCCGTGCCGGTCTGGCTCGGCAGTGCGAAGGTGCCGAGGTCGTCCTCGGTGAGGTCTGGGTTGGCAGCAAGGACCGTTGCCATCGCGCCGTTGGTGGCGATGATCGCGCCAGCCTTGCCGTCAGCCAGGATCTGCTCCTGCTCAGGGCTGTCCGTGAATACTGTGTCTGCGGCGGCCACCGAGTAGGCGTCCTGGAACTTCTGCCACTCTGCCAGCGCCTCGATGTTGTCGCTCGCGGTCGACGTCCATGTGCCGTCGTCGTTCTGCGTGGCGATCTCCCCGCCATGGTCCCAGACGAACTGCAGTCCGACGTAGAAGTGCTGGCCCGGCAGGTAGAGGGCCGAGAAGTCGCTGGCGGCGTTGGCGGCCTGGACCTTGTCCAGAGCGCTGGTCAACTCGTCCCAGCTGGTGGGTGCCTCGGTGACACCGGCTTCAGCCCACATGGTCTTGTTGTAGATCACCGCACGGTTGCCGGCGAAGCCGGGAACGGCGTACAGGGTGCCGTCAACCGTCGCCGGGTCTTCGAGTCCGGACAGCCAGGTGTTCCCCTGAGCGAGGTCGTCCTTGTACGGGGTGACATCCATCAGGGCACCGTTTGCAGCGTAACCGGCCACCTGCGTGTTGCCGATGTCGACGACGTCCGGCGGGGTCGAGGTGCCCAGCGCGGTGGAGAGCTTGGTGCCGATGCCGTCCCACTGCTGGATCTGGACATCAGCTTCCGCACCGGTACGCTCGGTGAACTCGGCTTTGATGGCCTCGAGCGACGCATCGTTGTAGTCGTCCTGCATGATCCAGACGGTGAGGGTCTCACCTGAAGCATCCACCGTTTCCGGGATTCCTTCGGGAAGCTCGCTTCCGCCGGCGGCGCTGCCGCTTGAACCGCATCCGGCCAGCGCTAGGGCGGCCACTCCAGCCGTGGCGAACGCTGCCACGCGCATGATCTTACGCATCTGAACTCCTCTGTGAGTCTCTCGGTGGACCACCGCGAACGGTGGATTAATTAATAATCCACACTTATTAATTAATCCGCAAGCATGTGACCGAACTGAGACCTTCAGTGATTCACGAAGTGAGACTGGTTGTGCCCGATGAGCGGGCGGCGAAGTCGTCCGCAGTGGCGAGAATGCTGGCCCGCATGGCGGTGGCTGCCCGGGTCAGATTCACGTCCGAGCGATGCGCGAGACTGACCGTCCGAGTCAGCCTTCGATCCCCCAACCGCATCGACCGCAGACTCGGCCGATCAAGCAGCACCATCGCCGGAACGACGGCGACGCCGAGTCCGCGTTCGACGAAGCGCAGCACTGCGTCCATCTCGGCCCCTTCGACCACCGGGGTCGGGCCGAGACCGGCGGCACGGAAGGCCGCATCGGTCGCTGCGCGCAGGCTATAGCTCTCCGCAAGAAACACCAGCGGCAACCGAGCGAGATCGTGCAGGCCGATGCTCTCCCCATCAGCCACCGGCGGCTGCGCAGCTGACGAGACCACAACGAGCTCTTCGGTGAGCAGCGGAGTGCGCACCAGCGCCGCCCCCGCGACCGGGAGCCCTTCTGACGCGGTGATCAGTGCCATATCTAGCGCTCCGGCGGCAAGATCTTCGACGAGCGGATGCGTGCCTGCCTCGGTCAGTTGCAGTTCGACGCGGGGGTGGGCCGCGTGAAATGCGCTCATCACCTCGGCCACCAGACTGATGCACAGCGTGGGTGGAGCCCCCAGGCGCACGCGCCCGCGCTGAAGTCCGGCCAGCTCGGCCATCTCGGAGCGAACTGCTTCGGCATCCGCCAGCATCCGCCGCGCCCGAGGCAACAGAACCTCCCCCGCTGCGGTGAGCGAGATGTTACCGCGAGCGCGATGGAACAGTTCCGAACCGAGTTCCTGCTCAAGCGTTGAAATCTGCCGGCTCAGCGATGGCTGAGCGAGGTGCAGATTCTCAGCCGCGCGCGTGAAGTGCCCGATCTCGGCGATCTCAACGAAACCGCGCAGTTGCTCCAGGTTCATGTGCTTAGTCTATTGACACCAGAAGAACAATGCATTGGAGTTATTGGCTGCATGTTCTTAGCGTGGAAGGATGACGACACGCGAGCGACAGATCTCCACCACCGTCCTGGTCATCGGAACCGGCGGTTCCGGCCTCCGCGCAGCCATCGAAGTCGCCGAACGCGGTGTCGATGTGCTGGCGGTCGGTAAGCGTCACCGCGATGACGCGCACACCTCGCTCGCGGCGGGTGGCATCAACGCTGCTCTCGGCACGATGGATCCTGACGACAGCTGGCAGCAGCACGCCGCCGACACCATCAAGGAGAGTTACTTCCTGGCGAACCCGCACACCGTCGAAGTGGTCACCCGCGGTGCTGAACGAGGCATCAGTGATCTGGAGCGCTGGGGTATGGGCTTCGCTCGTGAAGACGACGGGCGCATCTCGCAGCGGTTCTTCGGCGCCCATACTTTCCGCCGCACCGCATTTGCGGGCGACTACACCGGACTCGAGATTCAGCGCACGCTCGTACGACGGGCCGAGCAGCTTAATGTACCGATCCTCGACGGCGTGTACATCACACGCATCCTGGTGAAGGACAACGTCGTCTTCGGCGCGTACGGGTTCGACCAGTCAGACGGCACGCGCTATCTGATCCACGCGGATGCCGTGATCCTGGCTGCGGGCGGACACACCCGGATCTGGCGCCGCACGTCATCGCGTCGCGATGAGAACACCGGGGACGCGTTCCGCCTGGCAGTCGACGCCGGGGCGCGGCTGCGCGATCCCGAGCTCGTGCAGTTCCATCCGTCCGGCATCATCGAACCCGAGAATGCAGCCGGCACGCTGATCTCCGAGGCGGCGCGCGGTGAGGGCGGCATCCTGCGCAACGCGCTCGGCGAGCGCTTCATGTCGAAGTACGACCCCGAGCGGATGGAGTTGTCGACCCGCGACCGTGTGGCTCTCGCTGCATACACCGAGATCGCTGAAGCCCGCGGAACGCAGAACGGCGGAGTCTGGCTCGACGTGTCGCATCTTCCTCGCGAGACGATCATGTCCCGCCTCCCCCGCGTTTTCCAGACGATGATGGAACTGCAGATGCTCGATATCACGACCGATCCGATCGAGATCGCCCCGACCGCGCACTATTCGATGGGCGGCGTATGGGTACGCCCGGAGGACCATGGCACCGACGTCGACGGACTCTACGCGATCGGCGAAGCATCCAGCGGCCTGCACGGCGCGAATCGTCTCGGAGGCAACTCTTTGATCGAGCTGCTGGTGTATGGGCGGCTGGTCGGCCAGGCGGCGGTCGCACATGCCTCGGCGCTGGACTCGCAACGACGCTCCCCGGTCGCTGTCGCGCAGGCGCGCGCCGAGATCGATGATCTGTTGGCAGCCGACGGGCGTGAGAATGTGCGCGCGCTGCAGCGCGGCATCCGCAACATGATGACCGAGTATGCCGGTGTGGTGCGCTCCGAGGACGGGCTGCGTACCGGTCTTGCGGAGCTCGCCCTCATCGAGGAACGCATGAACGACGTCGGAATCCATCCCGACATCGCCGGCTTCCAGGATCTCGCGCACGCGTGCGACCTCAAGGGCTCGGCCCTGGCTGCGCGGGCAACTCTCGAAGCGGCGTTGGAGCGGCGCGAGACCCGCGGATGCCACAACCGTAGCGACTTCCCCGAGACTGATCCGGCACTGCAGGTGAACCTCGTCTGGTCGCCCGCCACCGGCGTGACGCGCGAGGAGATCCCACCGGTGCCGGCCGAGATCCAAGCACTCATCCGCAACGTCTCCTCCGAGGGCAAGCTCGTCGAGTAGCGCGGGCACACCGATATTCATCGTTCTTTCGGGAGCACACCGAGCAGCGATGCGGCCACCAGAGCCTCCGCGCGCGAGTGAACACCGAGCTTTCGATACACGGATCCGAGATGCACCTTCACCGTGTTCACCGACAAGTGCAGTTGCTCCGCTATGTCTTGCCGTGAGCTGTGAGCACACAGGGCGCGCAGCACGGCGATCTCCTGACGCGTCAGCAGAGCCCGGCGGGTCTCCATTCCGTCCGATTGCACACAGGTCGGCACCGCCCGCAGCACCGGTTGAAGGGGATGCGGCGATTCGGTGCCGGCACCTGACCCGGCGAGCAATGCTTGACGATCAGACGCGGACAGATAGATGAGCGGGAAGCGCAGTCCATGGATCTCAGCCAGCATATGGAGTTTGGTGCGCGCAGTCACGAGATCGACGGAGTGGGCGCTGTGGCGGGCCACGAGCAGCGAGGCGATGATCGCAAAGCCCTGCTCAAGTGGGGTGCGTGCCGAGAGGCCTGCGGTGACGGCATCTGCCACCGCCCGGTCCGCATCCGCCGTGCGCGCGGCGATGATTGCACTGAGAGCAGCGTGCGTGGCCCTGGCTGCGACCGTCCGTCGCCCCGTGATCTCCTGGTGAGGATCGGCGCCGGCCGCTCGTAGCATCAGGCGCAACAGGCGCAGGCGTTCACGGATGACTGGATGCGTCGTCCCATCGAGCCGCTCACCGACACGCTCATCGAACCAGGTCGATGCCGCCGAGACATCGCCCCGGATCAACGCGGCGCATACCTGCGCGAACACGACAATATCCCAATGCTCCGTCTCTGATTCGAACGCGATGAAGCGTGACAAGACTCCGTCGAGACGCATCGCGTCCACCTGGTTCACAGCGATCAGTATCTCGGCGAGGTCACGGTAGGTTCTGGTGTAACCGGTACGCCACGCCGACGGCCAATCCTCCTCGATGACCAGTTCCAGCCACCTCTCGGCTTCGCGAACGGAACCGTTGTCGGCGGCGATGAACGCGAGCATCGACGCCGATGAGTTGCGCCGATGCCCCAGCGCATGCTCGTCGCAGTAGTCGAAGAGAAGACGGTAGAGCTCGACCGCTTCGCTGCGCGCCCCGGCGTAGACGAGGCTGACGCCCACCTGATGCCACACGGTCACGAGAACCTGATTCAGAGAGGGATCGAGCTTTCGATTCAGCGCGAGCTTCGCCAGGTCACGTGACGCGATCCTCGCCTTCGCACGTCCCGCGCTCACCTGACCACTCCGGCGCAGCACATACGCCTCCACTCCGTCGAGGATCGCACGTTCGGTAGGCGGGAGCGAACGCGCGGTAGCAGCAGCCCTGTCACCTGCTGCCCGGAGATACACCATTGCGCGATCCATGCCGTCGGGCTGAAGGGCGAGCTGGGTGCCCATCCACAGCGCCAGGATCGGATGCGCCAGTTGCTCGGATCGTGGAATGCGTCGGATCATGTCTGCGTACACATCACCGTCGTCTCCGCCCAGGGGGAACAATCGCATGCCGACCGCAGCGATCAGGTCGATGTCGCCGCTGCGCACGGCGAACGGCAACGCTGCGCTCGGATCGAATCGCTCGGTGAGGAACCAGCGCGCTATGACCGCTGCCGTGCCCTGCTCGGTGCGGCTCCGGGAGAAGCCTGTGGCGTTAGCCTGCGCTTCTTCGTACACGCCGTCGACGTAGTAAAACTCCGGTTTGCCATCGGATGTTGCGTGCCAGGTGCCGAGCCCTTTCTGCACCAGCCGATCGAGCTGGAGTGCCGCGTCGTCGTGACCCGTCAATGCTCTCGCGAGCTGCGCATCGAGATAAGGCGCCGCTCCTGTGTCACGGATGAATCTCTGCATCGCAAGGTCGACACAACGGGGTGCCGCCTTCGAAGACTCGAGGGGTTCCGCCAGCGAAGGAGCGACCTCTTTCACCACGATCACTCGCAACTTCGTCGTCTGGGCGAGCAGGTCTGCGACATCGGATTCCACCTGCGCGGCGAAAGCCGGTGCCGCTCCCTCGCCATGAAAAACCACGACGACCGCGCGGTCCAGGTCCTGAATGATTCTCGCCAGAGTGCCAAGTGCGCTGTCCCCACTGGCAGAGGCGGCCATGAGATCACGATGGAGCCTGTCATCGTCGATGTGCCCGTGCGAGTGCAGAAGAGTGATCATCCGTACCCAGAGCGCGCCAGCACGCGCGGTCGTTCCTTCGGCCTGCGAGCGCGGATCCAGCCAGACAACGACGGCGGATGCCGCGGCGGCCGAACCCCGCGTCCAAGCCACTACATGATCGATGCTCTCGGATGCTGACCCGGCCGGGATGATGACGAATCGTTCTGGGCCATCCAACCGGTAAGTAGCCGGGGCTCGCCGCCCAGACTCGAGGGCATCGATTGTCTTCTCGCCCGTCTGCAATGCGGCTCCGTCCACTCTGATCGATTCGACCATATCGATGACGTGGCATCGTCGGCCAATCGGGCAGAGGAGGCCAGCGCATGTGCAGCTGGCCTCTTGCCATGCCTCCCGAACGAGCGCCCTGGGGAGGAATCCGCTGTCGGGAGGCACTGCTCCAACTGCTCCTGCCCATCGGTGGGGCGGTGGGCAGGAGCGTCCGGAGAGTTGTTATGCCACGGCGTGGAGGCCGCGACGTCTGGCATATAGCCAGATCCCGAGCGCCACCAGCACCACTCCCCCAGCGCCGCCGAGTACCCAGGCGGAGCCACCGGTGATCGCCAGTCCCGGAACGACCTGAGTGGTCGTCAGGCAATCAGGATCGTCCGATTCCGGCGCACAGTTCGCGCCGGAATCCAGCGGCGTCACCACGATATTGCGGATCTCTCCCACGCGCGTCGTCGTGATCGAGTACGTCACCGAGATGCTTTCACCGATCGCAAGCGCTCCCTGCCAGCGCAGCACCGGCTTCTCGTACGTCGTGCCCTGAGAAGCATCGTCGTTGTAGACGCCAAGTTTCAGCGCCGAGCTGAGGTCGTCTGTGAACGCTGCGGGGCGCGCATCCGTGTAGTCGACCTGTCCAGTGTTGGTCACGGTGATCGTGTAGGTCACAGTGTCGCCCACCGCTGCGGTACTCGTGGACGCCTTCTTCGTCACGTGCACGGATGCGACGGGCGTCTCCACGATGCATTCCGTGCCGATGGCGCAGCCGCCTGCAGGCCCGTCGGCGAACACCGCGTTTCGGAGGATCCCGTCACCCGTTGCCGGCTTAGTGGTGGTGACGGAGTAGGTGACGACCACCGACTCGCCCACCGCCAATGGCCCGGACCAGGTCAGTTCGTCTCCGTCTACCGCGCCGCCCTCCGAGATGTCTCCGTTGTAGGAGGCATCGTCGAGGACGTCGGAAAGGTCATCGACGAAGGATGCCGGAGCATCCGCCGTGTACGCGACCTGGCCGGTGTTCGTGACCGTGACGCTATAGGTGACGACTCCGCCGAGGATCACGTCTTCGACGTCCGCGGCCTTCGAGACCGTGTACGACGCGACGTGCGTCTGAGTGACGCACTCCCCCTCGATGCACTCGCCGCCGGGGGCGGAAGGCATGACGACGTTGCGCAACGTGAAGTCTCCCTCGACGGGAACGTCCACGGTGACCGAGTACGTCACCTCGACGCTCTCGCCGACGGCCAATGGGCCACTCCAGCTCAGCGTGTCACCATCCACGGTGCCGCCGTCTGAGACGTCATCGTTGTAGGTGGCGTCGTCGAGAACACGCGACAGGTCGTCGGTGAAGGAGGCGGGCTCCTCCTGTGTGTAGGCGACCTCGCCTGTGTTCGTGACAGTCACGGTGTAGGTGACGGTGTCACCCGGAAGTACGGATGCCTGATCCGCACTCTTCGAAACGGTGAAGGATGCCGCGGGAACGTTGGCCACACAGTCGGGGTCCGTCGAACCCGGTGCACAGTTGCCACCGATCCCTTCAGGCGCCACGACCGCGTTCTCGAGTCGGTGATCACCGGTGAGCGGATCGTTGACCGTCACGGAATAGCTCACCGTGACGCTGGTCCCGACCGCAAGCGAGCCGGACCACGACAACACGCCGTCGACGTACTCGATGCCTGTACCGCTGTCGCTTGTCGCATCGCCGTTGTAGGTGGCGTCATCGAGCACCGCCGCGAGGTCATCCGTGAAGGAAGCCGGCATCGCATCGGTGTAGTCGACCTGACCGGTGTTGGTGATGACAATGCTGTACTCGACGACATCACCCGGGACCACCTCGGTCGATGCGGTCGTCTTTGCCAGATGGAATGACGCCAACGGTGTCCGAGTCGTGCACTCCAGGTCGCATTCTCCGCCGGGCGCCGTTGGAATCACGGCGTTGACAAGCGTGTAGTCGCCGAGGATCGGGTCATCGATGGTGACGGAGTATGTCACCGTGATGCTCTCACCCGCCGCGACCGGACCGGTCCATGTGAGCGTGTTGCCGCTGACAGTGCCGCCCGCAGAGACGTCGCCGTTGTAGACGGCGTCGTCGAGCACACCTGCGAGATCATCCGAGAAGCTCGCCGGGTTCGCCTCGGTGTAATCAACCGCGCCGGTGTTGGTCACCGTGATCGAATAGGTGACTACACCGCCGGGAAGCGACGTCGCAGCATCCACCTGCTTGCTCACCGTGTACGAGGCCACCGGTGTTTCGACCACGCAATCGGTGTCCGTAACGCACACTCCGCCTGGGGCGGTGGGGGTGACCGAGTTGCGCAGCGTCTGGTCGCCACTGATCGGATCGTTGACTGTCACCGAATAGGTGACGGTCACGGACTCGCCGATTGCCAGCGCTCCAGCCCAGGCCAGCACCGTTCCGTCGACCGTTGCACCAGATGACACATCGTCGTTGTAGACGGCGTCATCCAGTACAGCGGTGAGGTCATCCGTGAAGGATGCCGGTGCCGCGTCGGTGTAGTCCACGTGCCCCGTGTTCGTGACGGTCACGCTGTATGCGACCACGTCACCTGGCATCGCGGTAGGGACGTCGGCTGTCTTCTCCACGGAGAACGACTGCACCGGTGTCTCCACCACGCATTCGAGATCAGGGTCGCAATCGCCACCGGGACCATCGGGCATCACTGCGTTGATGAGAGTGCCATCACCCGTCGCCGGGTTGTTGACCGTGACGGAGTACGTGACGATCGACGTCGCACCCACATCGACCGAGCCGGTCCAGCTGAGCTCTTCGCCTGCGACACTGCCTCCAGCGGTGACATCGCCGTTGTACGTGGCGTCGTCGAGCACCTCGGACAGGTCGTCCGTGAACGTCGCCGGGTAGTCGACATCGAACGCAACGGCGCCGATGTTCTCGACGGTGACCGTGTAGATCACGACATCACCGGGCACGACGGTCGCCGGGTCAGCAGCCTTCGAGACGAGGTACGACGCGATCGGTGTCGTCGTCGCGCATTCGCCCTCGATGCACTCTCCGCCCGGAGCCGTCGGTGTGACGACGTTGCTCAGGACGAAGTCGCCGGTGACCGGGTCGTCCACCGTGACCGAGTAGGTCACGGTCACGGCCTCGCCCACGGCGAGCGCTCCGCTCCACTCGAGCAGATCGTCGGTGACGACACCGCCGGTGGACACATCGTCGTTGTATGCCGCGTCGTCGAGCACACGCGACAGGTCATCGCTGAACGACGCCGGCGAGCCGGCCGTGTAGTCGACGGTGCCGGTGTTCGTGACCGTCACGGTGTAGGTGATGATGTCACCGGGAACCGCGCTCGTCACATCCGCGCTCTTGGAGAGCGAGAACGATGCCGCCGGAATCTTCTTCGTGCAATCGGGATCATTCGATCCGATCTCACAGTTACCCCCGGGCGGCGTCACCACGGTGTTGTCGAGGCGACGGTCGCCGGTGGCGGGGTCGTTGACGGTGACGGAATACGTAACAGTCACGGATGCGCCGATCGCCAGTGGCCCGGTCCATTCGAGCACGCCATCGACGTATTCGACGCCCGCACCGCTGTCGCTGGCCGCGTCGCCGTTGTAAGTTGCGTCGTCGAGGACCGCGGCGAGGTCGTCGCTGAAGGATGCAGGTTCGGCATCTGTGTAGTCGACCTGACCGGTGTTAGTGATGACGATCCGGTAGTCGACGACACTGCCGGGGACGACTTCGGTTGACGCGGAAGACTTCTTGACGTGGAAGGCAGAGACCGGGGTCTCCGTCAGGCACACATCGCAGGCACCACCGGGGGCGGTCGGTACGACCTCGTTGTTCAGCGTGAAGTCGCCGGCGACAGAGGCATCGACGGTGACCGAGTACGTCACCTCTACACTCTCCCCCACTGGCAGCGCACCAGACCAGGTGAGCGTGTTGCCGCTGATCTCACCGCCGGTGGAGACGTCGTCGTTGTAGACGGCATCGTCGAACACCCCGGACAGATCGTCGGAGAAGCTCGCCGGTTTGCTCGTCGTGTACGCAACTTCGCCCGTGTTCGTCACGGTGACCGTGTAGTTGATGATCCCGCCGGGCAGCACAGAGACCTGATCTGCTTCCTTGTTCACGGTGAACGACGCGACCGGGGTCTCGGTGATGCATTCTGCATCGAGCGCACATGTGCTTCCGGGAGACGGGGACGTGACAGTGTTGACGAGGTTTTGGTCGCCGCTGATCGGGTCGTTGACGGTCACCGAGTAGCTCACGGTGGCGGACTGTCCCGCTGCGAGCGGGCCGGACCAGGACAACACCGTGCCGGAGAGTGTCGCACCGGCGGACGCGTCGTCGTTGTACACGGCGTCATCAAGGACCGCCGCGAGCTCGTCGGCGAAAGCCGCCGGTACCTCGTCGGTGTAGTCGGCCCGACCGGTATTCGTCACGATGACGGTGTAGGTGACGACGTCACCAGGCATCGCCGAAGCGACGTCGACAGTCTTCTCCACGGTGAGCGAACGCACCGGGGTCTGCGTCTCGCAGACGAGTGCGGGATCGCACTCGCCGATCGTCTGGTTCGGTACGACCGCGTTGCCGAGAACGCCGTCACCAGTCGCCGGATCGTTGACTGTGACGGAGTAGGTGACCGTCACCGTCTCTCCGATGGCGAGCGGGCCGGTCCAGCTGAGCTCGTCGCCCGCCACTGTGCCGCCGGCGGAGACGTCGTCGTTGTATGTCGCGTCGTCGAGCACCTCCGCGAGATCATCGACGAACGACGCTGGTTCTGCCGCATCGAAGGGGACGGCTCCGGTGTTCACGACCGAGACGGTGTAGGTGAGGATCTCACCGGGAACAACGGTGTCCTTGTCTGCGGTCTTCGAAACGCTGTAGCTCTTGATCGGTGTCGATGTGCACTGCCCGCTTGCGGGGTCGCAATTCGGGTCTGGTTCCTCTCCCGGGTTCACCAGGTAGTTGGCTGCGGTGCTGTCGCCACGCTCTGCCGCAGGCTTCACCGTCACGGTATAGGTGATCTCGGCGCTTGCGCCTGCCGGCAGCGTGCCGCGGATGGCGATGATCCCCGCATCGGGTCCTGTCGCTGTGACGGTTGCCGTGTCGGATGCGACGGCGGTTGTGATCGTCGCGTCGTCGAGCACGCCGTTCAAGTCGTCGTCGCGGTTGACTGCGACATCGGTCGCGCCGGTGTTGGTAACGACGATCGTGTAGGTGAGCTCCGTGCCTGCGCTCACCGGATTCTCCGAGGCGACCACGGACTTGGCGTAGGTAACCCCGCTGATCGGAGTGGTCGTGCAGTCCGGCTGCTGCGGATCGGTCGGCACGCACACATCGACCCCCGGAGGTGTCTCTCCCGGCGGAAGCAGGAAGTTCGTCGCGATGCTGTCGCCGCGCTCGGCATCCGGCAGAACGGTCACGGTGTAGGTGACGGTGTACTGCTCGCCTACCGGCACCTCGCCGCTGATCGCGATCTCGTCCCCATCGCGCACGACGGTCAACCCGTTGGGCGAGACCGGCTCGATGGTGACCTCAGCATCATCGAGAACGTGCACGAGGTTGTCCACGGCGTTGACCGTTGCCGGGGCTTCCCCTGTGTTGTTGAAGAACAGCGTGTAAGTGATGGTCGATCCCGCAACTACGGGATCCGACGACGGCGTCGCTTGCTTCCACTGCGTCAGATCAGAGCCAGGTATCTGCACAGTGTCGCAGCTCGGCTGGCCGGCAGCCGTCTCCGAGGCGGGAATGCACGCCCGGTTGTCGAGGAGCTGGTCGCCGGCACCCGTGTAGACGACCGAGTAGGTTACGGTGGCCGACTCGCCGACACCGAGGGCGCCGGACCAGGAGAGCTTGGGCTCGACGTACATCACGACCCCCGACGACAAATTCCCGAAGACGTAGGTGGCGTCGTCGAGAACCTCAGTCAGATCATCGGTGAAGGTTGCCGGCTCTGCCGCGGTGAACACACCGGGGCCGACGTTGGTCACGACGACGGTGTACTCGACGCTCTCCCCGACCGCGGGAAGGTCGGTGCGATCCGCGGTCTTCGTGATGGTGAGCTTGGGCAGCAGGAACTCGACCTCTGCACAGCTCTCCCCGGTCACCGGGTCACGACCGTCGACGGGCGGAGCACACGTCGGAGGAGTCGAGTCCGTCGGGACGTTGGGCTCCCACGCCACGTTGCGGACGTCGCCATCGCCGCCCGCAACCAACGTGACGGTGTACTCCAGCTCGACCGTCGCGCCGGCAGCGAGTGCACCAGACCAACTGAGTGTCGGAGCGGTGTAGGACACCGTGCCTGGAAGCGTCGCGGAAGCATCAGCGTTGTAGGTCGCATCGTCGAGAACTGCCGAGACGTCGTCGAACACATAGGCGGGATCCGCGTCGGTGTAGTCGGCAGCACCGACGTTGGTCGCTGTGACGATGTACGTCACCGTGTCGCCCACGCGCGTGTCCTGCGTGGCGTCAGACTGCTTGGTGATCTCGAGGATGCGAGGGCATACCTCCGCGGAATCGGAGTTGTTCGTCTCATCCGGGTCGAGCTCGTTGCCGAGCACGGTCGCGGTGTTGCTGAAGCAGGCCACCGCTGTCGCAGAGGAGGTACCCGTGATCGTGATCTCTACGCTGTCCCCTGCAAGCAGGCGACCGCCCGCGCAGTTCACCGTGTTGCCGTTGGCGGTGCAGGTGGCGTCGGCGCTCGTGACAGTCACGCCCGTCAACTCGGCCGGTACGACGTCGGAGAAGGCCCAGCCGCTTGATTCGCCGGGGCCGTTGTTCATCACCGTGAGGGTGTATGTCACGTCACCACCGGGAACGAACGTCGGCGGAGCGGCCTTGTCCATCACCAGATCCACCGGGTCGCCGGGGATCGCCGTGCCGTCATTACCCGATGAGGGAGGACCTGCGGACATCGAGATGACCTCGAACGTGGGCGTCGCGGAAGCGCCATCCGTGATGCGAAGCTGCGCAATGTTGCCGGTGCCGTTGTTGGAGAATCCGAGGTTCCCGTTTCCGAACTTCCAGGCTGCACCCCAGGCGCCACCCACCGCACCCGGAATCACTCCGGGGAAGTTTGTGAGGATGCCCGTGGTCGGATCGATGCGGGCGATTGTGCCGGCCGGCTGAGCGGCGTTGTAATTGAAGGCCCAGAGGTATCCGTCGTGGAACTCGAAGTCTGCCAGCGTCCAGTTCGTGCCGGTGATCGTGGCACCGGCGGTGATCGCTCCCGTGGCGGGATTCGCCTGGTAGAGAACGGCCGATATGCCCACCCCGCCATTGGTCGTGTAGAGCCGGTTGTTTGCAGGGTTGAACGCACCAGCCCACTGCGCCACTGGGTAGGTCGCCGAGCCGACTCGGGTCACGAAACCGCCCTCGCCGATGCGCACGAACGCGTTCCGCGGAATCGCTCCGATGGCGGTGATCACTGCGCCATAAACAAGCTGAGTATCGGCGTTGTAGCTGATCGCGTTGTAGTTGCCGCTGGCGATCGGACCACCCTCGGGCGTGAATGCGTACGTGCCGTCTCCGGAGGTCTCCGAGCGGTACATCCCCGTAGGGTCGCCTGTTTGCGACTGCGCGACGAATACCGTAGGCCGTGAGCCATCGAACGGATCGCCCGGCGCGGCGCTCGCGGTGGGAGCTGCCAGCGGTGACACTGCTGCGAACAATCCGACGACGAGTGCTGAGGCGGCGAGGGCAGCGATACGCCGCATGTGCTGTCCGAACCCGAGCTCCTCTGTGCCACGTCCGCGTGTACGGCGTCTCTGCGCATTCCTCATCACTGCTGCCCCCTCGGCGCTCAACCACTGCCACGCCGCTGACGTACGCGCGACGAAGTCGGGCGGCACGTGCAACGGCAACGCTGTGTGTCTCTGTCGCTCTGCGGACCGGAATATCGCAGGGCGACTTGACTCCGAATATAGGGTTCGGCGGTGCCCGATTCGATTCCCGCCACGACATGGCCACAAAGTTCGCCCCCGGTTAACCCCCACGAACAAGTCGGAGCGCGCCCGTGCCCACGATCGAGGGGTTTCCTACCAGGTCAGGCTGATCGATTCACGCACATCGTTCGGCGCTGCGGCGACGTCGAACAGGTACCGCTACTTGGCAACGCCGAGTAGCGAGTTTTCCCTTCGCATCGTTCACACCGGGCATCCAGGAATCCGGGAGGCCACACACAGGGACGCTGATGCAGAATCGTTACCTTGCGCGCTTGACCCGAGAGCGCGCCGGCCATTCGGCCCCCGTTACTTCAAAGGATCGTTACGTTCGTCATGCCCGAAACTGCTCTGCTCGCCCCTGTCCGCCCACGCATCGCCGCCCTTACGCTCGTCGCCGGCGCAGCGATCGGCGTTCTCGCCACCCTTGGTATCGCCACCGCAGCCCCCGCATCTGCGGCAGGCCCGGCTCGAGCTGTCGTTATGGAGGCGGCTGACCTCGGCATCGGCCTCGACGAGGCAGAAGCTGCGACCGCGGCGTCGCGCGCTGCGTTGAACGACGCAGCCGTCGTCGTCACGGATGCACGCTCCTCCGGACTCGATTTGGGCCCAGACTCCATCGCGATCGATACGGCGGGGCTACTGAGCGCGCTGGATCGGCTCGATGACCCCGATGCGGACGCGGTACTGGATCGCGTAGAGCGCACCGGCGATCTGGCGTCGGAAACCGAGCAGGTGGTGACCCAGAGCGCGGCCGTGCGCGAGCGATTGGATACTGCGGTCGCACAAAAGCGGGCGGCAGAAGCTGCCGTGGCTGCCCTCGCGGCGGCCAACACTCCGGATGGCGCTCGGGCCGTGGCGCAGCAGATCGCGGCCAGCGATTACGGCTGGGGCGCCGACCAGTTCTCCTGCCTGAACTCGCTGTGGCAGAAGGAATCCGGCTGGGATTACCAGGCGTATAACCCCTCCGGCGCCACTGGCATCCCCCAGTCACTGCCCGGAAACAAGATGGCAAGCTTCGGCGCCGACTGGCAAACCAACGCCACGACCCAGATCCGCTGGGGCCTGGACTACATCCAGCGTGTGTACGGTTCACCGTGCTCCGCGTGGGGTCACTCGCAGGCGGTCAACTGGTACTGAGTCTCGGTACGCTCGAAGGTGTCGCCGCCCCGGCGACACACCCCCGCAGAGAGGCCCAGCCCACACGATGTCTCCGGATTCTCGACCGCGTCGCACCAAGGCCGTATCGACCAGGAACGCGACCTTCCAGTATTGGGAGACCCTGCTCGGCAATCGCACCAAGCGCAATCGCGCGGGAGAGATGATCGTGCAGGGCGTGCGCCCCATCAACCTGGCGCTGGCATCAGACCTGTCGCTGCGTGCGGTGCTGATCACGCATGGCAGCACACGCTCGTCGTGGGCGTCGGAGACGATCGAGGCTGCGGAGCGCGCAGGTGCGGTGCCGTATCTGGTCGCGCCGGAGCTGATGGCCGAGCTCGGAGAGAAGAGCGATGACGCACCGGAACTGCTGCTGATCGCCGGCATTCCGGCGGATGATCTGTCGCGCCTGCCGACGCCGGCCGACGGGCTGTACGTGGCACTGGATCGCCCAGCCTCGCCAGGCAACATCGGCTCGATCGTGCGCACGGTCGATGCGCTCGGCGGGCACGGCGTGATCACCACGGGCCACGCCGCCGATCCCTACGACCCGCAGGCGCTGCGAGCTTCTACGGGATCGGCGATCATGACCCCGACAGTGCGGCTTTCCAGCATCCGTCAGGTTCTCGATTGGGTCGCGCAGTTGCGCGACCAGGGCATCAATGTGCAGATCGTCGGCACCGATGAAGCCGGCACGGCTGACGTTTGGGACGTCGATCTCACCGGTCCCACCCTGATCGTGACCGGCAACGAGCACTCCGGAATGTCGGCCGCGTGGAAAGAGGCGTGCGATGTCCTCACTCGCATTCCGATGACCGGGCACGCGTCTTCCCTGAACGCGGCGAATGCGACCGCGGCCATCCTTTATGAGGCGACCAGGCAGCGCCACACCACGGGGAGCCGTTCCACAGAGTGACTCCCCCCATACCCCGGGTGGGTATAAGGTTGGGCGCACCATGACCCCGACACACCACGAGCACCATGGCGAGCGTGAGGGCGCAGAGCACGACTCGCACGGGCAGCACGCAGACCACGCGCCCGACGCACACGGCAGTCATGCAGAGCACGATAGTCACGGCGGCCACGCAGGGCACGGCGGGCATGGCGATCACGCCGGCCAGTTCCGCCGATTGTTTTGGATTATGCTCGCGCTCGCGATCCCGACGGTCGCGCTGTCCGGCATGTTCGCGATGATCGTCGGATACCCGCTTCCGGATGCTCCGCTGCTGCACTGGGTCTCGCCCGCACTGGGAACGGTCATGTATCTCTGGGGCGGTAAGCCGTTCCTGGTCGGCGCGGTCAGCGAAATCCGCTCTCGCAAACCGGGCATGATGCTCCTGATCGGCTTGGCCATCACCGTCGCATTCGTAGCGTCCTGGGGCGCGACGCTGGGGCTGCTGCACCACGAACTCGATTTCTGGTGGGAACTCGCACTCCTCGTCGTGATCATGCTGCTGGGGCACTGGATCGAGATGCGCTCGCTCGCCCAGACCACATCAGCTTTGGATTCACTCGCCGCGCTTCTCCCCGACGAGGCCGAACGCATCGAGGGCGATGACGTCGTCACCGTCGCTCCCGCCGATCTCATCATCGGCGACCTCGTCATCGTGCGGCCGGGCGGCAGCGTCCCTGCTGACGGACGCATCGTCGACGGGCGGGCATCGATGGATGAATCCATGGTTACCGGAGAGTCCCGCACGGTGAGCCGCAGCGTCGGTGACCAGATCACCGCGGGAACCGTCGCCACCGACTCCGGTCTTCGGATCGAGGTCACCGCGACGGGCGACGACACGGCGCTCGCCGGCATCCGTCGCCTGGTAGCCGACGCGCAGAACTCGTCTTCTCGCGCGCAGCGCCTGGCCGACACCGCCGCCGGCTGGCTGTTCTGGTTCGCGCTGGGTGCCGCGCTACTCACCGCGCTCATCTGGACGCTGGTCGGGATGCCGGACGCCGCCGTGATCCGCACCATCACTGTGCTCGTCATCGCCTGCCCGCACGCTCTGGGCCTTGCCATCCCGCTTGTGGTGTCGATCGCCACCGAGCGCGCGGCGCGCGCTGGCGTACTGGTCAAGGACCGTCTGGCACTCGAGAGCATGCGCACGGTCGACACCGTATTGTTCGACAAGACCGGCACCCTCACCAGAGGTGAGCCGGTCGTCTCCGAGGTGTTCGCGGTCGACGGCCTCGACGCCGACCGGGTGCTGGTGCTGGCAGCGGCGGCGGAAGCCGACAGCGAGCATCCACTCGCGCGGGCCATCGTGCGCGCCGCCGCCGCCGACAAGCAGCTGGCCGTACCCGACAGCTCCCAGTTCGCGTCCTCGCCTGCTGTGGGTGTCACCGCCACGGTCGAAGGTCGCACTGTTCGCGTGGGCGGGCCTCACCTGCTCAGCGAAGAACGCGTCGATGAGCTCGCGATCGCCGAGAAGTGGCGCGCCGACGGCGCGATCATCCTCCATGTCCTCGACAGCGGCCGGGTCATCGGTGCGCTCAAACTCGCCGATGAGATCCGCTCAGAATCGCGCAGCGCCGTCGACGCGCTGCACGGTCTGGGCCTGCAGGTGGTGATGATCACGGGAGATGCGGAAGCTGTCGCCCAGGCGGTCGCCCACGAACTCGGAATCGATCGTGTCTTCTCCGGTGTCCGTCCAGAAGACAAGGCCGCACAGGTTCAGGAACTCCAGCGCGAAGGCCGGAAGGTCGCCATGGTCGGTGACGGTGTGAACGATGCGCCCGCTCTTGCCCAGGCGGATGTCGGTTTGGCGATCGGCGCAGGAACGGATGTTGCCATCGCATCGGCCGGCGTGATCCTCGCCAGCGACGATCCGCGCTCTGTGCTGTCTGTTATCGAGCTGTCTCGCGCCGCCTACCGGAAGATGCGTCAGAACCTCTGGTGGGCCGCGGGTTACAACCTCATCTCCGTGCCGCTCGCCGCCGGCGTCCTCGCCCCGATCGGTTTCATCCTGCCGATGTCGGTGGGCGCGATCCTGATGTCACTGTCCACCATCGTTGTCGCGCTCAATGCTCAGCTGCTGCGCCGGCTCGATCTTCGTCCCGCTACGATGACGCGCGGCATCCTCGAACGCTGATCACGCGCGATTGACCGCGGCATCCGCATCTCCGGAAAGCCAGCGCAACCAGCGTGCGCCGGGGTCTCCCTCGAGCACGAGAGCTCGGACGAGCAACGTCAGCGGAATCGACAGGATAGCGCCGAGCGGACCGATGACGAACGTCCAGAAGATCACCGAGAAGAAGCTCAGCGTCAGGCTCAGATTGACCGCGTCGCTGACGAACTTCGGTTGCACGAGCACTTGCAGTGTGACGTTGACGACGATGTAGATCGCGATGACGATGAGCATGAGCGGCCAGCCTCCGACCACAAACGCCAGCATGGCCGGCGGAAGCAGACCCAGCACGAACCCGATGTTCGGCACGAAGTTCGTGACGAACGCAAGAATCGCCCACACGATCGGCGCCGGCACATCCAATGCCCACAGTGCAAGCCCGTCGACGATGGCGACAATGGCGCCAAACGTCGCGTTGACGATGTAATAGCGACGAACACCCGCGTTGAAGGTGTGAAAGCGTGCGATGGCCGGACGCGCGGCGGGACCGAACGATGCCTCTGCGCGCGCGTACCGCGATCCGTCGGCGGCCATGAAGATGACATACGCGAGAACAAAAAAGAACGCGGTCAGCACGGCGAGAACAGACCCGCTGAGTGACGAGACGAACGACAGTACGTTCGCGGGTTTGAGGATTGCGGCCGTGGCCTCGGTCACCTCGCTGCCGAGCCCCACTGATTGCAACCAGCCGGTCAGATCACGTACGGATGCCTGGAGGTCGCTGTACACATCGCCGACGAGCTTCGCGAACTGTGCGCCCGCGTAGATGAGCATTGCGGCGAGCGCGGCAAGGATCAGGTACGCAACGACGATGACGGCGGTAGTCGCTGCCCAGCGCGGCCATCCGCGTTTTTCGAGCGGATGCCGCAGCGGATGGCAGATGATGACGATGACTGCGCCCAGCGCGAGCGGCCCGATCACCTCCCGTGCGAAGAACATCCCCGCGAGCACGACCACTGCGGCGGCAAGCCCGATGAGAACGCGCAACGCCGGCGAGAGAGCCGGGGGTGCGGGTTCCGGAGCAACTGCTGTCGGGGCTACCAATCTCCTGCGCTTCATTGCGCCAGGCTATCGGACGGGCTCCTCCTCTCCTGATTGCGGAGGTCGGCGAGGACGGAACCTGCGGAGCGCACCTCGATGCGCTCGTCCCCGGAGACAACTCATGCCGAGCGAGGTTTCCACACACGGTGGTAAGCGGGCCCAAACCGGTAGCTTTGGTCAGAGTGGGCAGAACATGACGTGCAGCCCCACATCGCCTTCCGCTGGGTGGCGAAAGCCGCCTGGGGTGGTTCCGATTATGGTGAAGCCGAGCGACTCGTAGAGCCTGATTGCGTAGGAGTTGGTCTCGGCGACAGCATTGAACTGCATCCCACGGAAGCCTCGCGCTCGTGCCCAGCGGAGTGAGTCCGAGACGAGCGCCCGCCCTCCCCCTCTGCCCTGGTGGTCTGGGTCCACCATGTAGCTCGCACTGGCAATATGGGCGCCAGGGCCAGCGCGATTTGCATACATATTTGCGGTTCCGACCACGCCGCCACTGGCTGCTTCCGCTACGACCACGCGACCCGGCGCCCGCACCATCCACGCCGCCTCGGCCTCTTCCTCACCCAGTTCCGGGGAGTAGGTGAAGGTGTCTCCCGCCGCTACGATCTTTTGCAGGAAGGGCCAGATAGTGGGCCAATCGGCGGGGGTAGCGTCGCGAATCAGCATCAAGCCAGTCTGCTCCTTCGCCCGCGAAACCGCGACCTTGAGGCGTCCGGTCGACACGAAGACGGTCTCGTGCCCGACCTGACCGTCTAGACGCAGCTCCGGGGCAGCCTGTAAAGATCATCACGAGGCGCCTCCGTTCGTGCAGACCTCTGAATCACCGTGCGGCGAGTATTGCGGCGGACAGCCACTGGCCGAGGTCTCGGAAACTGGGTCCGTCACCGTCGCTCTGCTCTCGGCGAGCACTGTCCAGGAGAGCCGCATCCGGATGCGGTTGATCATTGATGATCGAGACCAGTTCGAGGTAGCGCCCCTCGGTGGCGTTGTATTCCGGATCCTGGAGCGCCTCGAGAGTGGTGCTGTCGAGATCGCGATAGCGGCCGGCGAGCCGCCGTCGGAGGTCGTCGTCGGCTGCGACTCCGAACGCCTGCGCCAATTGCTCGACCATCTGTGCGGCGAGGGCGATCACCTGAGCGTCATCGGCGGCGAATCCCGCCTGGTGAGCAGCCATCAGCTTCGGCGTCAGATCAGCGCCCGCCGAGTTGATGAAGTTCTGCACGTGAGGTTTCGCCATCTCCGAGCCGGGAAACTCCGCGTACGTCTCGTGCAGGTAGGAACGGGTCGCCGCGCGGAACCGGTCATCTCGCAGCAGCTCCGCCAAGGTGACCCACGCATCGAGCTGCTCTGGGGCGGGGTCCGCTGGCAGCATCGGCTGCGCTGCACGGATCCGCTCGATCGTCTCCGCCGGAAGCCCTGCGGAGACGTCCTCCAGGAAGTCGTCGACCAGCCGCTGACGCTCGGCGTCGGACATCGTCACCAGTTTGCGCAGAAGGTTCGCGCGTTCCGCCGTGCCCTCCTGCCGCACAAGCGCGCGGAGCACTGCCCGCTTCGCCTGAATATCCGTCGACCGCTTCTCGATGACATCGAGATGTTCGGCGAGAATATCGCGCAGCGATGTCGTACCGGCGAGGACGCGGCGCACCTGATCCAGGCCGGTCTCGAGGTCGCGCAGCGTGCGGACGAACTCCAGGCGGGAGATCGCATCCACGTCATACAGGCGGTGACCGCCGTCAGTCGCGTCCGTCGGGTGCACGATCCCTTCATCGGCGTAGTAACGGATGGCGCTGACGCTGAGCCCGGTGCGATGCGCGACTTCACCGATGGAGTAGAGCGTGTCTTCTGAGATGTTCATGTTCCCACCTTGCAACCTCAAGCGGCTTGAGATGCAAGTCGGCGTTTGGATGCTGATACTCCGCACCCCCGATTGATCTGCCGCACAGGTCGCACTGTTAGCGTCGCCCGTCAGCGAAAGGACAGTTGAGTGAGTCGCAAAATTTGGGTAGGGCTAGGCGTCGCAGTTGCATTGTTGGGCCTCGTCGGATGCAGCAGCACCGGTTCAGAGGAACCAGCTGAGAGCAGTCAACAGGAGGGTTCATCGCAGCAGCCTGATCTGGAGAGCGTCCCCGACGTGGTTGCGGAGGTGAACGGCGTGGAGATCACCAAGGACGAATTCGTCAGTATCTATGAGATGCAGTTCACGCAGTGGCAGATGCAAGCGCAGCAGACTGGCGAAGCGCTCGATCAGGATCAGTTGCGCACGCAGACGGCGGAAGCGATGGTCGACTCGGAACTCCTCTCGCAGGAAGCTGACGAACGCAAGATCGAATTGACTCAGAATGAACTTGATTCCGCACTGGAGCAGCTCGCCGCAGCCAACCAGATGGGATCGACGGACGAACTACTCGCAGCGCTGAAGGAACAGGGCATGGGCGAGGAGGAGGTGTACGCCGAGCTGGAAATGCAGCAGCGGGTGGACCGACTTCTGACTGAGGAAGTCGGCGATACGGAACCGACCGAGCAGGAACTTCGCGAAATCTACGATCAGGCTGTAGCCCAGCAGGAGCAGTCCGGTGGCGAGGCGCTGCCGACGTTCGAAGAGGTGAAACCGCAGATCGTCGAACAGGCCGTGAACACCAAGAAATCCGAGGCTTACCAGGCGCTGGCGGCCCAGTTGCGTGAAGAAGGCAAGATCACACTGCATCTGTGATCCACTCGGGATAGGTTGCCAGTGCTCTAGCGTTGCAGCCAGGCGAGTACAGCCAGCACCCTGCGATGCGCCGATCCAGAGCCATCGAGACTCAGTTTGCTGAAGATTGATGTGGCGTGTTTCTCAACCGCACCGACGCCGATCACGAGACTTTCAGCAATACCGGCGTTGGTGCGGCCCTCCGCCATCAGCGCGATGACTTCGCGTTCCCGAGGGGTGAGAGCTGCGAGCGGATCCCGGCGGCGCCCGAGGAGCTGGCTCACGACCTGCGGGTCGAGCACAGTTCCGCCGTCGGCAATCCGCGCGACAGCATCCTTCAACTCATCGATTGACGCGAGCCGGTCTTTCAGCAGATAACCAAGACCCGTGTCTCCAGCGGCGAGCAATTCCACCGCGTAGGTCTCTTCGACGTACTGGCTGAGAAGCAGGATGCCGACATTCGGATGCCGTCGGCGCAACTCGATGGCCGCACGCACCCCCTCATCGCGAAAGGTCGGGGGCATCCGTACGTCGAGCACGGCGAGGTCGGGCTGCAGCTCCGTCACCTCGGCGAGCAGGGCATCCGCGTCGCCGTAGGCGCCTACGGTCTCGTACCCCGCCTCGTCGAAGAGTCTGATGAGACCTTCGCGCAGAAGCAGGGAGTCTTCGGCCAACACGATTCTCACCACTGTGCGATCGTCATCCCTCTGGCCTGCCATCCGATCAAGATACCGTGCCCTCTGTCGCCTGATACGGGATGCTGGCCGAAATGACTGTCGGACCGCCTGCCGGACTCGTGAGGTGGAGGCTGCCGCGGAGTCCGTGGATTCTTTCGCTGAGACCGGCGAGCCCGTGCCCAACTGCAGCGTTCGCTCCTCCGACGCCATCATCGGAGACGACGATCGACAGCAGGTTTCCCGCGCCGGCAATCGCCCTGGTCGAGTCGATTGTGAGCTCCACCCGCGACGCAGATGCGTGTTTCGTCACGTTCGTGAGGAGTTCTGCCACCACGAAGTATGCGCTGCGCTCGACCTCGGGCGGGAGCGTCTGACCGATGAGTGTCACCGTTGTGGTGACGGGAACTGTGCTTCGTCCGGCAAGCGAATCGATTGCAGCGGCAAGACCGCGGTCTTGCAGGATCGGTGGCGCGAATCCGCGAGACAGCTCGCGGAGCTCTTCGAGGGTGTCGCGCGACTGCTGCATGGCGCCATCGAGGAGCGCGCGGGCGGCACCCGGATCGCTCTCAAATTTGCGTCCTGCGCTAGCCAGATCGAACTGCAGCCGCACGAGCCGCTGCTGAGGTCCGTCGTGGATGTCGCGCTCAAGGCGGCGCAGCGAGTGGTCCTCGGCGGCGACCGCCGCACCACGCGACGCGCCGAGGTCGGCGACCTCTCGCTCGAGCGCCTCTGAACGGAATGCGCCGAGAACACCTACTGCGAGTCCATGGTGCAGCAGGATGAGCCCCCTGGCCACCCATGGCAGCGTCACAAGGAAGACGACGCCGGCCACCGCGTACATCACGCTCTCACCATTGAAACGCCCGAGGTAGCTGTCTGCTATCTGGAAACCAGGGAAGAAGAACCGGAGTGCGACGTCGTGCAACCAGACGTCTTGCTCGCTCTGCGGAAGGAATCGACCCCAGAACCAGTAGCTGACGCCACCGAGACCGACTGCCACCCACACGAGGCTGACGGCCCAGGTGAATACCCCCATGATGAATCCGAGCAGCACCGTGTGCAGCAGATAGAGCCAATAGTGAGCGTTGCTGAATAGGTCTTTGAACCAGCCGACGAGTCCCGGACGATGCACGACCGGCGTCCAACCAGGCCGGGCGATGGCCGGAAGTCCGGCCCAACTCAGTCGGGTGAGTTCTAAGGTGCCGAAGGCGCGGGCGACGAACAAGGCGGCAGCGAGGATGAAGAGGCCGATCCAGATAATCAGCGTCCCGAGACCGGCAGCGAAGAGCACCCACCCGATTGAGAAACCCACCGTCACGATGGGGAGCGTAAGTAACAGGAAGCCCAGCTCACGCGGAAGGGACCGCCACAGCTTGCCATAGCCGGAGCCGCGCCTCGGGCGTTCGATGGGCGGCGAAGAAGTCACGTCTCCCAGCGTGCCAGAATCGTCACCAGGTTGCGTGCTGAGCAAGAGATTGGTCATAGATCCACCCTCGCTTCACCTGCTTCGAACAACCAGCAGGCCAGCATCCGATTCTCCACGGGGGTTATCCCCCGTGGGCGCTGCCGCTCATCGGGCAGCACCCACGGGATCACCCACGGGATCACCGTCAGCGGTCTGCTGCGCGCGCGATGGTGAGGGCGAGGTCTGCGGGCCGGCTCCACATCGGCCAGTGCCCGGTCGGGAGATCGACGATTTCGAGATCGCTGAGCATGGCAGTTTCCGCCATCATCGGGTGCCCTTCACGAGCCATCTGCATCAGCGCTTCGGACGGGAAGGAACAGGCGATGATCGTCGACGGCACATTTCGTCGAGCGTCGTTCTCGAGATGAACCGCTGCACGCACGACGGTTGCGGGCTGCGGAACCGCACGCTGACGAAACCGGTCGAGGTCGTCCTCGCTGAGCCCATCGAGACTGGCGGCCAGCTCCGCGAACGGGGGAAGCGCCACCTCGTGCTGGTCAAGCGGAACCGACGCATCGTTGGCAGAGCCGTCGGCTGACGGTCCACTGTCGACGTAGACGATTCGAGCGACCGCGGTGGGATTCTGATCCAAGAGAACGGATGCGGGAGCTCCAGCACCGCTGTGAACGACGAGGACGACCTCCGAGCCTCCACCACCAGCAGTGCTCACCGCCGCGCGTAAGTGGTCGACCTGGTCGGCAAGACTCCTTGATACCCGATCAGAGTCGTCAGGGTCGAGGCCTGGCAGAGTCACGGCGATGACGCGGTGGCCACGGTCGCGTAGGTCATCCGCGACGGCATCCCAGGCCCACCCGCCCAGCCAATAGCCGGGGACGAGAACGAATGATTTCTTGTTGGTCGTGAGCGTTTCCATGTCTTCATGCTCTCCCGGACACAAGACAATGGGATGTCACTATTCAGGTCACTATTTCTGAGATAGTGGCAGGGTGAACCGAACCGAGCGCTTGCATTCGCTGACCGAGTCGTTACGTCGAGCCGGCACTCGTGGCCGCACTGCGCAACAGCTCGCAGACGAATTTGAGGTCACCGTCCGCACGATCAAGCGTGATCTCGCTGCCCTTGGGGCAGGCGGCCTGCCTGTCTGGGGACGAACCGGTCCCGGTGGCGGCTACGGCCTGACGGAGATGTCCTCGCTACCGCCGGTGAATCTCACGGCTGCGCAGGCGCTAGCCCTTACCGCTGCGGTGTCGGCGACCGCTCAGGCGCCATTCTCTGGTTCGGCGCGCGCCGCGATTCGTAAGGTGTTGGACGTGTTGGATCCCGCAGCCCGCCGTCGAGCCACTGAACTGTCCAGCCGGGTGTGGGTCGATGTCGCACCGGCCGCTCCGCGGCGAGTGATGTCGGCGCTCGAGCAGGCCACGGTCGACCAAGTCACCGTGAATATCGTCTACATCGATGCGAAGGGCCAGCACACCCGACGCGAGGTGGATCCGATGATCTTCGCCCTCACCGGTGGACGGTGGCTACTTATTGGGTGGTGCAGATTGCGAGATGACGTCCGTTGGTTCGACTTGACCAGGATCCAGAGCGCAACGGCCACCCGCCATCCGTGCACCGGCCACTCGATCGACGAGATCGGCACCCCTCCCGAGCTCGCGCGCCCGGTTGGTGTCTGACCGACATCGAGATGCGAGGGTCAGGCAAAGAAGCTGAACGTCAATGTGGCGAGACTCGTCACCAGGTGCGCGGAGCGATCAGCTTCTCGATGTCGGCAGACGTGAACCCGTAGACGTCGGCGATCTGGGCGATGTCGGATCCGATCGTGTCGCGTGCGGCCGTGTCGAGTTCACTGCCCTGTTCTGCAAATTCCGCAGCCAGCGCGTTGAATTCTTCAGTCGTCGCGTGCGTGATGACGTAAAGTGCGTCGAGATCAGCAGGATGCTCCTTCTCGATCGTTTCGCACAACTGAACCAAGATCAGCTTGCCCTTTTCCACGAGCGGCTGCGGATAGTGCGCATCGTCCGTCATCTCGGCGAGGAAGTCGTATCCAGAGAGAGCCTTGTTGGTGATTCGCATGTGATTTCCAATCGCGAAGGGGTAATGCCCCACCCTCAGCGAGGAGAAGCTGGGCCAGCGTTGCGTTGCAATCATCTCACCGCACTGCGCCGCGGCATCAACGGGCCGCGGTAGAGACGACTCCAGCACGCGGTGGCATGGGGAGCCGGGTGAGAATCTGCCAACAATCGACGACAGCGCTTGTTGGCGAATTCAAATTTTCGACGTCTAGAATTTCGCCTTATGGAAGACCCCCCTAGTCATAGTCCCAAGCCTCTTGATGTTCCGGCCGCGTACGCGTCCGCCACAGTCGAGAGGCGCCACGCATGAACGAATGGGTGATGCTCGGCATCGGCCTCGTTCTAACAGTCGGAACCGGGTTGTTCGTCGCGAGCGAGTTCGCACTCGTCAACCTTGACCGAAACGATTTGGAAAACCGGCAAAGCCGCGGAGAGAAACGACTCGGGCCCACCATCAAGGCCCTGAGAATCACATCGACACACCTCTCCAGCGCACAGCTCGGAATCACGCTCACCACGCTGCTCACGGGATACACGTTCGAACCGGCGGTGAGCTCGCTCCTTTCGGGGCCTCTGACCTCGGCGGGCCTCGCCCCGGGACTGGTACCGGTTGTCGGCACGATCGTCGGGGTCGTGCTCGCCACGCTGTTCTCGATGATCATCGGCGAGCTTGTGCCGAAGAACTTCGCGCTCGCGCTACCGCGTGCCACGGCGAAGGTCGTCATCCCGTTCCAGGCGGCGTTCACGATGGTCTTCAAGCCCTTGATTCTGATGCTGAACAACACCGCGAACGCCATCATCCGGGCCATGGGCATCGAGCCCAAGGAGGAGCTCTCCGGCGCGCGCAGCGCTGACGAGCTTTCGTATCTGATCCGACACTCCGCGCTCTCCGGCCTGCTCGAAGCGGACGACGCGGTGTTGTTGCGCAGGACTCTCCGGTTTGCTGAGCACGACGCCTCGGACGTCATGACTCCCCGCGTGCGCATGGCGAGTATCGGCATAGACGACACCGCTGCGGCGATTGTCGCGCTCTCGCTTGCGACTGGGTTCTCGCGGTTCCCGGTCATCGATGGGACGCCCGACAGTGTCACCGGTTTTGTGCACGCCAAGCAGGCGTTCGCGGTTCCGATCCCGGAGCAGGCATCCGTCACTGCTCGAGCCCTGCAGACCGAAGCCCTCCGGGTGCCGGAGTCGATGGGCGCATCCGCATTGTTGACGCTTCTGCGCGCCGAGCGGCACCAGGTTGCTGTCGTCGTGGATGAGCATGGCGGCACCGCCGGTGTCGTGACGCTCGAAGACCTTGTGGAAGAGATCGTGGGTGAACTCGAGGACGAGCATGACCGGCACCGTACCGGATTCACTCGACGCGGTCGCTCGGTCACCTTCGATGCCTCCTGGCGGCCGGACGAGCTCCTCGATCGCCTGTCGATCGAGGTGCCGGAACACGGCGACTACGACACGATCGGCGGTTTCATCACCGACACTCTCGAACGACTACCGGAGCTCGGCGACGAGATCGCGATCGCGACGGGGACCCTTCGTGTCGAGCACATCGACGGCACGCGCATCTTGCGTGTGCGGTATCTCCCGAATGACCCCGACACGGATGCGAGCACGATGAGCCGTCACGACCGAACAGTCGATCAGCTGAAGGAGGGGATGACTCGTGAGTGAGTACCTGCCCGGAATCCTGTGGCTGTTCGTTCTCCTGATCGGCAACGCGTTCTTCGTCGGCGCTGAGTTCGCGGTGATCTCGGCGAAGCGCTCGCAAATCGAGCCCCTCGCAGAGCGCGGCAGCAGGGCTGCGAAGACCACGCTGTGGGCGATGGAGCACGCGACGCTCATGCTGGCGACCAGCCAGCTGGGCATCACCGTGTGCTCGCTGCTCATCCTGAACGTGTCGGAGCCCGCGATTCACCACCTGCTGGAGATCCCGCTCGGGCTGACACCACTGACCCCGGAGGCGATCAGCGTGATCGCATTCGTGGTGGCGCTGGTCCTGGTGACCTTCTTGCACGTCGTGTTCGGCGAGATGATCCCCAAGAACCTCGCGTTCTCGGTCCCGGATCGCGCTTCGCTGCTGCTCGCACCACCTCTTGTCGTGGTCTCGAAGATCTTCAATCCGGTGATCTGGAGCCTCAACGGCATCGCGAACGGCATCCTCCGGCTCTTCAAAGTCGAGCCGAAGAACGAAGCGACGAGCACTTACACGCTCGATGAGGTGGCGGGCATCGTCGAGCAGTCGACCCGTGAGGGAACGCTAAGTGACGCGTCAGGCACTCTTGCCGGGGCGTTCGAGTTCACGGAGAAGCGCGTCTTCGACGTGGACGTGCCGCTCGAGGACATGGTGCTACTACCGGTGAACGCTCGACCGATTGATGTGCAGGAGGCCGTAATCAAGCATGGCTTCTCGCGCTACGTCATCTCCGACGAGTCGGGTGACCCTTCAAGCTACATCCATATGAAGGACGTCATGGATCTCATGAGTCCGGAATTGTTCACCGCCCCGATTCCGGAGAAGCGGCTTCGACGCCTCATCTCGGTGTCGAGGGATGCGGAGCTCGAAGACGCCATGGCGGTCTTGCGGCGTCGAGGAGCACACGTCGCCAAGACACTCGACGCGGAAGGTCAGGTCACGGGTCTGCTCTTCCTGGAAGACGTGCTCGAAGTGCTCGTCGGTGAAGTAAACGCGGCCGCAGGAGCCGAGTGATCTGACAGAGCATCGTCGAGCCAGATTTGAAGGTCCCCACCAGCACGGTGGGGACCTTCACTCGTCCATACGCTCGGGAGGCCGTCGTCGGATAGCTGCCGTGGAGTAGCCATCGCATCTGACGATGGAAGAGGGCATGGTCAGGCGACGTCCGGAATGTCGCCCTGGGCTCCAAGCCAACGAGCGAGCAGATTCGAGAGAACGTCTGCGAGGATCAAACGATGTGCCAATCAGTCGACACCACGAACGCCGAGCACTACGTGTGGGGCGGAGTGTCGGACGGGTGGCGGTTACTCGATAAGCCGGGGCTATCGGTGACCGAAGAGCGAGTGCCGCCCGGAGCCGGTGAAGAGTGGCATGCGCACGACACAGCGACGCAGTTCTTCTACGTGCTTGAGGGCGCCCCTCAAATACAAACCGCGGAAGGTACTGTGGAGCTCGGTCCCCGAAGCGGTGTCGAAATCCCGTCCGGCCTCGCTCATCGATTCCTCAATCCCGGCCCCGCGGAGACTCGGTTTCTCGTGATCAGTTCGCCGAGCACGCGGGGTGACCGGCGTCCTATCGACCGCTGCCACAGCAATCAACAGGAGTCGTAGAGTTTTCGTCGCGGTGAGCCAGGAGAGATCAGAGGATCACGGAACTTGTCGGAAGGAAGCCCTCCTGCGGGCGGGTGACAGGTGCGGTGAGCATTCCTGCGCAGGCATCTATGAGGAAGTTCGCCAAACCTGCCCAGTCGGCGGGCTCCGCGCTAGAGTTCAGCTGTCTTTCATAGTCAGCACACGCGCGGAGCACCAATTGTCCGACGACGGCTGATCGCGCGCGCTTCACATCGTCCGAGATCCCCTCCGCAGGAAAAACCGTGGCAGCGAGATTGCTGTTGTCACCCGTTTCCTCGACGTGCACCCTGACCATCTCCGTCGTCGAAGGAGTCGTCCCGATCTGCGCGAGAAACTGTGCATGCCAGCTAGGGCGTGGCAACGATGACAGCAGGTCGATGTAGGGCAGTAGCCGACAACGCAGGATGTCATTCGCGCTCGGTTCCGCGCCGAGCTCGGCGATAAGTGCAGCGCGCCCGCGGGACGTAGCCTCCGCGTGGCGGCGCAACAGAGCGCGGAGAAGGTCCTCGCGGGTTCCGAAATGATAGGCAACCGCGGAGTGGTTCGACGCACCTGCGTGCTCTGCGATGCGGCGGCTGGAGACGGCGTCGACACCGAGTTCTGCGAACAGCTCTTCCGCGGAGTTCATAAGTGCCTCGCGCGCCTGACTGCTTCGCGCCATGCCGCCCCGATCTCTATGAATGCACTGAGTGTGTGCATGATTCATTATACAACTCTAAGTCACGTGACTTAGAGTTGTATGGCCCGGGTCGATGATGATCATGCTGACGACCACTATCACCCCAGGAGCGCAACCCATGAGCACACCACCCCTGTCCCGCAAGGAAGCCCGAGAGGACTCCGAACATACGCCGGATCCTCAGATCCAAGACGGCACGGATGCGAAGGCGGCCCAGCGCGCGAAGGCAGAGGGGATCGTGCGCACGGCAATGATCTTCATCATGCCGCTGATCATCGTGGGCATGATGATCACGGGGTACCTCGCGACGATGCACTCCCCTGCGCCGCACGACATGCCGATCGCCGTCGTCGGGTCCAGCCCTGCGACCGAATCGCTCACGCAGGCGCTGGAAAAGGCGGAGCACGGCGCTGTCGCGGTTCAGAGTGCCGATACTGCGCTTGACGCTCGCGAACAGGTCATCTCCCGAGACGTCGCCGGCGCCATCGTGATCGACGGCTCCGCTGCGACTGTTTACACTGCCAACGCAGCCGGGGCAACCCAGGCCACGGTAGTCACGTCATTGGTCACACCGGCACTTCTCGCCGAAGGCCTGACCGTCACCGCCGAGGACCTCGTACCGCTGCCCGACAACGACATGGCAGGGCTGGGTGCGATGTTCCTGGCCACTGCGCTGATCATGGCCGGATACCTCCCGTTTAGCGTGCTGCGTTCGAACTCGCCCGAGCTTTTGAAGTTCCGTCGGATCGTCCCGCTATTGGCCGGCTGGGCCGCGCTGATCGCCGGCCTCGTGTGGGTTGTCACCGGCCCGGTGCTCGGTGTCGTCACGAGCGATCACTACGTCGGCGTATTGGGCGTGGCGTGGCTGGGCGTGTTTGCTGTCAGCTGCGTGCAGTTGTTCATCACGCGAGTGTTCGGCCCACTCGGTGTCATCGCAGGCATGTTCTTGCTGATGGTGCTCGGGATGCCGGCATCGAACATGAGCATCTCGGTTCACATGTTGCCCTCATTCTTCGGGTTCCTGCACGATATTTTGCCCATGGCGGCCATCGGGGAAGCCATGCGTTCGGTCCTCTACTTCGACGGCGTTGGCGTGGCCTCGTACCTGCTCGTACTGGCCATCGGAGCCGTCGCCGGCCTGTTGGCCACGGCCGCATGGGACAAGTTCCGAGGTCGCCGACACCCGGAGGGCGTGCCAACCGACGTCACCATGCCTTCTCTGCACGGAGGGCCGCGCCCCAAGAAGAAGATCTGGCGCTACCTCTCCCTGCTGTTCTTCCCTCTGGCTATGGTCACCATGATGATCGTGACGATGCTCGGCGCCATGCATCAACCAACCCCGCGCGACATGCCTGTCGCCGTCGTTGGCACCACAGTCGAGCAGGCTGAAGAGACGATCGCCGGACTCGAAGAGAACATGACCGGTCTCTTCACGTTCACCCCGTACGCGGCTATCGATGAGGAAGAGGTGTCCACCCTCGTTGAGAACCGTGACCTCGTCGCCGGACTCGTGCTGCCTTCACAGAACTCACCCGAGTTCACACTGATCGCGAACGAAGCCGGCAGCACCAGCGCATATCAGGTCGTCGCTGCCACATTCACCCAGGTAGCCTCGGCACAGCAGATACCGCTGAAGATCGACGACGTCGCACCCCTCCCCGACATCGACAGCCAGGGCATCGTCACCATGTACATCGCGATGGGATGGATTCTCGCGGGATTCATGGTCGTCGTCGTCGGCGCCAATGCGGCACCGGCCACACGTCCACTGCGCAGGATGCTGCCGCTGACTGGGATCTACGCGGTCTTCATGTCAGCGGTCCTATGGCTCATCGCTGGCCCCATTACCGGGGCCGTCGAGGGTCACTTCCTGGCGCTCTGGGGTGCGGGAATCGTTGCGATCTTCAGCGTGGCGATGTTCGCACTGGTTCTGGAACGCCTCATCGGCATGCTCGCCACCATCCCCGTGGTCGGCATACTCATGCTCCTAGGCGTCCCTTCCTCGAATGCCGCGCTCTCCATCTACATGGCACCGGAGTGGTTCCGCACGCTGTACGACTTCCTTCCTATGCCAGCCGCCGCAGAGACCGTACGCTCGATCCTGTATTTCAACGGAGACGTCGTCACGCACCATCTCCAGGTGCTGAGCCTCTGGGGCCTGATCTCGCTCGCACTGGTGTTCGTTATCGACTCGCTTAAGCCGGTCCGCACCGAGCACGACTTCGGTGACCTCGCGACACCATCCGCCACGGCTCTGCCCACGCCTGCAGCCCCAGCGACAGACAAGAAGCTGATTCTCGCCTCAACAGAGGTGGCCGATGGAGCGGCCACTGCCGACGAACGAGCACCGGAACCAGCAACGATCTGAGTCTCGAACCCACCGATCCGCGGGAGACCGAAATTCGCCGGGTCGCGCCTTCCGACACTTTTCGTGAGATCGGACACTTCATGTCCGATCTCATGAAAGTTGTCAGTTGGTGAGACGCGACGCCCTTGGAAAACGGGTGAGTGCGGTGACGCCGAGGCTGCCAGTTTTTCTCACGAAGCATGTCGGTAGTCCCGTTTTACCCTGACGTCTCCACCAACCTGCCGCAAACGTCCGGCCGACCATTTCGGTGCAACAGGTTCCGGCAGGGAGGCGGTCGCTACTTGATCGGCGTGTCTGCCCGCACCTGGACCAAGATCGTCATTCCACCGAAAACGATCGCTTCCGGGCGCTTCTCCAGCCTCCTCATGGTGATGTCCGGAGCTCGACTCTTAGCGAACCTTGATCTGGCCTAGTTCCTGGGTTGCACGGGTGAGTGCCACATAGAGGCGGTTCCAGCCGCGTGGTTCTGCGGCGATGCCGTCGGGATCGATGACGAGGGTGGCGTCCCATTCCAGACCTTTGGATTGGGTGGCAGTGATGACCGGGATTCCTGGCAGCGCGGCCTGCAGCTCAAGTGCTCTCGGGGCAGCAGCAATGACACCGACCGTGCCGCCTGCCCAGCGGTCAGTGAGTTCTTCGTAGGTTTGGGTGATCTCGGCGACCAGTTCAGGCTCGGCGATGTCTCGTGCCCAGGGGTCGACACCGGAGAAGCGCACAGCGTTTGGTGGCTCATTGACGCTGCCGGCCTTTTTGAGGATGGGGCCGGTGAGCGCCATGACTTCGGCTGGCGTCCGGTAGCCGATGGTGAGTTTCGCTTGGGTCCAGCGTTCGCCAAAGACGGCGGTGACCGCTTGCGCCCATGTTGTGTGCTCGTGGGGCGTCTCGGCCTGGTCGATGTCACCCACCGCGGTGATGGAAAGCTGCGGGGTACGGCGGGCAACCATGTGCCATTGCATTTCGGACAGTTCTTGCGCTTCATCGACGATGACGTGGCCGTAGATCCAGTCGCGGCGCGCTGCGGCCCGTTCGGAGAGGAAGGTGTCAGACGCTGGATGAACGACGGTGTCGCCGATGAGGTGTGACACGGCATCGAGGAGCGGAATGTCGCCCGTTGCCCAGCCAGTCTTCGTGGCGACGACGGCCTGTCGTTCGTCATTGCTCAGCTCGGGGACGAACTGTTGGAGCAGCTCTTCATCGCTCAGCAGCCGGCGGAGTTCTGTCGCCGGATCCAGCGTCGGCCAAATATTAGCGAGGGTGCTGGCCACACGGGCGTTCATTGCGATGTCGTCGCGAAGCTTGTCGAGTTCCTGCTCGGTGAGTACGCCGTCGACCTCGCTGCCCTCGTTGTCGCGATCCACTTCTTGGAAGGCGACTTTGGCGTGCACAACGTCCTCGAGGCCTTCGTCGATCCTCGCGAAGACGTCCTCGAAGCGTTCAGCGATTGCGTGCGCGAGCTGGTCGTGCATCTGCTCGAAGAACCACCGTTGAGCGGCGTGGTAGCTGCGCCCGGACGTCGCGGTTTTGATGAGGCGGTCCACCAGGTCCGCGGGGATTTCATACTGCTCGCCTTCCCAAACCAGCGCGACCGGTGTCCCCTCGGGTGTGCGCGCGGCAACGTACTGCTCAAGCGCTCGTTGCCAGAGTGCGCGTCCCTTGATGCCCTCGACGGTGCGCGACTCTTCTGCGGTGACTGCCACTCCAGGGATGAGTGTATCCGGCGTTGCCGCGACGATGGCCGTCTCGCCAAGAGCAGGGAGCACCTGGGCAATGTAGTCCAGGAAGCGTCGTGACGGTCCGAGCGTCAGCACGCCGCGTGCGGCGAGTTGCGGGCTTGCGAACAGCAAATACGCGGCGCGGTGGAGCGCGACAACCGTCTTGCCCGTGCCGGGGCCGCCCTGCACCACCAGCGGTCCCCGAACCCCCGCGCGCACGATCTCGTCCTGCTCGCGTTGGAGTGTGGCTGCGGCACTGGTCATCTGTCCCGTGCGTCGTTCGGACAGGGCGCTGAACAGCGCACCCTCGCCGACCAGCTCGCTGGTGCTCTCACCGTCAAGGGGTTCGTCGTCCACCCCTGCGACGGTGGTGCCTTCAATGCGGATGTGTCGGCGATGTGCCTGCCCGAGCGGCTCGACAGGTGTCGCCATGTAGAAGGGCCGTGCGGCTGGTGCGCGCCAGTCAATGACCATCGGGTCGGCGTCGTCTGCCGCTGCGGAGACTCCAACGCGCCCGATTCGCAGGGTGCTGCCATCAAGGGCGTCAAGACGACCGAAGATCAGACCGTTCTCGGCGTGCGTGAGCTCAGCGCGTTGCCGAATCATTCCCTGCCGGCGGGCGTGGCCGACCGCGTCATGTGCGGAGGTGGACAACTCGGTGTCCAAGAAGTGCAGGATGTCTGCCCGGCGGGCCAGGGTCGCGTTGACGTAGTCCTGCTCTTCGGCGATTGCCGCTTCGCGTGTGTCCAGGGGCGAGGCAGTCTCGTTCAACACCGGTTCTCCTTCAGATGTATCTGTCCGTGTGCCCCCGCGATGCAGTGAAAAACAAGGCAGAGTTCGGGACCGCCAATCGGGCAAGATCACTAGTAAACCAGAGCACTTGCGAAAACCAAGTACTCGTTTTTCAATAGCAGGTCATGTCAAATTTGGATACGATCAAGGCATGGCAATCCGATCGCGCCTCGTGAGCACTGAGCGTGACGCCGGATTGCAGACAGCCTTTGGCATTCTGGGCAAGAAGTGGAACGGTCGAATCCTCGCGGCCCTCCGTGAAGGTCCCATGAAGTTCACAGATTTGAGACGAGCGGTTGGAGCGATCACGGACTCCGTTCTTTCCGACCGGCTCGTCGACCTCACTGAGGCCGGACTCGTCCAGCGAGCGGAAACGCGGACTCGCCCCGTCCACATCACCTACCGCCTCTCACAACGAGGCGAGAATGTTCAACCCGTTCTGGACGACCTCGCGGTGTGGGCTGTAAAGAACCTCGAGGTCGAACTGCCGAGAAACTGAACCTACGGGTTTCGACGCGTCTCGCAACCTCCCCGCCTCGAACCCATGGGTTACGCGACAGGTGCCATCCCCACGCCGTTTGCGGAACAGACTGGTGCGTCTCCGCGAGATTAGTGGGAGGCACGGGAAAAGAGCGTCGTTCTTATCCCGTCGCCAGGTCGGCCACGTCGCTCAGCACGGCATCCCGTGAGCGCCCGTATTTGGTAAGCACCTCTTCGGGGGAACTGATGAGGGCCTTCCACAGCGCCCAGGCAGCTCCTCGTAGCCATGCATCCTCCGGTAGCTCGAGCCGGTCGTGCAGTCGATCACGTTCGCGAGAACTGCAACTCAACCATGCGAAGGCCAGGTCGCAGGCGGGATCACCAACGCACGTCTGTCCGAAGTCGATAAGCGCCGCCAATTGGCCGCTGCTATCGAACAACATGTTGCCTGGCGCGACATCGCCATGGACCCACACCGGCGGCCCGGTCCACACCGTGGCCACGGCCGCATCCCAGAGTGCCCGACATCCCTCAGCGTGACGTCTGGCCAGGAGGGGGAGCCGGCTCTGTATCTCCTCGCCAACCGCGCTGATGTGACAGCCGCGGTAAGCAGATGCGCTTCCCGCCCATGGGCCGCCGACCGTGTCGCAGGCCTGCAATTCCCTCAGGGCGTCGCCCAAGCTACTGATGGCGCTCTCTCGCTCGCGCGTTTCAACCGCGGTTAAAGTGTGCCCCTCAATCCACTCGCGAACGGACCAGGGTCGGTTGAATGCCGCCGAGGAGGCCCCGGTCGCTACTACGCGGGGGATCGCGACGCGAAAGCTGGAACCGAGGATCGCGAGGGTTTGCTCCTCCCGGACTAGGCCGGCGACGTAGCCGTCCGCGCTCGGGAGGCGGACAGACATTCGGCCACCAAGCCGGAAGGTGCGGTTGTCCCACCCCTGAACTTCCACCGGGCGGATCGGCAGCTCCGACCACTGAGGGAACTGCTCCGACACAAGGGAGCGAACCAACGAAGAAGTGATCTCTTCGGAAGCGGCAGCCATCGCGCCAGCCTAGTTGACGACCTGTGAGCACTCGGAGACGCTCCGACACCTTCGTGAGATTCCGACACCTTTCGTGAGATCGGACAACGATGCCAAAAACTTTTCGTAACCAAACCGTTGCATTCGTTACCCGGCCGTTATACAGTGATCACACGGTGAATGTTTGCTGTGGCATCCACCGCATGTGATTGCAGGACACTCTTGGTGCAAGGGACAAGGGCCGGCCGGAAGCCTCTCCGACCGGCCCTTCACCATTGGCGATATTCTGTTCTCATGTCAGACCGAAAACTCGCGCTCGAAGCGTGGGAAGGCCTGTTCCGAGCACAACACGAACTCTTCGCCACCATGGCCGCAGACTTCGACGACACTCAGATCACGCAAGCCGAATACGACGTGCTGCTCACTGTCACGCGCGCGCCAGAAATGACCGCGCGCTTGCGCGATGTGACAGCGAACATGCTCATCAGCCAGCCCAGCGTCTCGCGCCTGGTCGACCGCATGGTCGCCCGTGGGCTGCTTTCGAAAAGCTCGGACCCGGATGACGGACGCGGCTCTTTGCTGACGGCGACGGATGCCGGCGCCCGCAGCTTCCGCGAGCTCGCGGCGGTGCACAGCCGTTCGATTGTCGAGAGCATGTCGCCGCTCGACGATGATGAGCTGCGCACGCTCCGCCGACTCACCAACAAGCTCCGCGGGCTCTGAACCGAGCATCCACAGCCTCACCCATCGGAGGCTATCTCTGGCATAGTCGAACCTGACGTTCCCGCGAAAGCCGGGGGCTCGGAGGGAAAACTATGGAGATCGCCGGAGCCTTCGGCATTCTGCTCATCGTCGGCATTGCCGTCATCGTCCTGATCGTGGTCGGCCTGATCGTCCTGCTGTTTGCACGCAGCTGGATTAAGGTCGCACGTGCCGATGAGGCGCTTGTCATCTCAGGACGCAAGCAGAAGGTGCAACGCACCGTAGAAACACGCAACGCCGACGGAAGCATTTCGGGCCAGCCCGAGCTGGTCGAATCCCCCGTCACCGTGATCGTCAACGGCAAGTCGCTCGTCAACCCGATCACCCAGCGCCACGAGATCATCTCGCTGCGCTCGCGCCAGGTGTCGCTCAACGCCGAAGCTCAGTCTCTCGACAGCGTGACGCTGAACGTCGACGGTGTTGCGATCGTTAAGATCGCATCCGACCCGCTCTACGTGCGCCGCGCTGCAGAGCGCTTCGCCTCACAGGACAAGGCGATCGAGCAGTTCACCACTGAGCAGCTCGAAGGCGCATTGCGCGGTATCGTCGCCACCCTCTCCGTCGTCGAACTGATGAGAGACCGTAAGAAGTTCTCTGACCAGATCGCCGCCGATGTCTCGCAAGATCTCGCCGAGCAGGGCCTGATCCTCGACTCGTTCCAGATCAAGGGCATCACGGACGCCGTCGGCTACATCCAGTCCCTCGGTGCACCGGAGATCCAGTCCAAGCGACAGTCGGCCGAGATCTCGCAGACGAACGCCGACCGCGCGATCAACCAGAGGGTCATCACCAACCAGGAATCCAACCTGGTCGAGCAGACCGCGCTCGACACGAACACCGCTAACGCCAACGCCGGCATCGGTCGAGCCCGCGCCGAAGCAGAGCAGGCCGAGCACCTCGCCCGTGCGCAGGCCGAGCAGGCAGTGCTCCAGCAGAACGCTGAGAACCGTCAGGCCCAGCTGGATGCTGACGTCAAGCGTGTTGCGGACGCGCAGAAGTACGAAGCAGAGACTCGCGCCCAGGCCGACCTGTACACGCGTGAGCGTGCCGCAGAAGCCGCTGCGATCGAGCAGGTGAAACAGGCTGAGGCCCGCACCCGCATCGCTGAGCAGCAGGCAGAGGCCGACCGTGCCCGCGCCGCCGGTGAAGCCCACGCCGCCGAAGCTAAGGCAACCGGTGAGGCCAACGCCCTCCGCGCGCTCGCCGAGGCCGAATCCGAAGCTCGCCGCCTTCGTGCCAATGCAGAAGCCGATGCTATCCGTGCAGAGGGTGATGCGCGAGCATCCGCCCTCGAAGCAGAGGCAAAGGCCATCGCGTCCAACCAGGAAGCGTTCCTGTCGCAGCGCGTGCTCGATGTGCTGCCGTCGATCATGAGCGAGTTTGCGAAGGGCTACGCCACGATCGGCAGTGTCTCGATCATCGGCGGTTCCGGCGAAGACGGTGCTTCCAGCGTCGTCGGCGCCGACAGCGCGAAAGCGTTGAAGTCCGTGTTCGACAGCGTGAGCTCCGCTACCGGTCTCGACCTCGCGGGAATCATCCAGGGCCAGGCTGTTGGCCGCGGAATCGGCGATGGACTCGCCCAGACACAGCAGCAGGCTCCTGCCTCCGCGCCGACGAAGCGTGCGAAGACGAAGCCCGCCGAACCTGCTGCCACTCCCCCGCCGACTGCATCGGCCGAGTAACTACTCAGAAGGCGCCGGCGCGGATCATCTGGTCCGTGACCGGCGCCTTCTGCATCTCGTCTCAGGCTGGGCCGCGTCGGCTTCGGCGCCGGCCGCGATCGCACGTACTGTCGCATCGTCATATCCATGCTCGCCGAACTCGTGGAGAGCGGCGGCGACAATGCGCTCGAGCGCTCCTGTTGCTGCGCGCGGACGCCCGCGCCCCCGAGTGGCGGTCATGGGTTTCAGCCTACGGCGCGGTCGTACACGCGCTCAGAACAAGAGACACTGGAGTGGTGACCCGTGCGCCGTTCGACCAGTTGAAGATCGGTCGTGGGCTGGCATTTTCCGCCGCCGTCGATGACCTCAACGCTGCGCTTGACCGCAATGCGTCAGTCGTCGTCAGCTCACCACCCGGAACGGGCAAGACCACACTCGTTCCGCCCATCATTGCCGGCCGTGTGTCCGGCCGAGTCATCGTGACTCAGCCTCGGCGGGTTGCCGCGCGCGCAGCCGCCCGACGGCTCGCCCAGCTGGACGGCTCACCCCTCGGCTCGCGCGTCGGATTCACCGTCCGCGGCGAGCGCCAGGTAGACAGCTCCACCCTGATCGAGTTCGTCACCGCCGGCGTGTTGCTGCGTCGCCTGCTCGACGATCCCGGCCTCGAAGGCATCGGCGCTGTCGTGATCGATGAGGTGCACGAACGCGCCCTCGAAACCGATCTGCTGATCGGCTTGCTCGGCGAAGTCCGCGAGCTGCGCGAGGATCTCATGATCGTCGCGATGTCGGCGACGCTCGACGCCGATCGCTTCGCGCAGGTGCTCGGCACGGATGCCGCTCCTGCCCCGGTTGTGACGCAGACGGTCGCGGCGCATCCGCTCACTGTGCGCTGGGCGCCGAGCCCCGCACCCCGGCTGGACCAGCGCGGCGTGACCTGGGCTTTCCTCGATCACGTCGCGAGTACAGCGGTCGACGCACATCGTGCGCTGATCCGGAGTGATTCGACGGCCGACGCCCTCGTCTTCGCGCCCGGCGCCCGTGAGGTCTCCGAGATCGCCCGGCGCATCCGCGGTCTCGGTGCAGAGTTCGATGTCCGCGAGTTGCATGGCCAGATTCCCCCCGCCGAGCAGGATGCCGTGATCGGTGGGCGCAGCGCAGGTGAAGTCCCACGCATCATTGTCACCACGTCCCTCGCGGAATCGTCGCTGACCGTTCCCGGCGTGCGCCTCGTCGTCGACACGTGCCTGTCTCGCGCACCGCAACGCGATGCTGCCCGCGGCATGAGCGGTCTGGTCACCGGTCCCACCTCCCGTGCCTCTGCCATCCAGCGTGCGGGGCGTGCGACCCGACACGGACCCGGCGTGGTGGTGCGATGCGTCGACGAGCGCACGTTCGCCGCAGCACCCGCGCGACCGGCCCCGGAGATCGCCACGACAGACCTCACCGATGCTGCGTTACTCCTCGCCTGCTGGGGTGCACCCGCAGGTGCTGGTCTTCGCCTCGTCGATCCTCTGCCCGCAGACAGCCTGAGCGACGCGCTCGGGGTGTTGTGCGGACTCGGCGCGATCGATGCCGATGGCCGTGCCACCGCAGCAGGCAGGCAGCTCGCCAAGGTCCCGACCGATCCTCGCCTCGCCCGCGCACTTCGCGACGGCAGCGCGCTGGTTGGTGCGCGCACCGCGGCCGAGGTCGTCGCCCTGATCGGCGGCGAACTTCGTGTCGCGGACGGAGATGTCGCGACCACGCTCATCGCGCTGCGAAACGGACGAAGCCCTGACACCCGCCGCTGGGAGCAGGAAGTCCGACGCCTCGAACGATTCACCTCCACTTCCAGCAAGACCAGCAACACAGGTGCAGAGCGCAGAAGCACGGATCCGGTTGGACTCGTCATCGCACTCGCCTTCCCGGAGCGGATCGCCCGCCGCGTCGATCACTCGACGCACGGTGCTATCTTCCTCCTCGCATCCGGAACCCGTGCGGGCATCGCTGGTCCGCTCGCCGGTGTCGAGTGGCTGGCGGTGGCCGATGTCACGCGCGCTCAGGATCGAGCTGCCGCCGGCACCGGAGCGATCATCCGCTCCGCCGCCGCCCATCTCTGAGAGCCAAGCGGAGCAGGCAGCGACTCATCTGATCACTGACCGGATCGAAGCCCAGTTCGTGAATGGGCGCGTCCAGGCGCGTCGCGAGCGTCGGCTCGGCGCGATCGTCCGCTCGTCTGTTCCTATGCGCGTTCAGGCAGGTGAAGGCAGCCGAGATGCCGCGCGCCGCGCCGTCGAAGAACAGGGCCTCGGGGTGTTCACCTGGTCAGAGGCCGCCGATGGATTGCGGCGGCGCCTCGCTCTGCTGCATCGCGAGCTCGGGTCCCCCTGGCCGGACGTCTCCGATGCCGCGCTCCTCGGCACCCTCGATTCCTGGCTCGCCTCTGAGCTCTCGACCCTCGCCACGGGCACTCCCGCCGCGCGCATCGATCTGACCTCGGCGCTCCGACGCGTGCTTCCCTGGCCAGCAGCCGTCGACTTCGACGCTCTGGTTCCCGAACGTCTCGAGGTACCCAGCGGTTCACGCGTGCGTCTCACCTACCCGCCTGTCGATGACCCGACTGCGCGGCCTGTTGTGGCAGTGAAGCTGCAGGAGTGCTTCGGATGGGCCGAGACGCCACTGCTGGTCGGCGGCCGAGTGCCGGTACTGTTTCATCTGCTCTCCCCCGGCGGACACCCGCTCGCTGTCACCGACGACCTGGCCTCGTTCTGGGCAGGACCCTACGCGCAGGTGCGGGCGGAGATGCGGGGACGGTACCCGAAGCATCCATGGCCTGAGGACCCCTGGTCGGCGGTTCCCACCCGGCACACGAAGCGTCGCGCGAACCAGAAGTAGACCTGGCGCGCCGCCCTGCTCGTTTGCGCTGGCTCGGCCGCTGCGGGCGCACAGACCCCGGAAACACGCGGCCGCCCGGAACCACACCCCGGACTTTTCAGGAGTTATGAACGGCGAGAGCTCAGCACTCGATGACGTTGACCGCGAGTCCGCCCTCGCTGGTCTCCTTGTACTTCGTGGACATGTCCAGGCCGGTCTGCCGCATCGTCTCGACCACGGCGTCCAGAGACACGTAGTGCTGGCCATCCCCGCGCAGGGCGAGACGAGCAGCCGTCACCGCGGTGGATGCGGCGATCGCATTGCGTTCGATGCAGGGAATCTGCACCAGCCCGCCGATCGGATCGCAGGTGAGACCGAGGTGATGCTCCATGGCGATCTCGGCGGCATTCTCGATCTGCCGATTCGTTCCGCCCATGACCGCGGTCAGCCCCGCGGCCGCCATCGCGCATGCGGAACCCACCTCGGCCTGGCATCCCCCTTCGGCGCCTGAGATCGAGGCGTTCGCCTTGAACAGCGACCCGAGAGCGGTCGCGGTGAGGAGAAAACGGCGGATGCCGCGCCGGCGATTCGCCTCGGCGACGAGGTGTTCCGGCCCGAGCCCCTCGGCAGGCTCGGGCGGCCTGGTATCCGAGGCTCCGCTGAACCCGAGCAGCGCACTGCCGACCAGTTCGCCGTGCGGGGTTACGGCGTTACCCGATCCGAGCCCAGAGTCGGCGAGGAAGCGCCACCAGTACATGGCAACGGCAGGAAGGATCCCGGCTGCGCCGTTCGTCGGCGCGGTGACCACCCGCCCTCCGGCGGCGTTCTCTTCGTTGACAGCGAGCGCGAAGGCGCCGAGCCACTCGCCAGGAATCTCTCTCGCCCCGTCCGCTTCGGATGCTTCCAGCTGCTCGCGGATCGCGCCGGCGCGACGCTTGACCTTGAGGAAGCCGGGCAGCACACCGTCGGCGTGCAGACCGGCGTCGACGCAGGACGCCATCGCATCCCAGATCGCGTCGAGGCCGGCCGCGACGTCCTCTTCAGAACGGAGCGCCATCTCGTTCAGCCGTGCGACGTCGGCGATCGACAGCCCGTGTTCGTCGCACAGCGCCAACAGCGATGCCGCATCGACATAGTCGTAGGGCAGGACACCGGAGCCGACGGACGCTTCTTCGCCATCACGGCGGATAAACCCACCGCCGACGGAGTAGTAGGTCTCTTCGGCGAGCGCGTCGCCGTCGATGCCCTCCGCACGCAGAGTCATGGCGTTCGGATGCCCGGGCAGCCGCGTACGCGGTGCGAACCCGATGTCGGTCTTTGCGAAAGCGACCGCGTGCGTGCCATCGATCAGCAACGATCCTGCGTCGGGGAAGTCGGTCCAGGCCCGGCGGACTTCTGCGGGATCGCAGGTCTCGGGTGCGAGTCCGCGGAGGCCTGCCACCACAGCATCGGGGGTGCCATGACCGATGCCGGTCGCGCCGAGCGAGCCGAACAGTGTGCACGTCACTCGTGCGACATCGGGAAGCTGCCCGCTGCGGCTCAACCGTCGAGCGAAATCAAGCGCCGCCCGCATCGGTCCGACCGTGTGGGAGCTCGAAGGTCCCACCCCGATGGAGAAGAAGTCGAATGCCGAGACGTACGCTGTCACGACTCCAGGCTACGCTCGGTTGCCAGACTCGCCAGGGTAAAAGAAGAAACGGTGATTGGTGAGTCACCCGACAACGACAAAAACCCCGCCGAAGCGAGGGTTTTATCCGGAATGTGCGCCCGAAGGGACTCGAGTATTGGCGCCCGGTGCACACATTCGTGCACACATTGCGCGGCGGGTGCAATCTCGTCCAGGGGCGGTCGAGCTCCTTCGCGAAAAGCATGCTCGCCGCCTTGAGTATCTCGTTCTGCAGCCACTTGATCTCTAGCTACCCGGACATATGCCGAACCACGCTCATCATCGTCGGGCAGTCAGCTCGATTCATTGGTGCTGGAGCGGATGCGGTCCCGCGATTGCGATGACCGAAACCGGTAATTTCGCCCAGCAAATCACCGGTTAACTCTTCCAAGTGGGAATTTGCGCAGGCCATCCCGCCGTTCATCCGCGAACTCGACTACATGCCGCCACTGAAGGTGACGCTCCACACCGAGCGCGCACTGCTCGCTATAGCCCAGGCCGACATCGACGCCGAGGGGCACTCCGCCGCCCTCAGCCGCTTCATGGTTCGCTCAGAGTCCGCCGCCTCTGCGATCCTGCACCGCTCATCGACCTGTTCGCGCTTTCTACGCGCGCGGCCGCCGAATGCTCCCGCGAGACCATCGCCCGGCTGAAGGCGATGCCCGAACTGTGGGCTGCAGAGCTGAAGCCACGCGCGAACTCCACTGCAGCTGCTCTCATCCAGGCGTTCTACGACCACCCCGTCATGAGCACCAACGAGATCGAAGCCACAGCCGGTTCCCCCACAGCCGCCTACAGGGCGATCGACCAGCTGGTCAACGCCTGCTTCATCGAGGAGATCACGGGACGCAAGAAGGACCGCGTCTGGGCGGCATCCGAAGTGATGGCCGAGCTCGACGATCTTGACCGCCGCATCCAAGCAGCCATGCACGAAGGAAAGCAAGACTGATGCTCGAGTGGATCTGGGAGAAGACACCGGATGGGACCAGCCGGTTCGTGCAGCGACGCCGCGTTCCAAGCGCGGACGGCCGACGCGAGGTGCCGGTAACCAAGCGCCACGAGCGGGTCGACGTCGAGCCCCACTGAGTGCGATAGACGCGCCTAGGCTGAGGCCATGCCTGACGCCATCGAGTTCATCCGCAATGCTCCTCTGGGAACGCGGATGACCGTGCGCAAGCGGATCCCCGGCGGCTTCACCGACGCTGTCGGCTTCTTGCGGGAGTGCAGCGACGGTGGATGCGTGGTGGAAACGCGGCGCGGGCTGGTCGCCATCCGGCTGGATGATGTGACCGCGGCGAAAGCGGTACCGCCCCCTCCGCAGCGCCGCGCACCGCGGTACCCGCCGCTGGGCTGACCGGCCCTTCCGCCGAGCGCGGGTCCTTCCCTGGCGCAGTTCAAGCTTTACCCGCGCGATCTCATGATTGTTCCTGCCGGTTGGTACCACCTTCGAAGCGGCGACCTCAAGCTCCTCTGATTCGCATCAGACGCGATCAGAAGACCCGTAGAAACAAAAAAAGAGCCGATTATCGGCTCTTTTTTCGTTCATTTGCTTCAATACTCTGTGCGCCCGAAGGGACTCGAACCCCTAACCTTCTGATCCGTAGTCAGATGCTCTATCCATTGAGCTACGGGCGCATATTTTCGGCCTGTTCCAGTGGAACGGGCCTCAGCAAGAATACATGACGAGTGCCCTGAATGCGAAACCGGGCGTCAACCCTGCGTTTCGCGCTTTCGTCGCGCTCGCTGCTCAGACGAAAGCGCTTGCAGATCGACGAGCCGAAGGGCCTGCATCCGCGCCTCGCGCATGACCGCGTACTGGGGATCTTGGTCGGGACGCATGCCCTCAACATGCAGACGACGATCCAGGTTTCCCCGCACATCCGCCCAGGCAGCCTCACGTGCGTCTTCGACCAGCACCCCGAGTTGCTCAGAGTTGTCTGCCATCGCCTTCAACCGATCAGCGACACCTGCCGACTGCTTGGCACGACGACGAAGGTTTCGCACATCGCGATCACGGTAGTCGTGCGTGCCGGAGGGGTCGGAGTGGCGGCCACGAGCCCGTCGACGGAGTTTTGTGACCATTTCGGCAGCCTGCTCGGATTCAGCCGCCATCGCCAGCAGCGCGTCGCGCGCGACGTCAAGGTACTGCGCAGCATCGAACACCCCGCCCTTGGCGATCGTGCCCACGAGAATCTGGTTCTTCACGGCCAGGCGTGCAGCGGCCGCGGCAATGGCGACGCCCTCGGCGATAGCATCCGCAGTTCGTCCCACCACAACCTCCTGCCAAAATCGTACCGTTACCCACCGACGCCATTGTCGGTAACAATAGAACTCAGCTCATGGCGCAAACCCGATACGCGCCTCGAGGAGGAATTGATGCCACGGCTCACCCTGACCGGAAACACTACCGTGATCACCGGTGCCGCCAGCGGCATGGGTGCCGAAATCGCACGGCAGCTGTCCGATACCGGCGCAGACCTCGCTCTGATCGACTATAACGCCGAAGCTCTGACAGCCCTCGCAGCCGATCTGCCGGGCCGGGCCACGACGCACATCGTCGATCTGCGCTGCGACGAGGCGGTCGTCGCGGCTGCCGCCGACGTGACAGCCGCGCATCCGCGGATCAACGCGCTCATCACCTGCGCCGGCTCGTCCATGCTCGGAAGCCTCGACCAGCTGACCATGGAGGAGATGCGCTGGCTCGTCGATGTGAACCTGTGGGGCACGGTGTCGATCACCAAAGCGCTCCTGCCGGCACTGCGCCGCGCACCGCGGGCCCACATCACCCATCTCGCCAGTGTCTACGCCCTCGCCTCACCGGCCGGCCGTATCCCCTACTCGATGAGCAAATTCGCCGTGCGCGGCTTCTCTGAAGCACTTCGCCATGAACTCGAAGACAGCACGGTCAGCGTCGGAGCAGTGTATCCGGGTGGCGTGCGCACCGGCATCATCCTGCACGGACGCTACGCCGCCGCCATTGACCCTGCCGTTGCTGCACGCGCGGCATCCGCCCAGGCCGCGATGTACCACACCGAGCCTGCGGACGCCGCGGCGCGCATCATCCGCGCGACCGAACGCCGCAAAGCCCGCACCATGATCGGCCGAGAAGCGCGCATCATCGATCTGCTCACCCGGCTCACGCCGACGGGTTACTGGAGCGTCATGCGCGCGCCGCTGCGCCAGGCGGTCGATACGACAACCCCGGTGAAGTCGCACGGCCGAGCGAAGTAGCCCGGCCCGGTGAGGGGTCAGCGCACGGAGCCGACCCAGATTCCTGAGGCCCACACCTGCTGGTCGTGCCCGCAGCCCACCGACCCCGGGTACCCACGTACCACCGCCATGCAATTGGCGAGGAACTCCGGATCGCTGCCGAACATCGACTGATAAGCCGGCGCCGAGTTCAGCGACCCCCACACGGCGAACTGATAGATGTGCGCGAGCTCATGCGCCATCGCCCAGTTCAGCCGGGATTCATCCCACCCGGCGACATCAGCGCGGTATTTGATGTAACCGTTACTGTTCGCGCATGCCGGTGCTGTTCCCCCAGCGCAGGAGGCAGATTCGTAGAGCCCAACCGCACCACCGCCGACATGATCAAGGGCAGCACGCACACGGGCATAGCCGTCCGCGCCGCTGCTCGACCACAGTGGTGCATCGGCCGCGGCGGCGCGCCGCTGACTCTCCTCCCATGTGCCGAGCCCTTCATTCACCTTGGCGGTGAGAGCGTGAATCGTCGCTGTGGCATTGGTCACGACGACGGGGTCCTCGTCCTCCTGAATCACGGTGTTCTGCGCACCGACAGCAGCCGCGCGATACGTTGCGGTGTCGATCTTCCCCTCCGCCTTCGCCAGCGCGTCACGCAGAGCGGCAACTTCAGAAACGAAGCCTGCCCGCACCGCGAGCACGGCCTCCAGCTCGGCTTGTTCACCCTCGTGGTGCGCGATCAGCGACTCGAGGTAGCCACCGCGGGCAGTGGTCGTGGTGAGCTCCGACTGCGCCGTCTTGCTCTGGGCGAGCAGCACCGCGCGCTGACTCTCCAGCGAGTGTGACTTCGCGGCGAAGGCTCCGCCGCCCACGATCAGGAGCGTCACGACGACCACGAGCACGCGCCGGAGCATCATTCCAGAAACCCGTCGGTGTCGGCGAGCTGTGCCCGCTGCTCGGCAATCGCAGAACGCAATGCGGTCAGCTGCTCAGCGCGCTGCAGGTTCTCGTTACGCGCGCGCTCGAGGTTCGCATCCAGCACGGCGACGTTCTGGTGCATCTGCTCAAGCGCCGCTTCCCGTTCCTGGTCTGCGAGCACGACAAGTGCCCCGCCGCCCACTAACAGCAGGGCGCCCAGAGCAAGTGCGAGAATACGCATACTTCTTCCCAGCAATCGGAGTCCCCCTCCGCAGAACCGAGCTTATTCGCTCAACGTTGCGAGAGATGACGGGTCGGGCTGGAACCGCCGCACGGCAGCCTGTCGCCCCTCTTCAAGATGCTGGACAACGCGCTCCTTGACGAGCTCGACATCACGCGCCGCGATCGCTTCGTAGAGTCCCCGGTGTTCCTGCGCCATCGCCTCGAGGTCATCGTGCTGGCCGAAGACCCATTTCAGACGCGTGCCGAACACCCGCACCATCTCGGTGAGCATGTCGTTGCGAGCCAGCACCGCCATGTACTCGTGGAAAGAACCGGCTGCCGCACGCGACTCGTGGACGTCACCCGCGCGAGCAGCCTGCTCCTCGCGCTCCACCCGGCGCCGCAGCTCCGCCAGCCCGGCTTCATCATGGCGCTCGGTCGCATACACGAACAGCAGCAGCTCGATGGACTGACGCACTTCGGCGAAGTCCTGAACGTCCTGCAGGCTGAACTCGCGAACAACGGCCCAGGTGCGCGGACGCGCAACGACGATACCCTCGGCATCCAGCATCCGAATCGCCTCACGCACTGGAAGCCGCGAAACAGCCAGCTCTGCGGCGATGTCGCGCTCGACGATCTTTGACCCGGGCGCTCGTCTGCCCAACACGATGTCCTCGCGAAGCAGACGCGCAACGCGCACTGATTCGAGTTCCCCCGAAATTGCCCCCATGCAGGCATTCTCCCACTCGGCACACTATTTTGGTATCCCGTTCCCACAACGAGATGGAGCGCTCATACCGTGCTGAGTCGTCCCGATGGCAGAATCCCGATCGCAACGGGTCGGCCGCGGGTATTCGACCACTGACTCCATGAGCCCACATAGACGCGCGCACGGATGCCGGCGTGCTCCAGCGCGAGCGCAGAATGCATGGCCGCCACCCCTGAACTGCAGTACACCGCGACGAGCGTGTCTGCGGTGATACCGGCGCTGGCGAAAATGCGTCGCAGGACGTCGGGATGCTGCAACCGTCCGTCGCCGGCGACCGCCGCCATCGCCGGCAGATTCACCGCACCCGGGATGTGGCCGGCAACCGGGGCGCCGGTCGTACGCGCACCGTTGTACTGCTCAGGTGTTCGAACATCGAGCAGCACACCGCCGTCGAGAAACGCCTCTACCTCGTTCATCTTCAGCTCGCGCATCTCCCGTTCCGGAGGCACCGGACCGTCTCGCAGCGTCGCTTCATCTCTCAGCGTCGCTTCATCTCTCAGCGTCGCTGTGCCGATCGCCGGTCGGACATCGCCGGATTCCACCGGCAGCCCCTCAGCGACCCACGACCTGATGCCGCCGTCGAGCACCCGAACATCGACTCCGGCACGCCGCAACACCCACCACAGACGGGCGGCTGGAACGCTCCAGTTGTCGTCATATGCGACAACGACATCGCCATCGTGCAATCCCCACGATCGCGCGGCGCGCTCAAGATCAGTGATCTCCGGCAGCGGATAGCGCCCGTCCTCGGGCTGACTGCGATGAGCTAACTCATGCTCCAGATCGACATATACCGCCCCCGGCAGGTGCGAGCGGACGTACTCGGGTCTACCCTCCGGGCTGTCGAGCCGCCAGCGCACATCGAGCAGCCGCACGGCAGGAGATGTGCCGTGTTCCGCGGAGCGTTGCAGATGCACGAGCTGCGCCACGCTGACGAGATGGGTCATCCCCTCAGCATCCGCGCCGCACGCTCACCTGTCAGCGGCTGATGACACGAACGTTAATCAGGCGTCATGCAGCGACATCGTTCAAACGAGCTTGCGCATCGCGTCTTCCGCGGCGACCCAGGCGAGCATCGCGCACTTCACGCGGGCGACATAGCGCGAAACACTGCCCAGAGCCGCAGCATCCCCCAGAAGCTCCTCATCCGGTTCGATCTTTCCCCGTGAACGCAGTGCCTCGCGGAACGAATCGATCCGGGTCTGAATCTCGGCCACGGTCATGCCCTCGACGAGCTCGGCGAACAGCGACGCCGAAGCCTGCGAAATGGCACAGCCGTGCCCCTCCCAGGCGATTGCCTCGACCGTGCCATCAGCGCCGGCATGCACCTGCAGCGTGATCTCGTCGCCGCAGGTGGGATTGAGCTGGTGAGACTGCGACGCAACCTCATCGCGCAGGCCGAAACCGTGCGGTGTGCGCGAGTGGTCGAGGATCAGCTCCTGATACAGATTCTGTAGATCACTGGAACTCATGAGCGCGCTCCGAAGAAGTCGATGGTCGAGCGAACACCGTCGATGACGGCATCGACCTCGTCCGCAGTCGAATAGAGGTAGGTGCTGGCACGGGTCGATGCGGTCACACCGAGTCGTCGATGCAGCGGCTGCGCACAGTGATGCCCGACCCGCACGGCGATCCCGCGGTCATCGAGGAACTGACCGACGTCGTGCGAGTGGATGCCCGGAATATCGAAGCTTGCAAGCCCCACGCGCGGCAGGTCGATGCCCGCACCCAAGACCCGCACACCGTCGATCGCGGTGAGTCCGTCGACGAGCATTCGACCCAGCACTTCCTCGTGGGCTGCGATCCGCTCCATCCCCACGGCGGTGAGGTAGTCGATCGCTGCGGCGAGCGCAACGGCCTGCGACACGCGTTGAGTGCCTGCCTCGAAGCGCTGCGGCGGCGGCAGATATTCGGCCGCCGTCGTGGTGACCGTGGTGATCATCGATCCGCCGGTCAGAAACGGCGGCATGACCTCGAGAAGTTCGCGTCGACCGTAGAGCGCTCCGATGCCGGTGGGGCCGAGCATCTTATGCCCGGAGATGACGGCGAAATCGACATCGAGCGCGCGGACATTCAGCGGGAGGTGCGGTGCGGACTGGCAGGCATCCAGCAGCACCAGGGCGCCTACCCTGCGAGCTGCGGCGACGATCTGTTCGATCGGGTTGATGACGCCGAGCACGTTGGACACGTGCGTGACGGCGACCAGTTTGGTGCGTTCAGTGATCGGCATCTCATCGAGCCGCAGTGCGCCGTCATCATCGAGCGGGATGATCCGCAACGTCGCGCCTGTGCGCGCGGCGAGTTCCTGCCAGGGGATGAGGTTGGCGTGATGTTCCATCTCGGTGGTGACAATCTCGTCGCCGGCCCGAAGCGCGAACCTCGCGGCTGTCGCTCCCCCGCGTCCGACCGAGGCGTTCGAGAACGCGTAGGCGACCAGGTTGATCGCCTCGGTCGCGTTCGAGGTCCAGACGACCTCGTCGTCATCGGCGCCGATGAAGCGCGCCACCGTCGCACGGGCGTCTTCGAAGACTTCGGTCGCCTCGGCGGCGAGCATATGCGCCCCGCGGTGCACGGCGGAGTTCAGCGTGGTGAGGAAGTTCCGTTCCGCATCGAGCACGGCAAGCGGGCGTTGCGCGGTAGCTCCTGAGTCGAGATAGACGAGCGGATGCCCGTTCACCTGGGTGTGCAGGATCGGAAAATCCTCCCGGATGCGGAGGATCTCAGCATCCGTCAGAAATGAGCCGGCAGAAGGGGAAGAACTCATTGTTCAAGCTTCTCACCTGCAAGCGATGCCCGGGGCGCAACCGTCGACCGGCGGCGGCTGCAGCTCAGTGCTGATGCGCGGCTCAGGCCGGGGTGTCGTCGGGATCCAACGCCTTCAGCGCGTCCTCCTCGACGGCGTTGTCGGCATCCAGCTGCTCCTCGGTCGTCTCATCGCCGCCCAATGACGCACCGTCGCTCGCTTCATCGGCAGTGCTGTCGGGACGAATCTCTTCAGCGGGGTCGGGTCGGTGCTCATCCATACGGGGCACGCTACGCCGATTCGGACGGGTTCGCCACGGCCGCCGCCGCGCTCACCGCCAACGCGCAGCGGCACTGTGGTGCCGCGCACGTCGGTACCGCAGGATGACGCGCGACGATGCCGGTCCTGCGTAGCATCGAAGCATGATCACAGCAGAAGGCCTCACGAAGAGGTTCGGAGACAAGACCGCCGTGCAGGACGTGTCCTTCACAATCCGCCCCGGCACAGTCACGGGCTTTCTCGGCCCCAACGGCGCCGGCAAATCCACGACCATGCGAATGATCGTGGGACTCGACCGTCCTACGGCCGGTCGCACCACCGTCAACGGCACCGAGTACCGCAAACTGCGCGCTCCGCTGACCGAAGTCGGCGTCCTGCTCGATGCCAAAGCGGTACACACCGGGCGCAGTGCCCGCAACCACCTGCGTGCGATGGCTGCAACGCACGGCATCCCCTCCTCCCGCGTCGACGAGGTCATCGATCTCGCCGGCATCGAACCGGTGGCGCGCAAACGTGCGGGGAAGTTCTCGCTGGGCATGGGGCAGCGTCTCGGCATCGCCTCTGCCCTGCTCGGTGACCCGCACACGCTCATCCTCGACGAGCCCGTCAACGGACTCGACCCGGAGGGGGTGCGCTGGGTGCGCCAGTTCGTCCGATACGCAGCATCCGAGGGGCGCACAGTACTGCTGTCGAGTCACCTGATGAGCGAGATGGCACAGACCGCTGACCACGTGATCGTCATGGGGCGCGGCCAGGTGTTGGCGGATGCCCCGATCCCGGAGCTCGTGCGCTCCTGGACGAGCTCCACGGTGCACGTTCGTTCGCCGCGCGCTGCCGATCTCGCCTCTGCCGTCGCAGGACCGAATGTGGAGATCGTCACAACCGGGGCGGAGACGCTCGAGATCACGGGTGTTCCGGCATCCCGCATCGGAGATGTCGCGGCAGATCAGCGGATCGCGCTGCACGAGCTCACCCCCACCGCAGGCTCGCTCGAAGACGCCTACCTCGCACTCACCGGCGATGCCGTCGAGTACCGCAGCAAGGAGATCTCATGACCACCGCAACCCTCCCTCAGCGCACGACGCACGCCATCTCGCCGTACCGGCTGACGTTCGTCCGCCTGCTGCGCAGCGAGTGGATCAAACTGTCCACGCTTCGCTCCACCTGGTGGGCTATCGGCATCACCGCCCTACTCACGATCGGCATCGCCCTGCTCGTGGCCGGCTCCCTCGCCGAGGTGCCGGGGTTCGAACCGGTCCAGGCCGTCGTGACCCCGTTCCAGTTCACGATGCTGCTCGCCGGCATCCTCGGCGCAATCGCCATCACCGGCGAGTACTCCACCGGCATGATCCGCTCCACGCTGGCGGCTGAACCGGTGCGCGGTGCGGTCCTCGCCTCGAAAGCGGTCGTCGTGGCGGTCGTGATGTTCGTCTCGTCGCTGGTGATCTTCTTCGCCGCAGCGGTGATCGTGACACCGATCTTCGCGGGCCGCGACATCCCGTTCGGCTGGGATGACCCGGCCACGTCCACGCTGCCGATCCTGGCGGCGTCGATTTCGATGGCGGTGTTCGCGCTCATCGGTTTGGCTTTCGGATTCCTGATCCGTTCTGGCGCCGGGGCGATCGCCGCAACCGTCGGCCTGCTGTTCGTGCTTCCCCTCATCGCCGGCATCTTCGGCGGCGTCGGGGAAGGATGGGAGTGGATCATCGATGTGGCGAACCATCTGCCGATGTCTGCTGCGCAGAGCGCAGTGCTGCCGCAGGATGACTGGGGCATCCCGGTGGCGGAGGCGTACGCCACGCTCGCCGCTTGGGTCGCCGCGGGAATGCTCGGAGCATGGGCCGTGCTGCGCACCCGTGACGCGTAGAGTCGACGACGTGAACACCGGCCGCAGCTCCCGCCCTCTCGAGGACGAGGAGCTGCGGCTGCCGCGCACGCCGGGTCTCATCCGGCGGTTCTGGGCGCGGCATCCGATCCTCGCCGACGTGCTGATCGCTCTCGCGTGTTTTGTGATGTCGGCCGCACCGGTCACGGTATTCAGGACCTATACGACACCGTTGGAGGATCCGGGTGATCCCGGCCCGATACCGCTCGCTATTGCCATCATCATCGTCGCGGCGGTAGCGATCACCTGCGTCCTGCTGCTGCGTCGGCGACAGTGGCCGCGGATCGTGTTCGCGGCCGGATGGGCGACGACGTTCATCTATCTGCTCAGCGGAGAACCGTCCGGCGGCATCCTGCTGCTCGTGGTGAGTTATGCGCTGGCGGTGTACCGTTCGACGCGGGCTGCCTGGCTCGGCTTCGCGTGCGGCATGGTCCCGTACACGCTCGTGTGCACGCTGTTGTCGATGCTCGGTGTCTTCTCCTTGCAATCGGCAGTGAACGGCGTGATCGGACAGTTCGTCATCGCCCTCATCGGCACGCTCATCGGGACGAACGTCGGCGGGCGCAAGCGCTACGTCGAAGCGATCATCGATCGCTCACGGCAGTTGCTCACCGAGCGCGACCAGCAGGCGCAGATCGCGGCGGCCTCCGAACGGGCACGCATCGCACGCGAGATGCACGACATCGTCTCGCACTCGCTCACCGTCGTCGTCGCCCTGTCCGAGGGCGCGGCCGCAACCGACGACCGACAGCGTGCGCGGGATGCCTCGACCGCTGCCGCCACGACCGCACGGGGCGCCCTCACCGAGATGCGCGCCATGCTGGGCGTGCTCCGCGATGGCGACACCGACGCCCCGCTCGCACCGGCGGAGCCGGTATCCCCGCGGCAGACGATCGCGGCAGCGCAGCACGCCGGATACCCCGCCACACTCACCACGACAGGGTCGGATGCAGCGTCGCCCGTTGTCCGCTTCGCCGTCGGCCGTATTGTGCAGGAGGGCATGACGAACGCGATGCGCCACGCCTCGGGGGCGCGCTCGATCGCCGTGCGCATCGATCACACCGCAGACACCGTGACGATCCAGATCGACAACGACGGTGTCACTCAGCGCGTGGGGACATCGGGCTACGGCATCCGCGGTTTGCAGGAGCGCGCCGCACACGTGGGTGGTTCGCTTTCCTCGGGCCCCGCCGGCCCCGGACGATGGATACTGCGCGCCGAACTGCCAGCCAATGAACACCGAGGTGAGGACGAACATGAGTGACAGCATCCGCGTGCTGCTCGTCGACGATCAGGAGCTGATCCGCGTCGGGTTCAGGCTCGTGCTGGAGGCTGAGGGCGACATCGAGGTCGTCGGCGACGCCGCCGACGGTGACGCCGCCATCGCTTTGGTCCGCGAATTGCGCCCCGACGTGGTGTTGATGGATGTGCGGATGCCGGGCACCGACGGGATCGCGGCGACGCAGGCCATCACCCGTGAGTTGCCGGAGTGCCGCGTGCTCGTGCTCACCACCTTTGACCTCGACGAGTACGCGTTCGGCGCGATCAGTGCGGGGGCAGGCGGGTTTCTCCTCAAGGATGCCCAGCGCCACGAGCTGATCTCCGCTGTCCGCGCCGTGCACCGCGGAGACGCCGTGCTCTCGCCGCGCGTGACCCGCCGTTTCCTCGAGCACCTCGGCCCGCAGCTGCGCGCGCCCGCGAATGGGGAGGACCCCACCGCAGCACTCACCGAACGTGAACGCGATGTGTTCATCGCGATCGGCGAGGGGCTCACGAACGTCGAGATCGCGCAGCGGCTGTTCTTGAGCGAATCGACGGTGAAGACGCACGTCGGACGGGTGCTGATGAAGCTTCCGGTCCGGGACCGCATTCAAGCCGTCATCCTCGCGCACCGGCTCGGCCTCGTCGAGTGACGTGGCCGGCCCCGCACCTCAGGGCGCGGTGCGCTCGTTCTTGACCAGCGCGCCCGCTGTGATGAACGCGAGGGCAGCCGCGATCGTGGCGACGGTCCACCACACGCCGCTGAAGCCGAACGGGTAGATCGGGTTCCACACCACGGCGATGGCGACGAACACGATCGTCCACCACCACTGCCCCGCCCGCAGGGCGAACCAGGCGACGATCGCCGCGAGGATCGCGACGAGAAAAAGGATGACCGTGGCGACGGTTCCCTCGGGGAACAGCGGCGAAACAAAGAGTGCGATGGCCGCGAGCAAGCCGGGAGCCAGAGCGTTGCGCTGCATCTGCGGGGTGGAAGAGCTCATGTGCTCCATCTTCCCGCACTTCCCGTTTGCCTGCGGTGACCGAGCCCGGGACCGCGATCAGGCCGGCGGAAAGTGCGGGATCCGACGCGGCTGGTCCGCACGCGATGAGATCTCGACCGCTGTCACGCTCTTCCCACGAGTGGGAAGAGGTTTCGGAGGCTCTGGAGCTGTCATAGTCATAGTGCTTTCCCTCCGGTGACCGGCAAGACTGCGCCGGATACGTACGACGATTCACCGGAGGCGAGGTAGACGTACGCCCCGGCCAGTTCCGCTGGTTGCCCGGCCCGTCCGAGGGGTGTGTCAGCACCGAAGTTGCGGACTTTATCCGCATCCCACCCGGTTCCCGGAATCAACGGGGTCCAGATCGGGCCCGGTGCGACAGCATTCACGCGGATCCCGCGTGGACCGGCTTCTTCGGCGAGCGCCTTGACGAACGCGACCTGCGCGGCTTTGGTCATGGCGTAGTCGATCAGGCCGGGGGAAGGATTGAACGATTGAATCGAGGCGGTGACGGTGATGCTGGAGCCGGGCTCGAGCTCTGCGAACGCTGCGCGTGCCGAGAAGATCATGCCAGCCAGGTTCGTGTCGAACACCCGCCGCATCGCGTCGGTGCTGAGCGTCTCAAAACCGTCGACATCATGCTGATATCCGGCGTTCAGCACCAGGGTGTCGAGGCCCCCGAAAGCACTGCGCACATCGGCGACGCATCGCGTGGCGAAATCCTCATCGCGGATGTCGCCAGCGATGCTCAGTCCAGTTCGCCCCGCCTCACGAACCCATCGCAGCGTCTCGTCAGCATCACCCTGTTCCTCGGGCATGTGCACGATCGCGACGTCCGCGCCCTCGCGGGCGAACGCGATGGCCACCGCGCGTCCGATGCCCGAGTCGCCGCCGGTGATCAGCGCACGGCGACCCGAGAGCCTCCCGTGACCCTCATAGGTCGTCTCACCGTGATCGGGTTTGGGACGCATCTGATCTGTCTGACCTGGTTGGTCCTGCTCCTGTGCAGGGAAGCCATCATTGGGGTGGGCGTGGCGGGGATCTGCGTCGTGAGGGGCCATATCGACACCTTCTTCTTACCCACCGCTCTCATCTAGGGGGTTGACACCCGATTGACCCGGTCGTACGCGCGCGGCCCGATACGAAAGGGCTAGTGGCACGGTGTCGATCTGTCAACGGGGGCCGTATCCGCCAGCTGCGCTGAGAGACTGCAGGGGCTGTGAACGAAGGGAGTCGAGCATGAGTGATGTCACAATTTTCGCTCCGTCTCCGACCCTGACGGTGACGATCGAAGATCATCCGCGGGGCTCTGAGATTCATGTGCATGCTGGCGGGCAGGGCGTGTGGCAAGCGCGGATGCTGCGCAGACTCGACGTGTCTGTGACGATGTGCTGCGTGCTGAGTGGCGAGATCGGGCAGACGCTGAAGCATCTGCTCGAGGATGAGGGTCTTAGTGTCGTCGCCGTCGAACGCGATGGTCGTGGTTCCGCCTATCTGCACGACCGTCGTGAGGGCGACCGCACCGTGATCGCTGAGGAGGAGGGCGACCCGATCGGCCGACACGAACTGGATGATCTGTACAGCGCGACCCTGCGCAGCTGTGCCGACTCTCGCGCTGTGATTCTGAGCGGACCGGCCGGAGATGACACTGTGCCCGCTGACGTCTACCGTCGACTGGCCATCGACCTTCGCCGTGAGGGCCGCACCGTGATCGCGGATCTCGCCGGGGAACGACTGCAGTCGGTCGTAGAAGGCGGCGTCGACATACTCAAAGTGAGCCACGAGGAACTCCGCGACGACGGTCTGGTGCGAGAAACATCGCTGCCACGGTTGATCGCCGCAATGCAGCAGCTGCGGGAACAAGGCGCACGCGCCGTCATCGTCACACGCTCATCCGCCCCGTCGCTGCTTCTGGATGCTGATGGCGTGGTCGAAGTCTCCCTCCCCCGATTCGAGGAGCACGAAACGCGCGGAGCGGGCGACTCCCTCACCGCCGGGGTCGTCGCAGCGATCACGCGTGGCGACAGCCTGCGCGACGCGATCACACTCGGCACCGCAGCGGGAGCGCTGAACGTCACCCGGCACGGCCTGGGCACCGGAGATGCCGACATGATCGCGCAGCTTCGCTCAGAGGTGCTGGTGCGAGAGATCCAGCAGGCGGATGCCGAAGCCGAAGCCCCGCACGGACGCGTCAGCCCGGATGGGCTGGCGGCGCTGGCAGAGACGAGCGACTCATGACACTGCGCGCACTGATCACCAACGATGACGGCATCGATGCCCCCGGGCTCACGGCGCTCGCCGAAGCTGCTGTGCACAGCGGCCTCGACGTCGTCGTCGCCGCCCCCGTAGCCCAGTCGAGCGGCTCGAGTGCGTCGATCATGGCCAGCGAATCGGAGGGACGGATCTCGGTGGAACGGCGGACGCTGGATGCCCTTCCCGATGTGCCCGCTTTCGCCGTCCACGGCGGCCCCGGGTTGATCGCCATGATTGCTGCACGCCGGGCTTTCGGCCCGTCGCCGGACATCGTCCTTTCCGGGGTGAACCACGGTGCCAATGTCGGTCGGGCGATCCTGCACTCCGGCACCGTCGGCGCTGCCCTCACTGGAGCACTCAACGGCGCCTGGGCGATGGCGGTGTCGCTCGATGTCGGTATGAAGCCGGAGTCGTTCCACTGGCGAACGGCCGCACGCACGGCCACCAGTCTCGTCCCAGCGTTGACCGCGCGTGCGCGAGGCACCACGATGAACGTGAACGTTCCCAACCGTCCCGATCCCCACGGGATCAGAGAGAGCACGCTGGCGCCGTTCGGCATCGTCCAGATGGCGGTGACCGAGAGCGACGAGCGCTACGTACGCCTAGCCGTCGAAGAGCTCCCGAACATCCCGGCCGACGATAGCGATGCCGCCAATCTCGCGCAGGGGTGGGTGACGATCACCGGGATCGACTCCGTGCTCGAGACCCCGCTCGACATTGGAGAAGTTCAGCTGATCGGTGGCACGGTCGGTAGCTCATCCGTGCCCGGAGCCTCACCGGTCTCAGCCGGTTCCGGAACGATGTAGAGGCCGGTCGGCGCGTTGGCTGTGAAAGCCAAAGCATCGACCCAGGCGCGGTTGATCGAAGGCTGACGGCCACCGTAGTACTTGTAGACGATGGAACTGCCCGGGTGCACCCAGACGGTCGTGCGCCCACCACCGACGCTGGCGTCTTCCCGCCAGCTGAATGAGAAGGGCTCTCCGCGACGCAGCTTCGCGCTGATCACGAGCTGCACATGCAGCAGTGCGCGGTCCTCGATCTCGACTTTGACGCCACCCTCGTAGATGAACTTACCCATGCGCGTCGCCTCCGTATCTTGCTGCGCCTGCCATTTAGGCAGTGTCGAAAATTGCCCCCAATCGTTATCCTAGTGTGATGGGAATGATGTACTACGGCGGTGCCGCCGAGCCGATCTCGATCGATGATCGGGCGCTCGCACACCTGAAAGTCGTGATTGCCACAAAGTTGCGACGTAATGAGAGTTTCACACTCTCCTGGCGGCATCCGGACAACGCCAAGCCCGGACGTTCGACGATCTGGTTGCACCCGTCAATCCCGCTCCGCTTCGTCTTCGATGATGTTGAACCGCCGCAGCTGCGATCGGACTGGATCACCGCGATGGCGAACTCCGCAAGCTCCAGCGGCGGGATCACCCTGGTGCCCGAAGACGTGATCAGCACCCCGGAATGAATCAGCCCATATCTTCTGCGCGCGGTCAAGCCCCTCTGCGCTGACGACTGGCCCCTCTAACGTTGCAGGCACGCAACATGGTCGGAGGCGACAGTCATGAATGAGAGATATCAACCCACGACAACCCACGCCGAGTGGGGGGCGGGGAATCCGAAGCTGCTCGTCTCTCATGAGCACGAGCGCTTCGTGCATCACCTCACCACCGACACCGTGCACATCGGCTCGGCCGCCGGCAACGAACTGCTCCTGGCGGACACCGACCCGGTGCATGCGACGATCACACACGACGACCGTGACGAGTACGTGCTCACCCTGCACGGTACCGGCGAGATGAATGCCAGTCCGCAGGCTGACGAGAGCGGGCGCGGCGGTCGAACGGAGATCCTGCGGACGGGTGCTCGATTCACCGCCGGCAGATGGACCCTGGTATTCGCGCGAGACGAGTTCGCTGACCACGGCCGACCGTACGGTGGGCGCGAAGGCGGCGAGCTCTCGGACCAGCCAGCGCAACCCGCCCGCCCTGACTACCCGCAGGATCAGCACAATGAGCCCGACGCGGACCTCGAGGTGAAGGATGGCTGAGCGGCTGTCAAGCCCCCTTGGCCAGATCGCGCTCGAGTTCTAGCGTGACGCGCACAGCGAGATAAGAGGAGAAAAGGAAAATGACACTCACCAACGAGATCATGACGGCTGCTCCCCGTTGCATCGGCGAGAACGATTCGTTGAGCATCGCCGCGGCGCTCATGTCAGAACTGGATGTTGGGGCTTTGCCGATCTGCGGAGAGGATCGAAAGCTCAAGGGCATACTCACCGATCGTGACATCGTCGTTCGTGCAGTTGCCGAGGGGCTGGACCCCGAGACGACACCGTCGCGGGCACTGGCTAAAGGAAAGCCGGTGACCGTAGAGGCATCAGATGACATCCGTGTCGCGCTGGAGAAGATGCAGAATCATCAGATCCGCCGTCTTCCTGTCATCGACGATCACATGCTGGTAGGCATCATCAGCCAAGCCGACATCGCTCGCTCGTTGGCACCGGAGACCACCGGCATCACTGTCGAGAGCATCTCACGCTAGGAGGACCGCATGCCACGCGACGCGAACTCACGTTTGAAAGATCCCGAGCTCTACGAGGAGCTGCGCGAGGACGGTGCCTCCAAAGAGAAGGCGGCACGTATCTCGAATGCCACCGGTGGCACCAAACGCGGCCGATCAGAGGTCGGTCGGCGCGGTGGTGAAGCAGGAAGCTACGAGGACTGGACCGTGGACGAGTTGAAGGTCCGGGCCAAGGAGCTCGGGCTCACCGGCTACTCGGACAAGCGCAAGGCAGAGCTGATTAGCGCGCTGCGAAACCACTGAGAACGCGACCGAGGTAGGCGTTCGTGAACTTGCCCCGCGGGTCGAAGCGTGACGCCAGGTTCGCGAAATCACCGAGCCGGTCGAAGGCACCGGCCTGGTCGAAGTCACGGCTGTAGACCTTGCCCCAATGCGCACGCGGTGAGAACGGTTCCAGCGCGGCTTCGATCTCCGGCAGCAGCGCTGCCACTTCTGCCGGACGCTGACGCCAGGTGAAGTGGATGGCAAGACGCGCTCCGCCTTCGCCGCCGCTGAGCCAAAGGTCGTCACCGGCGAAGGTGCGAAATTCGCTCACGTGCAGGAGCGGATCGATGCGGTCACCGAGCCGTCGGATCGCGCGCAGCGCCGGGACTGCCCACTCCCGTGGCACGAAGAATTCTGATTGCAGCTCATCGCCACCCGCACTCGGGTCGCGGTCGAAGCGGAAGTGCGCCAGCCTGCTCGACCACGCGCCGCTGGCACCCAGCGGCGTCATGTTGTCATCGGGGGCAGCGCCCGGAATGATCGCGTGCACCTCAGCGGTCACGCGCTCTCCGCCGAACAGTTCCGCGGGAGCATCCCCACGGCCGTCTCGATACTTGAACCACAGCGTCGACAGCGCCGAGCTGCTCCACTCCCCCAGCACGCTCACGCTGTACGCCGCGCTCATGATCGCATCGAACTCTTCAAGGAACGTGTCCCACCGAAGGCCGGTATACACCTGCTGGGTGATCTCGAAAGTGGGTTCGATCGCGAGGGTGATCCGGGTGATCACTCCCAGCGCACCGAGAGCGACAACGCTTCCTTCAAAGTCGGGTTCTCCCGCGCGCACCCAGCTCAATTCGCCATCAGCGCCGATGCGTTCGATGCCCCGCACGGCGGTTGAGAGCACGCCGTTGCCGTCGCCAGAACCGTGGGTCGCTGTCGCTGTCGCGCCTGCGACGGAGATGTGCGGCAGCGATCCGAGGTTGTGCAGCGCCCAGCCGTGCTCCTGCAGGAACGCGGCGACCGCCCCGTACGGCGCCGACCCCGGGACGGTGACGGTGCGTGCGCGTTCGTCGAGCTCGAACGGCAGATCGATGCCGCCGAGCGAAATGAGAGTGGGGCCATCGGCGATGTCGTTGAACGAGTGTCCGGTGCCGAGCACGCGAATGTGCTCGGCCGTGCTCACCAGCAGCTGGGCCTCGGCGATGTCGGAAGGACGGAGAATCTCGGTCGGGGTGAAGACGACGTTGCCCGCCCAATTCGTTATTGCCATGCGCCCATCATCCCGCGCCTGCGGCGAGAATATCGCCGGATGACGCTGCGCGTCACTGTCGGGGCAGCACCGTCAGCACTCGGCGGATGTGATCCCGGAACTCGATCATGTAGTTGCGGAGGAACTCTTCGGTGTCTGCCTTGGCGATGCTGCCATCGTCGTGGAAGACCTCGGGCGTGTAGTGGATGTATGCCTCGGGTGCCGTCATCTGGCGGGCGTTACAGAACGCGAGCACGGCCCGCAGACTCTGCTGCGCAACGGCGGTTCCGATGACGCCGATGGATGCTCCGATGACCGCGGTGGGCATATGGTCGAAGGAATTCTGACCCCACGGGCGCGAAGCCCAGTCGATGGCGTTCTTGAGCGCGCCGGGGATGGACCGGTTGTACTCCGGTGTGACGAACAGAATCGCGTCGCTGTCAGCGATGGCATCCTTGAGCGCCCGGGCGTTCTCGGGGTAGGCAGAATCGTGATCGGGGCTGTAGAGCGACAGGTCCCCGATCGGGATCTCCGTGAACTCGAGGTCTTTCGGGGCGACGTTGATCAGCGCTTTTGACAGCACCCGGTTGATGGATGTGGACGACAGGCTTCCGACGAAATATCCGACCTTGTACGACATTGCTGCTCCTCACTGAAGGTGACGACACCAGTGTGCGCCTCGAACGAGGAGAGCGATAGCCCCTTGCGCGTTGTCGGGGGTGGTTGTCAAGGGTGCTCCCCTCCCGGCGTTCTTCCGCGAAGCTCGATGCGAAGCAGCGTGGAATCGGAGTGAATATGTCGAATCAGCTGAACAGACCTCATCGTGCGATCACGGTTCTCGCCCTTGTCCTGACCTGCTGCCTGACGGGTTGTGGGGTGTCGGTGCCGACAGATCCCGCCGGCACTTTGGACGCCGTCACCGATGGAACCCTTCGGGTGGGAGTTTCGCAGGACGATGGCCTTGTGCAGACGTCGTCTGCCAAGCCGTCCGGACCGCTCATCGATCTCGTCGATGCGTTCGCAGAGTCCTTGGACGCTGACGTGCAGTTCACCGCCAGCAGCGAAGAGACGCTGGTCGTGATGATGGAGAAGGGTGAGTTGGACCTGATCGTCGGAGGTCTCACGGATAAGACGCCGTGGTCAGATCGTGTCGGGGTCACCCGCGGCTACCCCGGCATCGACGGGGCAGATGGCCGCTCGATCGTCATGTTCGTCCCTCTCGGAGAAAATGCCTTTCTCACCGAGTTGGAAGGCTTTTTAGACACGGAAGTCGGGTCATGAGTGCTCGGCACCAGTTCGGGCGCACGGATCTTCCGCTCGAACAGCAGAAGGCATTGAAGAAGGCCGTGTGGTGGGAGTACTTCACCATCATTTACACCGCATGCACGATCGCTCTCGTCGCGTTCGTCGTCGGGAACTCCCAGGCGATGAAGACCGCGTGGATCGAGGACATGCTCTCCCTCATTCCGCAGGTTTCATTCCTCATCGCGCTGATCTTCGTGCGGCGGCGACCGACGGTGCGCCATCCCTACGGTTTTCATCGATCAATGGGTATCGGCCATCTCGTCGCCGGAGTCGCGCTCCTCGGCGTGGGACTCAATCTGGCATTCGAGGCGGCGTCCGGGCTGGTTGCCGTGGAGCACCCCACCATCGGCACCGTCAACCTGTTCGGCCACACCATCTGGCTCGGCTGGCTCATGGTCGCAGTCATGGCGATCATCGTGAGCGGACCATTCATATACGGTCGCGCGAAGGCGAAACTCGCCCCCGTTCTGCATAACAAGATCCTCTATGCCGATGCCGACATGGCCAAGGCAGATTGGCAGACCAACGCCGCATCGATCGTCGGTGTACTGGGTGTCGGCGCGGGCCTGTGGTGGCTCGACGGCGCCGCAGCGCTGTTCATCTCACTGAGCATCATTTGGGACGGCATCCGAAACACCAAGGGGGCGGTCGTGGATCTCATGGATGAACGAGCTCGAACCTACGACGACAAGCAGCCCCATCCCCTCGCCGCCGAGATCGTCAGATATCTGCGCGCTCAGCCGGATGTGAAAGATGCCGGCGTGCGCATGCGCGACCAGGGTCAGGTCTTCCACATCGAAGCGTTCGTCGTTCCGCGCAGGAAGCGGATCGCACTCGCACAGATCGACCGGCTCTCGCGGGGCGTCGCCGATATGGACTGGAAAGTCCAAGATGTCGTCATCATCGCCTGCGAGGAGATCCCGGATGAAGCCGACCGGGGCCTCCTCCCCGCGCGCGAAAGCTGAGCTCAGAGCTCGACCGGAGGCGCCTCGGGCTCGGAGTCTGCTGATTCCGGGTGGCGGGCGAGGTTGATGATCGCCGCGACCAACCCGCCCCACACGGTGACCATGGCGATGACCATGAAGATGATCGCGGTCGGAGTCATGCGCCCGCTCCCTTCTCGTTCGATGTTGCCACCGGCGACGGCATCCTGATCGTGTCGGTTTCCGGATCGGGGTCGTAATGCTCCTCGGCGAGGAACTCGTCATAATCCGGGTCGTCCTTCGCATGCGAACGCCTGCTCCACGGCAGCAGTGACAGCAAAACGGCGAGGATGACGAGGGCGATCACCATTCCCCAGCCGAACACGGCCAGGAACCAGGTCGGATAGCCCTCATACGGAGACGAGATCTTCGTGATGAGCTCGCTGACGAAGAGATAGCCCAGAACGATGGGGCTGAGCAGCCCCACGAGCAGCTTCCAGATGAGACCGACACCGAAACTCGAGCGTCGGTTGAGATGCTCTTGAAGCGCGGGCAATTTATAGAGCAGCCAGGCCACGACGATGACGGCCACCAGGGCGACTGCCATGATGCCGAAGGCGTTGATGAAGGCATCCGTTGTGTCGAGCACCGCGAGGGCGGTCGTCGTCGAGAACAGCGCCATCGAGATGATGGCGAGCGGGATCGACACCGTCAGCGTCGTGCGCACGCGCCCCCAGCCGAGTTTGTCTTGCAAGGCCGCGACGATCACTTCGAGGATCGAGATCATCGACGTGACGCCGGCGAAGACCAATGCACCGAAGAACAGCACACCGATGATGGAGCCGCCGGTGGCTTGCGACACGATCGTGGGGAACGCGATGAACGCCAGCCCGATACCTGAGGTCGCGACACCCGCGACGTCTGTCGCCTGCGCCTGCGCCATGAATCCGAGAGCCGCGAACACACCGATGCCGGCGAGGATCTCGAAGCCCGAGTTGGCGAACGCCACCACCAGACCGGATCCGGTGAGGTCGGTTTTGCGCTTCAGGTACGACGAGTAGGTCACCATGATGCCGAACGCGACCGACAGGGAGAAGAAGATGTGTCCGTACGCCGACGCCCACACGCCCGGGTCAGCCAGGGCTTCCCAGTTCGGTGTGAAGAAGGCATTGAGACCGTCCATCGCCCCGGGAAGGAACAGCGACTGCACCACGAGCACCGCGAACATCACCGTCAGCAGCGGCATCAGCACCATGTTCGCCGCGCCGATACCGCGCTTGACACCCAGTGCCATGATCACGATCACGACGAGCCAGACCATGACCAGCGGGATGCCGACCTGCGGAACGAATTCCGTCGAGACGCCGGTTGCAGAGACGTCGCCCATCTGCAGGAAGTCAGTGAAGAAGAAGTCGTTCTCGTTGCCAGGACCCCAGGTCAGTTCCACCGAGAACCAGGTGTACATCGCAGCCCACGCGACGATGACGGCGTAGTAGACCGAGATCACGACGCAGATCAGCACCTGCCACCAGCCCAGCGGTTCCGCCGCACGATGCATGCGACGAAATGCCAGGGGTGCCGACCCGCGGAACCGATGTCCGATCGCGTAATCGAAGAAGAGCAGCGGGATGCCGGCAGTCAATAGCGCGCAGAGATAAGGGATGAGGAATGCGCCGCCGCCCCCCTCGTAGGCAACGTACGGGAAGCGCCAGATGTTGCCCAGTCCGACCGCTGAGCCGATAGCGGAAAGGATGAATACGTTGCGCGATCCGAAAGCCTCGCGTTTTTGTGTCTGCGTCGATGCGGTCGCCATGACGCAGACACTACCCCTGGCGTCACTCAGACGCGACCACTCCCGCGTGGCATGCTGCGACGCCGCGACCATCGCGCCACTACGTAGAGCACCACACCGACCACGAGCAGAGCAGCCCCGAAGAGCCACACGACTGCGCGTTGCTGGGTGAGCAGCAGCACGCACGATGCGATACCGAGCACGGGGATGAAAGTCCACACCCGGAAGTGATCGTGCTCCACCCGGTCGCGGCGCAGCACCAATACCGAGATGTTCGCGCTGAGGAAGACGAAGAGCAGCAGGAGCACCACTGTTTCGGCCAGCGTGGCCAGGTCGCCGATCAGCGTCAGCAGCATTGCAACCGCGGTCGTCGCCACGATCGCCGCCCACGGGGTCTTCCGGCGAGGCAGCACCCTGCCCAGCACATCTGGCAGGAGCTTCTGCTCTGCCATGCCGTAGGCGAGCCGGCTTGCCATGATCATCGTCAGCAGTGCGCCGTTGGCGACGGCGATGAGCGCGATCGCGCTGAACAGCCAGGCCGGCACGCCCAGGCCCGTCGCCTCGACGACGGACAGAAGAGGCCCGCTGGACTGTTCGAGTTCCGCGGGCGAAAGTGCTGCGGCACTGGCGATCCCGACAAGCAGATAGACCGCACCGGCGGTGATGAGAGCGGCGAACAGCGCACGCGGATAGTTCTTGCTCGGCTGTCTGACCTCCTCGATCACGTTCGCGGACGTCTCGAATCCGACGAACGAGTAGTAGGCGATGATCGCGCCTCCCAGCACTGCCACGGCGACACCGGTATCCGCTGGAGCCTGCATCGCGCGGGACAGGTCGCCTCCACCGCCCGCGACGAACAGGCCCACCACGACCACCACGATCACGAGACCGGTGACCTCGATCGCCGTCATCACCAGGTTCGCCCCCATCGATTCTCGGATGCCGCGAGCGTTGAGGGCTCCGACGATGAGGAGGAAGACCATCGCCGCGGGAATAGAGGGGACGGCGAAGAAGGTCTGCAGATAATCGCCGGCAAAAGCGATGGCGAGGCCGGCAGCGCTGACCACGCCGGCCGCCATCATGCTGAATCCGATCAGGAACGACACGATCGGTCTGCGGAACGCGCGCTCCGCGAAAACCGCCGCCCCGCCAGCGCGCGGGTACTTCGTGACGAGCTCGGCGTAGGAGCCCGCCGTCAGCAGCGCCAACAGGAGCGCGAGCAGCAACGGCGCCCACAGCATCCCCCCAGCCTGGCCGGCAAGCACTCCCATCAGCGCATAGATCCCAGCTCCGAGGACGTCACCGAGAATGAAGGCGAAGAGCATCGGTCCGGTGATGGCGCGGCGCAATCGGGCGGGCTGCTCGCGGGGCTCTGGCATGGCGGCTCCTCTGTTTTCGAAGGTGCCACAGTCTTGCCCACTGCGAGTATTCCGGCGCGGGGGTTGACACCGACGCCCGGTGGATTGACGAGATGATGATGCAGTCCGTCAATTCCACCGGGCAATCGTGCTCGGCGCTGAGGTCCGTTGCTACTGCGCCGTGCGGATCATCGTCCATTCCCAAGCCGCGAGTCGGACTCGTCCGTCGCTGATCGGTTCGCCGCTGACAGATTCGCCGCGCACGGATACCTCGGTCTCGGGACCGCCATGATTCACCAGCGTGACGATATCGCCGCGACGCATCGCTTCTACGTGCTCTGGCAAACCGTCGATAACGGGCTCGACCCCGGCCTCCGCGATCAGATGCTCGACGATCTGCTGTGTCCCGGCCTCATCGAGGATCGTCGCGAGATAGCGAGCGCTTCCAGCACCTGAACGACGTACGGTGAGGGCAGGACGCCCGGCGAGGCGTCCGCTCGTGAATGCAGCTTCGACCTCAGCATCCGTCGCTGCGATCTCCTCTGCGAAGAGCGTCCCAGCGGCCTCGCCCCACACTCCTGAAACGAGTGCGGTGTGCTCACCAGGTGTTCCTGCCGCCGAATCGACTGGCGTGACCAGCGCACCGAAATCCTCGAGAGTGACTCCGAGAATCCCCCCGAGTTGAGTGAGGTAGCCGCCGTCTCGGAATCGGTCGCATTCGTCCACAACATCGGTGAACGGTCCGGCGATCAGGTGTCCGCCGGACTCGACGAAATCGGTGAGTGCCTGAGCACCGGATTCACGCAGCAGATACAGCGCCGGAGCGATCACGAGCCGGTAGCGATCATCGACGTGCTCTGGGGGAACGATGTCCACCTGCACGTGTCGCCGGTGCAGTGCTCGGTACCAGCGCTGCACCACGGCCAGGTAATCCAGTCTGTTCTGCGGGTGATCAGATGCCTCCACCGCCCACCAGTTATCCCAGTCCAGAACCAGCGCTACGCGGGCATCTCCCGTGGGCGATGACGGCAGTTCGGGGAGATCGGCGAGAGCTTTCCCGAACGATGTGACCTCGCGCCAGGTCCGGGTGCCGGTTCCGGCATGAGGCAGCATCGCCGAGTGGAATTTCTCGGCTCCGGCCTGAGACTGACGCCACTGGAAGAACATGATGCTGTCAGCGCCTCGTCCGATCGCCTGTGCACTGAGCGCGGCCATCTGTCCCGGCGCCTTCGGCGCATTCGCCGGACGCCAGTTCACGGCGTTTGTCGCCTGTTCCATGAGGATCCAAGGAACGCCCGGTTTGAGCGATCGCATCAGATCCCGAGTGAGCGCGGCATCGCGGAAGGAGTCTGGCTCGTTGGGGTCTGGGTAGCAATCGTCACTGATGACGTCCACATACTGCGCCCACTTCACGTAGTCCGCGGGTTTGAACGTTCCCATGAAGTTCGTCGTGATCGGCTGGGTCGCACCGGCCGCTCGGATGATCTCACGCTCCATGAGATAGCACTCGAGCATCATGTCGCTGGTGAAGCGCTGGAAGTCCAGCAGCTGACCAGGGTTGTGACTGTAGGGAGCCTTGCGCGGTGGGAAGATCTCCTCGAAGGACTGGTAGCGCTGCGACCAGAAGTTGGTGCCCCAGGCCGCGTTCAACGAGTCGACGTCCTCGTAGCGTTCGATCAGCCAGCCACGAAAGGCGTCGCGTGCGGCGTCGGAGTAATCGACGGTCAGATGACAGCCGTACTCGTTGTTGATATGCCACATCACGACGGCTGGGTGGTCTGCATAGCGAGCGGCAAGCGCCGTGACGAGCTCACCTGCCAGACGGCGATACACCGGCGAGCTGGGTGCGTAGGCCTGACGCGAGCCTGGCCAGTACGTGCTGCCGTTCTCGTCACAGGGCAGAACCTCGGGGTACACCGCGCTCACCCACGGCGGCGGTGACGCCGTCGCGGTCGCAAGGTCGACGGCGATGCCCGCCTCATGGAGCATCTCGATGATTCGGTCGAGCCAGGCGAAGTCGAACACACCCTCACGCGGCTGAATGCGAGCCCAGGCGAAAATGCCGAGGTTCACGAGGGTGACATTCGCTTCGCGCATGCGCGCGATGTCATCCGGCCAGATCTCTTCGGGCCACTGTTCGGGGTTGTAGTCGGCGCCGTAATGCATGTGACGTCCTCTCGTCTTCACTGTGGGGAACGGTGTCTGGTCAGCCATTGACCTACCAGGCGTAGGCCTCTGGAGCGGGGCCGCCGGGGCCGGGCCAGATGCGATCCAATTCAGCGAGCTCTTTCGCACCGAGGGTGATATCCAGTGCGCGTACCGCGCTTTCGAGCTGCTCGAGCCGGCGCGGTCCGACAATCGGCGCGGTGACAACCGGCTGATGCAGCAGCCAGGCGATGGCGAGTTCTGCCGGGGCTACGCCCAGCTCATCGGCGTAGCGCTCGTACTCCTCGACCTGCGCACGTCGCCCGCCCAAGGCGTCGACGCTGCTGCGCGAACGGTCGGTCTTGCGCAGCACGCCACCGAGCATGCCGCTCGCCAGCGGCGACCAGGTAAGCAGCCCGACGCCGTAGGCGGTTGCAGCCGGCACGACCTCGAGTTCAACGGTGCGCTGCGCAAGGTTATAGATCGACTGCTCGGTGACCGGCTTCGCACGCGAGGCTGTGCGCATTCCGGCGATCTCCTGGTACTGCGCGATGTTCCATCCCGCGAAGTTGGACGAGCCGAGGTATCCGATCTTGCCCTGGTCGACAAGACGCGTAAAGGCATCCAGCACCTCGTCAACGGGCACATTCCGGTCGATGTGGTGCATCTGGTACAGGTCGATGTGCTCGATGGAGAGTCGACGAAGCGAATCCTCTACGGCCCGGCGGATGTGCAGTGAACTCAGACCGGAGTCGTTGATGCCAGGGCCCATCGCGCCCTGCACCTTCGTCGCCACCACGAGGTCATCGCGATTGCCTCGGGCGCTGATCCATCGACCGAGGAGCTCCTCAGTCTGTCCAGGCTTGTCACCCCACGGCGCGCCACCATAGACATCCGCCGTGTCGATCAGGTTGATCCCCCGCTCGACCGCCGCGTCGAGGATACGGAACGATTCGGCGTCGTCGATGACCGGCCCGAAATTCATCGTGCCGAGCGCGATACGACTGACTCGGGCACCAGAGCTACCTAGACGTGTGTACTCCATTGCAGATTCCCTCTTCTCAGTTGAACGTCGACCTTCTCAGTTGAACGTCGACCGGTGGTCGTTTCGACGCGCGACAGACGCACGGATGCGACGGCCACGAGCGTGATCCGGATTCAGTCGATCGGCCTGCTCGACTTGCGGATGATCAGTTCGGGCTTGAACCGAATCGAGCGAGCGCTTAGATCTTCCCCGCCGAGACCTGCAAGCATCAGTTCGGCCGCCTGCTGGCCGATCTCGCGACTCGGCTGACGGATCGAGGTCAGCGCGACCGCCGACGCCGAAGCGAACTCGATGTCGTCGTAGCCGACGATCGACACCTCACCCGGCACATCGATGCCGGCTTCAAGCAGGCTGTGCATGATCCCGAGGGCGACCTCGTCGTTACCGCCGAAGATTCCGTCCGGGCGTTCGCTGCGCGGCATTGCGGCCAAGCGGCGTCCGATCTCGCGTCCCAGGCGGATGCTCAATCGCCCGTCATCAACGACGGTCAGTCCAAGGCCTGCTCGCTCCGCCTCGATCTGGCATCCTTCGAGCCGCTCACGCATCTGGTCCATCTCGGAGGGGCCACCGACGTACATCAGGCGGCGCGCGCCCCCAGCAATGAGGTGAGCTGTCGCCAGCCGACCGCCGAGCACATCGTCGACGGAGACGGATGCCAGGCGCCCAGTGGGGTCGACCCGGTCGACGAGGACCACCGGAACGTTGCGCTTCACGAAACGCTCGAGCGCATCGAGTTGGCCGCTCAGCGGAGCAAGCAGCACACCGTCAAGTCGCTGTCGCTCGAACAGGTCGAGGTAGCGGATTTCGCGGGCACGCGAGTCGTAGCTGTTGCCGACGAACACCGAGTACCCCGATGTCTCTGCGGTCTCCTCCGCGCCGAGCACGACCTCTGAGAAGAACGGGTTCGTGATGTTGACAACGGCCATACCGATGACACTGGATCGTCCTGCTCGCAGCTGACGGGCAGCAACGTTCGGCACGTAGCCGAGCTCGATGATGGCGGCTTCGACTTTCGCAGTCGCTGCACGCGAAACGGTCTCCGGTCGATTGAGGACGTTGGAAACCGTGGTGGTGGAAACGCCCGCGCGGGCGGCAACGTCACGAATGCCAATCTCTGCCACGTTGCCTCCTCGTCCTGCGATCACGCTCGATTTGAACGTTACAGGTAAAACGTTACAATTTTTCTAGCCGGAGCGATAGTGTCAGTTGAATCGTTTTTATCGACGAGGTTAGTTTCAGACGAGATCGCCTAGCAATCACCGTCGAAATGTCCAGGTTAAACGCCTGGTTCACCTATGGATCAAGCGCGCCTCACCGGCGTAGCGTCGCATCCGCACCAACACTCATATCTTGCTTGCAAAGGAGCATCTACTATGTGGCAACGTCACAGTCGCGGCATCCGCGTATCGGCCATCGCGGCCGGCACTCTCGCCGCCGCGCTCACTCTCACCTCCTGCGGTGGAGGCGCCGAAAGTGCCCCGGCCGATGGCCCCGTCGAGCTCACCTTCCAGTCGTGGGTACCGAACGTCGACCGTGCCGTCGACGCGTTCAACGAAGCACACGAGGACATCCACGTCACCCTCGAAACCATCACGGCGGGCCCCGACGGCGGCTACGCGAAGATGTTCTCGGCCGTGCAGGCGGGCAACCCCGCTGACGTCGCCCAGGTCGGATACGACGCGATCCCCGAGTTCCTGGTGAACGGCGCCGTCGAAGACATCACGGACTACGTCAGCGACTCGGCTGATCTCTTTACCGACTGGCAGTGGCAGACCGGAGTCTTCGACGACCGCGTCTACTCGATCCCGCAGGCGTCGGGTCCGCTCGGCCAGTTCTACCGCGAGGACATCTTCACGGAGCTCGGCCTGGAAGCACCCACCACTTGGGACGAGTACTACGAAGCAGCCAAGGTGATCCGGGCATCCGACCCGAATCGCTACATCGCGGCGTTCGCGTTCAACCAGGCACCGTGGCTGATCGGGCTTTCGCAGCAGGCCGGCGGCGCCTGGTTCACCGCCGAAGAAGACGCATGGGGCGTCGCGATCGACGATGAGGCCACGCTGAAGGTCGCCGAATACTGGCAGAAGCTCATCGACGAGGATCTCGTCAAGCTCGAAGCCGACATGTCCAGCGAATGGAACGCAGACATCCAGAACGGCAACATCCTCACGTGGATCTCTGGTTCCTGGGCCGATGCGATCGTTCGCGGAACGGCGCCCGACACTGCTGGCTCGTGGGCAGTCTCCGCTGTTCCGCAGTGGAACGCCGGTGAGAACGTCTCGGCGACCTGGGCTGGCGGCTCGGCGAACATCGTACTTAAGGGTTCGAAGCACCCTGAGGAGGCCGCTGAGTTCGCGCTCTGGCTGAACAGCGATCCCGGCAGCGTGAGCACGCTGACCAGCATCGGTGCCGGTTGGCCCGCGATCACTGATCTGGCCGCTGTTGACAGCCTGCAGGATGACCCGGAGGTGTTCGCGTTCTACGGCGGACAGAACATCTGGGACGTCTTCGCGGTCTCGGACGCCGCTGTGGATTCCAGCTGGGTCTGGCCGCCGCTGTCGCAGACGCTGTTCGCGAATCTGACGGACAACGTCAAATCCAGCGTTGAGCAGGGCACACCGCTTTCGGAGGCCTTCGTGCAGACCCAGAAGGACTTCGTCGCTGCGATGAAGGACAAGGGCATCTCCGTCGCCGAGTGACGACATCCGGGGTGGGCCTGACCTCGGGCCCACCCCGATCCGATCCGCGGAAGCTACCAGGCATCCGCTCAGCATCACCGAGGAGTAAACGTGTCGGCCACAGCCGCCCCCATCACCCGACCAGGACGCAGCAAGCGCCCGCCCGCGGCGCTCTGGCTTCTGCTGCTGCCGTTCATGATCATGTTCGCGGCGTTCTTCATCGCCCCGATCGTCTACGCGATCATCGACAGCCTGTTCACGCAGAAGTCGAGTGGTCTGGGGCTGACTGCCCCCACACGTGAGTTCGTCTTCCTCGATAACTACCTCAGCGCGCTATCGACCCCGTCGTTCGTGGCGAGCCTGGGCCGGCTCGTCGCGTTCGCCGCGATCGAAGTGCCGCTCATGGTCGTGACGGCACTTGCTCTCGCGCTGCTACTCGGCGCCGGTGCCGCACGTTTTCCGCGGGTCTTCCGAGTCACCTACTTCATGCCGTACGGAGTACCCGGAGTCATCGCTGCCCTGCTCTGGGGTTTTCTCTACATGCCGGCGACCAGCCCGGTGCTGCAACTGCTGTCGAAGTTCGGGATTGATCTCAGCCCGCTGTCGAGCGACGCCGTTCTCTTCGCCATCGCGAACATCGCCCTGTGGGCGTTCGCGGGATACAACATGCTCATCCTGATCGCCGCGCTTGATGCGATCCCGTCCGAGCTCTACGAGGCCGCGCGCCTCGACGGTGCGAGCGAGTGGCACATGATCTGGCACATCAAGCTGCCGCTCATTCGCCCCTCGGTTGTACTCATCACACTCTTCACCATCATCGGAACCCTGCAGCTGTTCGTGGAACCTCTCGTGCTCCGCCCGCTGACCACAGCGATCAGCTCCGACTTCGCCCCGAACCTTGCCGCATACAACCAAGCGTTCTCGCAGGGGAACCCGAACCTCGCCGCGGCGATGGCAGTGATCGTGGCGTTGCTCGCCTTCGCCTTCTCAGCCATCTTCATCCGTGTCGTGAACCGAAAGGGGAACCGCGCATGGTGACCGCCGACGCATACTCCCGCCGCCGCTCGATGCCCCGCCCTGGTGGCATGGCCGGCGCCATCTTCGTGAACGCCGCGCTCGTCGTGGCCGCGATCTATTTCCTGCTGCCCATCGTCTGGGTGCTGATTGCCGCAACGAAGTCCCCGAGCCAGCTCTACTCGAGCTTCGGGTTGTGGTTCTCTGATGCACCGCAGGCGTGGCAGAACCTCGTCAACCTGTTCACACAGGACAACGGTGCCTTCTCGGTCTGGATCATCAATAGCATCCTCTACTCGGGCGGAGGCGCGCTTGTCGCCACCGTCATCGCGACGGCTGCCGGTTATGCCTTCGCCAAGTACGAGTTCCGTGGCAAAGAGGCACTGTTCTGGACGATTCTCGGCGGAGTGCTGGTACCGGCGACGGTGATCGCCTTGCCCCTGTACTTCCTGTTGAATTCCGTGCAGCTCACCGGGTCGTACTGGAGCGTCCTGCTTCCCAGCATGGTGAGTCCCTTCGGTGTCTACCTCGCCCGTATCCACGCGAGCGGGTCCGTGCCCGACGAAGTGATCGAGGCTGCCCGCATCGACGGAGCCGGTGACCTGCGCATCTTCGGCGCGATCGCCACACGCATGATGACGCCGGCAATCGTGACGGTGTTCCTGTTCCAGTTCGTCACGATCTGGAACAACTATCTGCTTCCGTTGGTCATGCTCAGCGACACGAAGCGCTTCCCGATCACACTCGGGCTGACCCTGTGGAACTCGCAGATCCAGCGCGATCCGGCGTTCACCTCTTTGGTGGTCACGGGATCGGCCGTATCGGTGATCCTGTTGGTCGTGCTGATGGTCTCGCTGCAGCGGTTCTGGAAGGCTGATCTCACGGCAGGTGCGTCGAAGGGCTGAGCACGCCCCGGCTGAATGAGCCCGAGTGATTATCCCTTGCGATGCAGGCGATAGTCACTCGGGCTCATTCCGTGCATCCGGCTGAACTGACGCGAGAAATAGAACGGATCTTCATAGCCAATCTGCCGTGCGATCTCAGATACGTGCAACGAGGTCGTATCGAGGTAGCGTCGCGCCCGCGCCATCTTGAGGCCCTTGTGGTACGCCAGCACTCCCCCACCGGTGGCTTCACGAAAGAGTGCGCCGAGATGCGAAGGCGAGATGCCGATGAGGCGTGCCAGCTCCCAGACCCGGACATTTCCATCGGCTCGTTCTTCGAGATATCGCATGGCACGCTCCAACGGTTCGCCCTGTTCGGGGAGCCGGCGATCGACCACGAACTGCGTCATCAACCGCCAGGCGATCCCCGCCGTCGCGATCCGGCGGGCCGGCGACTGATCGCGCTCCAGCGATGAGACGATCTCATCCAACAGCGCTGTAACGCGCTCCAGCGCGCGCAGCGAGATCACTGGTTTGCTGCGATCCACGCCGGTCGCAGTCCACAGATCCGTCAGATCGCTGCCGAGCAGGTGGCACCACCAGATCGTCCATGGTCGTTCATTGTCCGCACCGTAGGAGTGCGGGGTGTCACGAGGGATGAGCACCGCCGTGCCGGGTACGACGCGATGGCGGCCCGATCCGAGGTCGACCCAGCCACTGCCATCGATGCAAACAAGGACGATCCCCTCTTCGGCTCCCTGTGGCCTGATCCGCAGGTGCCCCACCGCATCGGGGAACCATCCCGCATCGGTCACCACGAGTCGTCGAGTCACGGGCTGGCCCAAGGCTTCAGCAATAGCAGGGCGTGGCACGACACAGAGCCGCTGCCGTTCGAATCCATCTCGACGTTCCATGCACTGATCATCGCAGACATCAGTGAAACGTCCAGGCCTGCACCACGATCGCCCATGTTTCCGAGGGCACAGCAGCAGTACTTTTGAGGATATGAACACCTCGCACCAACCGATCATGCTGCCTGCCCCGCCGGAGGCCGAACGTGCCCGCCTGGAGGCCGGTGGCGTCGCATGCTGGGAAGAGCCGATCACGATCGACACCTACGACCCAGCCGAGCCGGACCGTTATCCGGCGTTCCTCGACCGCAGGGTCTACCAGGGCTCGAGCGGCAAGATCTACCCGATGCCCTTCACCGACCGCATCGAGTCCGAGAGTCGCCCACGGACCTGGCGTGCGATCCACCTCGAGAACCGGTGGGTGCGACTTGTCCTTCTCCCCGAGCTCGGTGGACGCATCCACATCGGCTATGACAAGACGCGCGATTACGACTTCTTCTACCGCAACAACGTCATCAAGCCCGCGCTGGTCGGCGTCGCCGGCCCGTGGGTCTCTGGCGGAGTCGAGTTCAACTGGCCTCAGCATCACCGGCCGGCGACGCACCTGCCCGTTGAAGCGCACATCGAGCGGCACGACGACAATTCGGTGACCGTCTGGCACAGTGACCTCGATCAGTTGCAGCGCATGCGCGCCCGTCATGGCATCGGCATGCGCGGAGATTCGACCCTGATCGAACTCGAAGCACGACTGACGAACCGCACTGACGTCCCGCAGACATTCCTGTGGTGGGCCAACGTCGCGGCCCGCTCGCATGATCGCTACCAGTCGTTCTTCCCCACCGATGTCGGTTACGTCGCCGACCACGCTCGCCGCGCCATCACCGCGTTCCCTGCCGCCGACCGCCCCTACTACGGCGTGGATTACCCGGCTCTGGCAGAAACTGATCCCGGAGCCGATCGCATCGATTTCTATGGGAATGTGCAGGTGCCCACCTCCTACATGATCACCGATACCGTCGATGACTTCTTCGGCGGTTACGACCACGATGTCCAGGCCGGTTTCGTGCACTGGGCCGATCGAGCCATCGCACCAGGCAAGAAGATGTGGACATGGGGCGATGGCCCCGTCGGCCACGCCTGGGACCGCCACCTGACCGACAGCGACGGTCCCTACGTTGAGCTCATGGCCGGTGTCTTCACCGACAATCAGCCGGACTTCACCTGGCTCCGCTCCGGTGAGACCCGTACGTTCAGCCAGTACTGGTATCCGATCCAGGACATCGGTCCTGCGGTGCAGGCCACGCTCGACGCAGCCGTCGGACTCGAAATCGACGGTTCTGCGGTGCGACTCGGTGTGGCAACGACCGGGGAACACGATCAACTGCACATCACTCTTCGTCGTGGCGAGTCAACGCTCGGACACTGGTCCGTGCCCTGTGCCCCCGGCACACCATTCACCGCGCAGGTGGAACTGAGCACTCCCGCCACCCGAGATGACCTTGAGCTTGTCGTCTGCTCACCTGCTGACGGCGGGCGAGAGCTCGTGCGCTGGAGCGCACACCTCACCCCGGTCGTGGAGCCCTGGGTTGCGGAAGAGCCGAACGACCCGAGCGGAATCGAATCGAACGACGAACTCGTCGTCACGGGGCGCCACCTGGTGCAGTATCGGCATCCGAGCCGCGCCGCGGAGCCGTACTTCGCCGAGGCTGTTCGTCGCGATCCGGGCGATGCCCGAGCGCACGAGGGAATCGCCCGGCTCGCCTTCGCTCGCGGTGAGTTCGCCCAGGCGCTTGAGCACCTGGAGGTGGCACTTGCCCGCGAGACTCGACGCAACCTCAACCCCGAGCACGGAGACCTCACACTGCTTCGCGCCCTCGTCCTCGAACGGCTCGGGCGCCTCGATGAGGCCGCAGACGCATTCGGGAAAGCCGTCTGGGATGGCGCGCTGACTTTGCCGGCGCTGCTCGGACGCGCCCGCTTGGCGATGCGTGCCGGCGACGCCCGGCGCGCGCTGGAGTTCGCCACCCAGGCGACACGGTCGGATGCATCGAGCAGTCAGGCGATCGCAGCTCACGTGTCGGCCCTGCGGGCCCTCGGACGGGGCGCAGAAGCCGATCGCATCCTCGCGCCCGCTCGGACCGCTGATCCGCTGGATCCGTTGCTGGCGGCTCTCGACGACGTGCTGGATCCGATCGACCCTCGGACGCTGCTCACGATGGCGCATGAGCTTCACCGGCTCGGCGATCGCGTCCGCGGCATCAGTCTCGCCGAGCGAGCGATGCGGGTGGCTCCTGGCCGTTTCGGCAACCCCGCTCCGATGGCGGCCTATGCTCTGGCTGCCTTCCTCGATGAGCAGGGCGAACACGAGCAGGCGGCCGACGCGCGGTCGTGGGCGCGTGCTGCCGATCCGCATCTCGCCTTCCCCGCTGGACTCGATGATCTGGCCGTCCTCCGGCTCGCCCTTGTCACTGATCCGCACGATGCACGCGCGAATGGCATGCTCGGGTGCTGGCTGCTCGATGCTGGACGAACGGCAGAAGCACTCGGCGTCCTGGACGCGGCCATCGACGCTGGTGCCGATGACCCGGTCGTCTGGCGCAACGCCGCAGTCGCGCAGGTGAACACCGGTGGTGATCTCGAGATCGCCGACCAGCGGTATGCGGGCGCGCTCGAGCTGAGCGGTCCTTCCGACGCCCGACTCGTGTACGAGCGCGACCAGCTCGCGGTGCTGCGCCGAATGGATGCCGCAACGCGTCTGGCTGCGATCGAACAGGCGGGCCCTGCCGTTCTGATCCGCGATGATCTCGCTGTCGAATACACCGGCTTGCTCATCGATCTCGGGCGGGCGGCTGAGGCTCTGTCGTTCCTCGGCGAACGCAGCTTCCAGCCGTTCGAAGGCGGTGAGGGCAAGGTGCTCGACGTCTTCGATCGCGCAACGGCCGCGGTGGCTCGCGAACTGATCGACACGGACCCGCAGGCTGCACGTGAGCTGTTGCGAGTCGGCATCGTTCCGCCCGAGCATCTCGGCGAGGGGCGTCATCCTGCCGATGTCGTCGCCGAGCGCTTCGTTCTGCTCGGTGACGCCGAAGCTGCGCTGGGCAACGATGCGGCTGCCGCAGAAGCATGGAGTCGGGCTCGCGATGTCGATGGCCCGCTCGCCGCCACGGGACACTGTGTCACGGTGCGCGACATGTGGGTCGGGCTCGCTCATCTCCGCCTCGGCGAAAGCGAACAGGCCGGTCGCGTCTGGGATGCGATGGATGCTCGGGCGGATGCTCTCGATGCTGCCGCCGACCGCATCGACTACTTCGCGACGTCGATGCCGGAGCTGCTACTGTTCTCGGTCGACACCGCCGAACGGCGGGCAGGCGAGGCACACCAGCTGCGCGATCTGGCCGCCCGAGGACGCCGCGAAACGGAGATGACAGCATGAGCGAGCGATATCTCGGCACCCCGGTGATGCCGACCGCCCCCAACAGCGCACTGACGGGGCCGGTGCCGCCGCACTTGCCCGAGCGTCTCGGGGTGTGCCTGTGGGACTTCTCCTGGTACACCCGCGCGGGTGCCGGCGAGCCCTACGCGGACATTGAGCAGGCGATGGCTGAAACTGTCGCCCGCGGGTACAACGCGGTGCGGATCTGTGCGGCCCCCTTGCTGTTGGCCGGAGGCCTGGGCCTGGAGGCTCTGGCTGAAGCGTTGCCGATCGAAGGGTTGGGCGCAGCACCCGGCGGCGGCTTCTATGGTCAGCGCACACGGTGGTACGACAGCCCGGGTGGTTACACGATCGATGTACGGGCGCGCTTCTTCTCACTTCTGGAGACCGCGCGCAAGCACGATGTCGTCGTCATCCTCGCCAGCTGGGAGTATCAGCAGTCGACGGCGTTCGCGGCGGATCCATCGTGGTTCGAAGCGATCGACCAGGTGCCACTCAACCGTCGTCACGAGGTCCTTGCCGACGCTTTCGGCAGGCTCCTGGATGATATCCGCGCTGCAGGCCTGATCGAGTCGATCGCCTTCACCGAACTGCACAATGAGGTCGATTTTTCGATCCTGCCGCCCGTGGATGCACCAGAGGACGCGGATGCGCCGGTCAACGGCATCGCGGCGATGGAGAAGCTTCGCACGCGGCATCCCGACCAGCTCATCACCGTCAGCTACGGCAAGCCGCCGCACCTGGCCATGCACCGCGTCGCGCCCGAACTAGAGGTCGCGCAGTTCCACGTCTACAGTTACGGCGTGCTCGACGCGCTGCAGCGGCGCATCGACATCCGATCCGAAGGCACGGAGGGCTTCCCGAATGCCGAACTGCGTGCGCTGCTGCGCTCCGATGCACCGAGCGTCGCCGAGTACGGACGGCCCGCAGAGTGGAAGCTGAAGGCGACGGTCATCACTGACCAGATGATCTACGGCTACGACTGGATCGACGCCCAGGCCTGGGATGCCTGGCTCGAACAGCATTACGGCGCGCACCACGAGGTGATGCAGCGCGAGATCGAGTCGCGGGTCATCGCCATTGCGGAGTGGGCGCGGTGGCGCAGTGTGCCGGCAGTCGTCGGCGAGGGGTGGATCGGCTACACGCCTCGCGACGGCAACTTCGAAGAGGGCCCCATCGGCCGAGCGCTTGCCGAGCACGGCATCCGCACGGCCCTCGATAACGGCGTCTGGGGTGTCGTAGCGTGTTCGAACGCCGCGCCGCACCATCCGCTGTGGTCCGACATCGACTGGCAGCAGCGCATGAACACGCTGTTCCTCGAGGGCTGATCGGCTGACGCGACGAAGCCGCCGATCAGCTCGGCTTCGTCGCCTCGGCGGCCAACGCAGGCGTGCTCGCGCGCATGTGCACCTCGAGGCGCAACGCATCCGGATCGGGAGTCCATTCCGCATCCGTCGCAGCCCGAAAGGTCTCGTAACCGACCTGGTCGAGCGGAACGTGCACGGTGGTGAGCGCCGGTGTGATGTCACGCCCCGTGGGAATGTCGTCGAAGCCGCAGAGGGCGATGTCTGCACCGATCTCCCGGCCGGCTTCACGAATCGCTGTCATGGCACCGATCGCAACGACGTCGTTGATCCCGAACACGACCGTGCCCGGTTCGATCCCATCTTTCAGCGCCTGCCGCATAGCTTCGGCACCCGAGTCTCGCGTGAACGCGTCTCGATACACCCGACTGGCATCTCCGCCAGCATCCGTGAATCCCTCGGTGAACCCGGCCAGACGCGCATCACTGGTCATGACGCCCTCTGCCGCCGCCAGCACGATCGCGCGCCGGTAGCCGCGCTCGCCGAGCGCAGCGCCCAGAGCACGTGCGCCACCGCGGTTATCGATCCAGACCGACCGCACCTCTGAGGAATCCACACCCAGCGCGACGACGCGTCCGCCGAACCCCGCGATGAGCGCCAGCTCCTTCGCCAAATCGGCTGCGATCTCCGGCGAGGTGCGAGACGCGGCGAGGATCACGCCGTGCGGCCGCTGCCCCCGCAACGCCCGCACCAGACGCAACTCACGTTCTGGGTCCCTCTCGGTGATGGAGATGGTGACGACGAGTCCTGCTTCGTCCGCACCGCGCGCGACACCGGACGCCAGCTCGCCGAAGTATGGGTCAGCGATGTCCGCGACGAGCAGTGCGATGATCGCGGATGTACCGCGCGCCGTCGCCTGAGCGGACAGGTTCGCGGTGTATCCGAGCCGATCCGCCGCCGCTTCGACTCTCTCCCGGTACGAATCAGCAACCTTGCGCGTCGAGCCGTTCAGCGCTCGGGATGCCGTGGCAAGCGAGACGCCGGCCTCACGTGCAACATCGTGCAGCGTGACGGAGCCGGTCTGCGAGCGCGCGGTGATGTCGGTCACACTCGTGATTCTAGGCGGTCAGGAACGGTGAGACGGCAACACCGAACGTCGAAGCGGTTCGGCGAACAGCATCCAGCGGGTCGGTTGCCCAGATCTCCTCGTTGAAGATCTCCACTTCGATATCCCTGTCGTACCCGGTCGCGATCACCGCTCGCGTCATCGGTTCGAAGTCGATGACTCCGTCTCCGGTGTAATGACGTCCCAGGAGCACATCAGCCGGCAGCGGCGTCTTCCAGTCACACACCTGGTACGTCGCGATTCGCCCTTCTCGACCGGCCCGGGCGATCTGCTCGAGCACCTGCGGGTCCCACCAGATGTGGAACGTGTCCACAGTCACGCCCACGACCGTCGGATCGAAATCGGCTGCGATGTCCAGCGCCTGTCCGAGCGTGGAGACGACACATCGATCGGATGCGTACATCGGATGCAACGGCTCGATCGCGAGGGTCACACCCGCCGCTTCGGCTGTCGGGGCAAGCTCGCCGATCGCGTCGCGCACACGCTCGCGCGCTCCGGCGAGATCCCGATCCCCCGCCGGCAGGCCGCCGGCGACGAGTACGAGCACGGCTGTCGATCCGGGAGCACCGGCTGCGGCGAGCGTCGCCGCCTCTTCGATGGCGACCCGGTTGTCATCAAGGGAGGCCCGGCGTGCCGGCCCCTCCGGCAAGGTGAAGAACCCTGCCCGGCAGTGCGTGGTGAAACGAAGCCCGGAATCAGTGAGCATGCTCGCCGCCGTGGCAAGTCCCACCTCCTGCACCGGCTCACGCCACAATCCGATCGCTTGTACTCCGGCCTCGGCCGTCACTCGCAACGCGGTCGCGAGGTCGGCGTGCTTGATCGTGGCCTGATTGATCGAGAGCCGCGGGTGCGGGGACACTTGTCGGTCGAGATCACGGGCGTCAGTCGCTGACGCGGCGTGTCGACCGACATGTGTGCTTTCGGCTGACATCTGTACCGGGTCGACGGCGGTCATGCGCTTACTCCGTTCAGCCGCAGCAGTCCGTGCCAGCGATCCTGCGCGAGCGCGGGATCCTCCAGTGCGAACGATGTGTTGGCGAGTTCGACGATGCGGCTCAAATGCGGCAGGCTCCGTGCCGAGTGCAGCCCTCCGACCATCTGGAAGGCAGGCTGGTGACCGTTCAGCCAAGACAGGAAAGCGACGCCGGTCTTGTAGTAGAAAGTGGGCGCCGCGAACACCTGACGGCTGAGTTCCTCCGTGGGTCCCAGGATGCGCAGGTACGCCTCCGGGTCGCCAGCATCCAGCGCCTGAATGGCCGCGGATGCCACCGGCGTGAGTGCGGCGAAGGCACCGAGCAGAGCATCCGAATGCGAGTCCCCCTGGCCCAAGGAATCGCCGCCGATGAGGCCGACGTAGTTGAAGTCGTCTCCGGTGAACATGCGCACCCCCTCGGGGAGGCGCGCACGCACCGAGATCTCGGATTCGGCGTTCAACAGGCTCATCTTCACGCCGACGACTTTGCCGGGGTTCTCCTCGATGATGTCGAGCAGCACACCGGATGCCGTCTGCCAGTCGCTCGCGCCGAAATAGCCTTCCAGCTCCGGATCGAACGCGGTGCCGAGCCAGTGCAGCACGACGGGGACGCTCGCGCTCTGCAGCACCTCGCGGTACACACGGCGGTAGTCCGCGGCATCCGATGCCACCCGGGCGAGATGACGCGACGCCATCAGCACGGGGCCGGCGCCCTGCTCCTCGGTGAACTGCAACTGCTCCTTGTAGGCGTCGATCACCTGTTCGAGCGTGATGTGCGAGTCGTCGACGTGGTCAGTATTGACGCCGACGACGACCGAGCCGCCCTCTTCGCGGGCGACCTCGGCGCTGCGCGTGATGAGCTCACGCGTGGCCGCAGCATCCAGTCCCATATTGCGCTGGGCCGTGTCCATGGCGTCGGCGACTCCCAGACCCCACGAGTAGACATTCCGGCGGAAGGCGAGCGTCGCATCCCAGTCGATGTCGGCCGGCTTGCCGGGGGTGTTGTCTGCGAAGGCCTGGGGCACCACGTGCGCTGCCGCGTACGCGATGCGGCTGCGCAGCGGGCCGTCGGGCCGCGCGTAGACGCCGGTCTCGTTCAGCACGGCATCCGAGACGGCGCCATCGGCTGCGAGCAGACGGAGCGTGCTCATGACAGGCTCAACGGTTCGATCGCGACCTTGCGTCCCTCGGCGTTGGACGCGAGTCCGGCCTCGGCGAACTGCACACCCTTGGCGCCGGCGAGCAGGTCGAACGGGTAGTCGGTGCCCAGCACGTAGGACTCCAGGTACTCCTCCCACTGCTGGCGGAAGCCGTTGAGGAACACGTCGTTCGTCGGCACGTTCTGCCAATCGGCGTCGTAGTCGTGGGTGTCTTCAAGGTCAGGGTTCCACACCGGCTTCGGGGTGGCATTTCGCGGCTGGATCTTCGCCCCGAACAGTCCGACCACGGCCGAGCCGTGCGTGCCGTCGACCTGGAACTCCACCAGCTCATCGCGGTTGACGCGCACCGTCCAGGACGAGTTGATCTCGGCGATGATGCCGCCGTCGAGTTCGAAGATGCCGTATGCGGCATCTTCCGCGGTGGCGGTGTAGTGCTCGCCCTTTTCATCCCAGCGATCGGCGACGTGCACGGCCGCCTGGGCGTAGACGCTCTTGACCTCGCCGAACAGGTTCTCCAGCACGTAGTTCCAGTGCGGGAACATGTCGGAGATGATGCCGCCGCCGTCTTCGGTGCGGTAGTTCCAGCTCGGACGCTGCGCCGGCTGCCAGTCGCCCTCGAACACCCAGTAACCGAATTCGCCGCGCACCGAGAGGATGCGGCCGAAGAATCCTGAGTCAATGAGGCGCTTGAGCTTCTGCAGACCAGGCAGGTAGAGCTTGTCGTGCACGACGCCGGTCTTCACGCCGGCTTCCTTCGCAAGGTGTGCGAGCTCGAGGGCCTCTTCGAGCGACTCTGCGGTGGGCTTCTCGGTGTAGATCGCCTTGCCTGCGGCGATGGCTTTGCGGATAGCGGATGCCCGCGCCTTCGTGACGAGGAAGTCAGCGTAGATCTCCCACTTCTCATCGGCCAGTGCCGCATCGAGATCGGTGGTGTAGTCCTCGATGCCATGGAGGGCTGCGAGTTCAGCGAGCTTCTGCTCGTTGCGGCCAACGAGGATCGGTTTTACGGTGACGCGGGTGCCGTCGGACAGCTCGATGCCGCCCTGATCACGGATAGCCAGGATCGACCGCACCAGGTGCTGCCGATAACCCATGCGTCCAGAGACGCCGTTCATGATGATGCCGATCTCGCGGGTTGTCGCCTGTGACATTGCCTATCCGTTTCTTTGTTTGGCCCAGTGCCGATCAAGTGGGTAAACGCTTTCCAACAGTGTGGCACCGGAGAGCGCTTTCCGCAACTTGCGTTATGACGGTGTCCATCGGGAGGAGACCACTCGGTCCACGCGTCGAATCGCCCCGAGCCACCCCGCCGCATCCACACGTGCGCGCACTGTCGCGTCCAGATCGATCACGCTGCGCTCAGTGATCGGCGCGATGTGCAGCGTCAGTTCTGCGGCGGGGTCGAGTTCCGTGACATCGATGCGCCACGCGCTGCCATCCCAGAAGCGGTCGCCAATCACCACACCGTCCGCACGCAGTTGTGCAACATCGCCCTCCCAGTCGATCACCAGTTCGACGAGGTCTCCGCATGGATGTGCGCGGACGACCGGCATCCGCAGCCGCCAGATCCCTGCCGCCTCATCGAACTGCGCGTCATCGGGTGCTGCCGAGTGCCCCATCGACTCCCCGTATCGCGCCGGAGGCTCTCCCGCCGGTCGCAGCTCATCCAGAGCAACGGCTGCCGAACCCGGTCGGCCGAGAGTTCGCAGCGCGAGACGGGTGAATCCCTCCCCCGTCCAGCGACGGATCGACGGTGTGTCCTCAGCGCGGATGACAATCTCGTCGGGCTCCTGCCACACCGCGTCAGCGCAGTCGTAGAGTTCGTCGCCGAGATACCACAGCCGCTCAGCCTGCTGCTCGTCGACGACCAGAATGCGCAGCGCACCGTCTATGAGGAAGGTGTCGCCGGGCGCGAGATCGCGCGGGGCGCCCGTGGCGAATTGAATGCGCGCGGGAAGCCCATCGTGTGCGCGCAGGACGAGGGTCGGCACGTCACCACCGACGAGCCCGGATACCGACGCCGTCGCCCACTCGATCCGAATGCCCGCGACGTCCAGTCGCAACGGCCAGCGCGCGATGGCTCCGCTGGGGATGTCCACCGGCTGATCTGGCACCAGCAGATCACCGTCCGCGAAGGGGACGCGGAACTGCACATTCGTCGAACCGGACAGCGGCTCGTGCGGCTGATGAGTGTTGAGGAAGAGGATGCCGCAAGAGCCGTTGCTGCGCACGGCCCACCGCAGCGTGTCGACGTCGCGCACGCCGACCGGCGCATCCTCGGGCAGTGCGCTGAACATGTCGGCGAGCCGGCCGCCGAACGCCGCCAGAAAAGCATTGTGATCGCGCAACAGGCCGAGGCTCGACCCTGGTCGCCCGGTGGCACCGAGCGCCGCTTGGAAGTCGTAGTCGAATCGGGGCAGATCGTTCGGATATCCAGTCGCCAGACTCTCCTGCAGCTGATCGGCGGGGTTCACGCCCCCGGCGAACATGTAGAACCCCTGCCATGCCGAGCCGTTGCCGATCTTCACATTCGCGAGCGCGGCGATGTCGCGGCCGCGCGCGATCGGCCGACGATGATAGGCCGTCGCCATTCCGCCGCCGAGCTCGCAGGTGGCGGGTGGAAACTCCGGGTCGACTGGCCGCAGCATGATCGCCTCGGCGTCGTCCCGGAAGTCGCCGCCCACGCCCGGGTCGTCCCAGATGTGCGTGAACCGAAAGTGGTCGCGGAAGCTGTCGTCCCAGGTCGATCCCTGCCCCGCCCAGAATCCGTCGGCGTAGCCGCTGTATAGGGGGAACACATCATGTGCCGGCAGGAGCGCTCCGCCCCATCCGGTGGCCGTCCACAGCGGCGCGGACAGTCCGCTTTCCTGCGCGATGCGCTTGAGAGAGGAAATATGGTCGGGTTGATCGTGAAGCTCATTCTCGAGTTGGATGCCGACGATCGGCCGATCCGGTCCGCAAAAGCGCGCAACCTGGCCGGCGATGCGGGCGTACCAATCACGGACGAGCGCCAGATACTCGGCGTCATCCGTCCGTGCGCGGGAACCGACCTCCGAGATGACCCAATCCGGATGCCCACCCCCTCGCACCTCGCCGTGACACCAGGGACCGATCCGCAGTACGACGTCGATTCCGACGCGTTCGGCCGTCTCGATGAACCCGGCGAGGTTGAGGTTTCCCTCGAAGCTGACGCTGCCGCGGACCGGTTCGTGGTGAATCCAGAACACGTAGGTCGACACCGATGTGAGCCCGGATGCCTGCATTAGCCGCAGCGTCTCTTCCCAGCGACGGCGAGGGACGCGGCTGTAATGGAGTTCACCGGTTACCGGAATGGTCGGTGCACCGTTCACCTCGATCCAGCGGCTGGTGATCCGCATCCGCTCGTGCGGATCCTCCCGGTTACTCATGGCCGGTTCGGTAAGCGGCGGACGCGCATCCTGCAGACGGATGCTCCGCAGCGCAGTAGTCGTACGCATGTGCTTCTCGATTCTTCAGCTCAGACGGATGGCAGCCCACGACACCGCGGGCAGCTCGAGCGATAGTTCGGTATCGGCGAGCGTCGCATCGGCGGGGCGGACGCCGACCCGCTCCGGATTTTGTAGCGTGTTCGCGGCGTAGATGTCGTCCTCGTGGAGCAGGTGCGATTCGGTGACGCGGAGCGCGCGCCCGAAAGTGGCGACGAGCGTGGCGAGGTCGACGCGCAGCTGCGTGGCATCCGTCGTCGATCGGTTCACCACGAACAGTGAGACGCCGTCTTCGTCGATCGTCGCAACCGCGTTCACGGCCGCCACTTCCCCGAACCGCGCGCTCGTAAGAGTGCCACCGCTGATGGGCACCTGCACCGCACGGTCGCCGGCCAGTCGGGACGTGATCGAGAACGGGAAGAACGTCGTCTGCCGCCATGCCGGGCCGCCCGGCTCTGTCATGATCGGCGCGATGACGTTGACCAGCTGTGCGAGCGACGCCGAGCGTACGCGGTCGGCGTGTTGCAGCAGCGTGATGAGCAGGTCGCCGAAGACGACAGCATCCAGCGCGTGATACTGATCCTCAAGCAGGCGAGGCGCCACCGGCCAGCCCTTGTCCTTGAGTTCCTCACCGGACTGGGTGCCGTCCTCACGGTGGAGATACCAGACGTTCCACTCGTCGAACGAGATCATGATGCGCTTGTCGCTCTTGCGGGTCGCCGCGACCGAGTCGGCAATCGCGACGACCTCCTCGATGAACGTCGCCATGTCGACACCGGATGCGAGGAACTCCTGTGCGTCGCCGCTGTGCTCCTGATAGTAGGAGTGGCACGAGATGAAATCGACGTCGTCGAACGTGTGCTCGAGAACGGTGCGCTCCCACGACCCGAATGTCGGCATGCCGTGAGCTGACGATCCGCACACCACGAGTTCGATGCCGGGATCGATCATCCGCATAGCTTTCGCGGTACGCGCAGCGAGCTTTCCGTAGTCATCAGCGCCCCGGTGCCCGAGCTGCCACGGACCGTCCATCTCGTTGCCGAGGCACCACATCTTCACGCCGAACGGATCCGGCCGTCCGTTCGCGACGCGCTGCCTGGTCCAGTCGGTGTCAGCCGAGGCGTTGGCGTACTCGAGCAGGTCGAGTGCCTCCTGCGTTCCACGGGTGCCGAGGTTGACGGCGAGCATGAGTTCACTGTCGACCCTGTCGAGCCAGCTCTGGAACTCATGCAGCCCCACCTCGTTCGTCTCCGTGGAGTGCCAGGCGAGGTCGAGTCGCCGCGGGCGCTGATCGACCGGCCCGATGCCGTCCTCCCAGCGGTATCCGGAGACGAAGTTGCCGCCGGGATACCGGATGGTCGAGACCCCGAGCTCGGCCACGAGATCGATGACGTCACGGCGGAAGCCGTCGGCGTCTGCGCTCTCGTGCGCCGGCTCATGGATGCCGTCGTAGATGTGACGGCCGAGATGCTCGACGAACCCACCGAAAATCCGGCGGTCGATGTCTGCGATCTCACGGTGCGGATCGAGGCGGCCGAAGGCGTCGTTCATGGAGGTCCGTTCTGCGAGGTGCGAGGAGCGAGGAAGTCTGGGAGCTGGGGATCAGCGGGACCGACGGCGCTCAGGAATCGAGACGACGGCGAGCGCCGCGCATCCGATCGCCGCGATGAACAGCGGCACGAGCGCCCAGGTCGTCGCACCGACGAACACCGCCGTGACGACGAGATAGGCGGCGCCGGCAATATCCGCACGTACAAGACCGGGAACGGCGCGCAGCGCACCGCGCCAGCCGATCTCGGGCGTCCATGTGCCGGCGGAGGCGAGCAGCGCAAGCGACAGTGCGGCAAGTCCTGCCCAGCCGATGACCTCGATGACGGGTCCACCGGGCAGGAAGCCCGAGCGTGCCAGATCGACGTCCAGCAACAGGATCAGCGTGAGCACGAGGGCCGCGGCACCCACGACAAGTCCGGGCAGGATGGCCCTCTTAACGTCCGTCCAGAACAGCCCCAGTCGCGAGTCCTCGGCCGCGATGAAGCGGCGCAGATGACGGACACCGGCCGCCAGTGCTGCCGGCAGCGTGATCACCGGCAGAGCGATGAGCGTGATGAGCAACCCGATGAGCATGGCCTCGCCGAACAGGGCGAACTTCGCGCCGGCACCGGGAAAGCGCGCTGGCGGCATCTCACCCCGCGTGGGGCCGCTGCCCGAGAGCGCGGCGCGGCGAGCGGCACGCTCCTGACTGCGGGACAACGTCATCTCCTCGGGCACAGCCACACCTCTAACCCTTCAGACCCTGAGTTGCGACGCCGTCGACGAGGAACCGCTGGAACGCCAGGAAGAACAGCAGCACCGGCAGCAGCGCGATGAACGAGGCCGTGACCGTCGCGCCGTAGTCGCTGGTGGAAGTCTGGTCGTTGTACAGACGCAGCGCGATCGGCAACGGGTAGTTGTCGGGACTCGTGAGGTAGAGCAGTGGCCCCAGGAAGTCGTTCCACGACCAGATGAATGAGAAGATCGCGCACGTGATCAGCGCTGGCTTGACCAGCGGCAGGATGATCGCCCAGAAGATGCGGAAGTGCCCCGCTCCGTCGATACGGGCGGCCTCGTCCATATCGCGCGGCATCTGCCGCATGAACTGCACGAGCAGGAACACGAAAAACGCCTCGGTGGCCAGGAACTTCGGCAGGATCAGCGGCCAGAAGGTGTCCACCAGACCGAAGCTGTTGAACATGATGTACTGCGGGATGATCACGACGTGGAACGGCAGCAGCAGCGTGCCAATCATCGCGGCGAACAGAATACCCAGACCCTTGAACTGCACCCGCGCGAACGCGTATGCGGCCAGCGCTGATGACAGCACCGTGCCGACCACGGCCGAAACGGCCAGGAGAAGCGAGTTGAAGAAGAACCGCCACATCGGCACGCCGGCGATGCCGTCGGCGACCTTGATGTAGTTGTCGATCGTCGGTGCATTCGGCAGCAGTCCGGGGTTCTGACCGAATTCGGCGTTCGGCTTGAACGTCGAGAAGAACAGCCACAGCAGTGGGTACAGCACGATCGCGGTCAGGATCACCAGGACGACGAGCCAGACCACGGTCTGCCAGGTCTTGCGCTTGACGCGACGACGCGGGGCTGGGGCGGATGCCGTCACAACGGCTTCGGTAGCAGTCATCGGTTGTCTCCCGCGTAGTGCACCCAGGAGCGCTGGGTTCTGAAGAGGATGAAGGCGATGATCGCCACGACGACGAGCAGTACCCAGGCGATCGCAGCGGCGTAGCCCATCTGACCGTCGGAGAAGCCACGCTTGTACAGGTACAGCGTGATGAAGTTCGTCATGCCCGCGGGCCCGCCCGAGCCGTTGGAGATGATGTACGCCGAGGCGAACACCTGGAACGCGCCGATCAGTCCGAGCAGCAGGTTGAAGAAGATCACCGGCGACAGCATCGGCAGCGTCACCGCGCGGAATCGGTGCCAGGCGTTCGCGCCATCCATCTCGGCTGCTTCGTACAGCTCCTTCGGCACCTGCTTGAGGCCGGCCAGGAAGATCACCATGGTGGCGCCGAACTGCCAGATCGCCAACACGATCATCGCCGGAAGCACGAGCGCGGGGTTGCCGATCCAGCCACCGATGTCGAGGCCGAAGAAGCTCAGCGTGCTGTCGACCGGCCCGTCGGAGCCGAACATCGCCCGCCACACGATCGCGACGGACACCGAACCGCCGATGAGGCTGGGGGCGTAGAAGGCGGAGCGGAAGAAGCCGGAGCCCTTGTCTCGGAAGTTCAGCAGCATCGCGATGGCCAGGGCCGCGGCGAGGGTGATCGGCGTTCCCACGAGCACGTAGACCAGGGTGATCTGCGCGGACTGCATGAACTGCGGGTCGTTGGTGAACAGCCGCACGTAGTTGTCCAGACCGATCCAACGGGGCGGCTGGAAGATGTTGTATCGAGTGAATGACAGGTAGAGCGAGTAGACCATCGGAATGATCGTGAGACCAAAGAAGCCGATCAGCCACGGCACGAGGAAGCCATACCCGACAGCGGTCTCGCGCCGCTCGCGGCGCTTCTGACCGGGTCGATTTAGGCTTTCAGGGCGGCGGCGCGGCAGCGGGCGCCGCTTCTCGCCGGTGACGATGACTCTCGTCGCGGTCGTGCTCACGGGAACTCCTGTGGTGATGGGGGCAGTGCGAAGTGGCGTCCGGGGCCGAGTGGTCGCAGCAGCTGCGCCTTCCCGGCCCCGTGAGCCGGATCAGCCGTTCAGGACGACATCGATCTCTGTGAAGAGCTGTGCGACGGCGTCATCGACGGTGATCGTACCGAAGTTCAGTTCAGCGCCAAGCTGACGGAATTTCTCCTCAATCGTGCCGTAGCCGACGACCGGTACCGGCGGAGCGTCGCCGAGACGATCCGCGATCGCGGTCTCGTAGTCCTTGATCTGCTGGCTCAGCGGGTCGAGCTCGGCAGCGTCCAGTGCCGTGCTCGATGCCGGCAGGCCGCGGTTGGTGCCGAAGATTTCGCCCGACTGAGGCGAGTTGATCAGGAAATCGACCAGGGTTGCGGCGGCCACGGGATGCTCGGTGTTCGCAGCGATCGAGTGCAGCATCGTGGGCTTCAGGTACAGGTCCTTCGCGCCCTCGACTGTCACCGGCGGTGCCTGCAGGTTCAGCTCGGGGTATGCCTCGCCGAGGTTGCCGAGGTAGCCGCTGCCGAAGTTGTCCCAGGTGAGCTCACTGGCGACCACTGCAGAATCGAACGGGCCGAGAGGGAGGAGCTCTTCGACGGTCTGCTGCGGGGCGCCGATCCCATCGCGGATCTCCTGTCCCTCTTGCCAGAACTCGGCGAGGCGCTTTTCATCGAAGCCGAGCGTGCCGTCCTCGTTGAATAGCTCCTTGCCATCGGCACGCAGCTGCAGCTCGAAGTTCTGAATGCGACCGGTGTAGTCGCTGCCGCCCCAGACCTCGCCTCCTGCAGCCTCGGTGACACCGGCCATCCAGTCGGTGTAATCGGCCCAGGTGCCACCATCGAAGTCCTCGGCGCCGATCGTCTGAAGCATCGTGGGGTTGGTGAACAGGCCCCAGGCGTTGGTCCCGGTCGGAAGCGCGTAGGTGGCGTCGGCAACGACACCGATCGTCAGGGCGCTCTCGGTGAGCGGCTCAGTCTGGATGACGTCGCCCAGGTACGGATCGAGGTCGAGCAGAAGCCCGTTCTCGGCGTACTGACGCAGGTAGGAGTAATCGAACTGCATGACATCGGGCAAGTTCTTGCCTGCCGCCTCTGTCTGCCGCTTCTCCCAGAACTCCGGGAAGCCGAGGAAGGTGGAGTTCACCGTGATGTTCGGGTATTCCTCGTTGAACGCCGCGATGGCTTCGTTGTACAGGTCAGCGCGCACGTCGTTGCCCCAGAACGCGAGGTCCAGAGTGACCTCCTCATCGGGGTCGAACTCCGCTGCTGGTTCGTTGCCGCCACCGGCGCAGCCGGCGAGCGCCAGTGCCGCGCCGGTCGCGAGTGCGACCGCGGCAAGTGACCGCTTCTTATTGAACATCTTTGTCCTCTCTGTGAACGTCAGCGTTCTCGGTGCTCTGGCGAACGTTCGTTGTCCGTATGAATGCAGGGTGGGTGCGCTCCCATCGGCAAGAGTCACCAACCGGGAAAGCGCTTGCCCGCAACGGTACTACGCGTTGAAACGTTTTGCAAGCGACGTTATGAGCCTGTCATCGACGACGTCCAGCTGCACTCGATACACCGCGCAGCGCCGCTCCTGGGCGCCCTCGGGATGGCCGAAAAAATAGAACCAGAGGCGCTCTCCGTCACGCACGGCGGCACCGTGATGGCCGACCCCGAGACCCGGCATCTTCCCGGCGCCGAGGATCACGCTGTCCGCGTCGCCCTGCCGCTCCCACGCGGTCGCATCCGTCGAGCGGTACACGGCCATGCCACGCCACTCGTCGACGATCATCCACCACCAGCCGTCGAGCTCAAACGCGTACGGTCCTTCGTGCGGACGCCCGCCGATCGCGACGCCCTCGACAGTCCAGTCCTCGAGGTCGGGCGATGTTGCGACCATGGTCACACTGTCCGCCGCCTCATCCTTGTACCAGAGCCGCCATGCACCATGCGGCGCGCGTGCGACGGCTGCGTCGATGACGCGATCACTCGACAGCACGATCGGGCCGCGGCGCGTCCAGCGAGCGAGGTCATCGGAGACATATTCGACGATCTCGCGCGCATATCCGGGCCAGCGATCGGGCACCCCGTCGATCTCGGTGAGGTACATCCGCCAGCACATGCCGTCGTAGATGACCTCGGGTGCCCAGTGGGTACGATCGGTGGAAGCTGGCGGCCCCGAGGCTGATAGCTGTAGCCCGTCGGACGTCGGTTCGAGGGTCCCCGCATATGTCCAGTCCACCCCGTCCTCGGAGTGCGCGACGCCGATGCGGCTACCGTGCACCCAGGCGACGCCGGGACCCGGATCGGGATGCGTTGCCCGGCGCTGCGTGTAGAACATCGACCACCGCCCGTCAGCGATGACGACGGTCGGATCCGTCGCGCCGTCGTAGACCGGATCACGGTAGAGCTCGGCGAGCGTCATCCTCTGACGCCACGCATATCAGTCACCGGGCTCGCGAATCCGGAGCGATGCGTCGGATGCGTCGCCAGATCGGCTGGGGTGATCACCGCACCGTCGGCCGCAGCCGAGGCGTAGATCGCGGCGACAAGCTCGAACGAGCGGGCAGGCTCGTCGGCGGTCTCCGGGAGCTGCCGACCATCCAACAGCGCATCGAACACCTCCCGCAGCAGCACCGAGTGGTCGCTGCGTTCCTCCGCCGAGGGCAGCACCCAGGCATCAGCCTCATGCTCGAAACCGGGCGCCGGGGTGATCGCCCAGTTCTCATGTCCGTGCCCATAGAGATGGTCGACGGTTACCGTCGCCTTCTGCGTATCGATGCGGATCGAGCTGGTCTCGCGCGGCGAGACGGCGCTGGTGGCGACCTGCGCGACGACGCCGTTCGCGAACGTGACTGTCGCCGTGGATGCATCCTCCGTCTCTGTCTCGCGATCGAGCCGCCACAGGCGCCCCTGCACACTCGCCCAGTCGCCGAGCAGGAACCCCAGCAGATCGAGCTGATGAATACCGTGGCCCAATGTGGTGCCACCGCCCTCGGTCTCCCATTTGCCGCGCCAGGGCACGGAGAAGTAGTCCTCGCCGCGATACCAGAGCGTTTGGCACAGAGCGATCAGTGGGCGCCCCAGCGCCCCCTGATGCAGCAGGCGCCGCACGTGCGCTGCTGCGGTTCCGGTGCGCTGCTGGAACACGACGGCCAGCCGACAGCCGGCTGCAACAGCGGCCGCGCGCATCTCGTCGAGTTCGTCCAGCGACGGCGCCGGGGGCTTCTCCACCACGACATGCGCCCCGGCGGCGAACGCGGCGAGCGCCTGTTCCCGGTGCACGACCGGCGGCGTGCAGATGAGGACGACGTCGGGATGCTCGGCGGCCAGGAGCTCGTCGAGAGTGTCATGCACCGCGGGTCCGCCGTATCGAGCGGCGAACACGTCGGCGGCGGCGCGCGACAGGTCAGTGACGGCGACGAGCTCAGCGCGTGGATGCAGCGCCACAGCCTGGGCGTGCAGATTGGCGACGGATCCGGTGCCGACGATCGCGGTGCGGAGGAGGGAAGTCATGCGGATGCCTCGGAATCTCGTGGGGGTGCGGCGGCCCATTGCCAGGTGTGCAGGCGCCCGCACATGCCGTAGCTGCGCTCGGGGGATGTGGGAGCGATGCGGGTGACGGAAGCGGCCGACATCAGCCCGGGCTCTCCCGCGGCGAGCGCGGTCAACTGCGCGTCTACACGCGCGGTCTCAGCCACGACGGTCGTCTCCCACTGGGCGCGCCACTGGGCGGTGCGGGGCCGAACAAGTCGTACGGCGCGCTCGTGGAAGCGGGCGAGCGCCTCTGCTCCCCCGGCGCGCAGCACGGTGAACCCCTCCAGCGCGAGATCACGTCGAGCTCGGGCAGCAGCGGCACGGCCTTCGCCCGCGGGCAGAGCGACCGCCACAGCGTAAGCATCCGGATCGTCGAGCACCTCGGTGGGGAAGGTGAGCACCGCGTCGCCCGCTTCCGGCAGGCCGGCGTTCGACATCACGACCAACAGGCGCAGGTCGCTGTGGTTTATGAGGCGGTGCACTGTGCCGGGCGAGAACCAAACGACGTCGCCGGGTGTGAGCGGTTGCTCGTCGAATCCCGCGGCCGACAGCGTCTGGACGGCGCCGCTCCCCGCGATCACGACGTACCCCTCGCTCGATGCGGTGTGCACGTGTGGGGATCCGCTTCGGCATCCGTCCGCGGCCTCCCAGTCGTACACCTCGAGGTCGGAGACGGCAACGCCGCCGGGGAAGATACCCGTCACAGTAGCTCCCGCAAGTGCGCCGCGAGTGCCGATGCCGCATGCGCTCCGGCATCCGCGATCCCGACCGCGTAGCGGAACACCACCTTCTCGCCCGGGGCGATCGTCAGCTCTTCACTGAAGAACGGCGCCGGGTTGAGCGCGGCGAATTCCTCGGAGCGCGCGAACCACTGCGGCGGATGGTGCGGGTTGGCGGCCGAATCGACCATCACGAGCAGAGAGGTCGCGTCGATCTCGTCGTGCCTGCCGGCGAATCCCATCCACTCATGGCGCTGACCACGGATGTCGGATCCCGACCCTGTGCCGTCTGCGGTGACGAGCATTCCGTCGGTGAACGAGCGCGGGCCGCGCCAGAACAGTCCGCCGTAGCCCGCGTTGTCGCGGCCCTTCGTCGTCGGGGAGCCGATCAGGATCGGTGCATCCGTGATGTTGGTCATCTCGGTCGCGAACGTGAGCGCCCATGCTTCGGGGGCCAGTAGTCGCGCGGTGAGCTCGCGGCGCTCGGTGAACAGACGGCGGCCGTTCTCGGTGATCCATTCCAGGTCGTGCGCAAAGCGGGCAATCTGACCCTCCTCGACTGCGGTGACCGCGATGTGCGCCTGCGTGCCGTCGTTGGGCAGCTGGACGTAGCCATGCCCGTGCACGTAGGTCGGCCCGCCCCAGAAGTTCTGGTCGTCGACGACCGGCAGCGACCAGGCGATGCCCTTGTGCCAGACGTGGTCCCACGGCCGGAACAGGCTCACAACGCGGCCAGCGCGCGTGCGCAGCGGGTCGAGGTAGGGCTTGGGCGACTCGAGCTGCGGCGAATCGGGCACGAACACGTAACGGAGCAGCTCCACATCGCCATCGCGGACGACGAACTCGGACTCGGTGCGGATGGCGGACAGGGTCATGACACGGCCTCCTCGGTGCGGTCTTTGACAGGATGCCAGGGCACAGCATCGCCCGACATCGTACTGAAGAACGGATCATCGCCCGTGGTCTCACCCGCGGCGATCCCTCCGGTGCCGATGATGGCCGCCTGGAACGGTCGGTCCGTTGCCATGTCACTCCTTTGTGGACGCGGATTCTTCGAGATCGCGGCTCAGGTGAGCCCCGACTGGGTGAGGTGCAGCTTCGCGTAGCGGCCGTCGGCGGCGAGCAGCTCGTCGTGCGCGCCGCTCTCGACGATGCGGCCCTGTTCGAGCACGACGATGCGGTCGGCCTGTCGAATGGTGGATAGGCGGTGGGCGACGACGAGGGTGGTGCGCCCGCGCATCAGCCGCTCCAGCGCTTGTTTGACGAGCCCCTCGGATTCCGGATCGAGCGCGGACGTAGCCTCATCGAGCAGCAGGATCCGCGGGTCGCGCACGAGCGCGCGGGCAATGGCAAGGCGCTGCCGCTGCCCGCCGGACAGCCGCGCGCCGCGCTCACCGACGACGGTGTTCCAGCCGTGCGGCTGCTCCTGCACGAAGTCCCAGGCGTTGGCATCGCGCAGCGCCCGGACGATCCGCTCGTCCGTGGCATCCGGCATCCCGTACGCGATGTTGTCGCGGATCGATCCTTCGAACAGCACCGATTCCTGCGGGACGACCGAGACGAACCGGCGCACCGTGCGCATGTCGAGCGTCTGCATATCGAGGCCGTCGAGCAGGATGCGTCCGCTGCTGGGGCGCACGAAGCCGAGCACGAGGTTCAGGAGCGTCGATTTACCTGATCCGGATGACCCGACGAAGGCAACGGTCGCGCCGGCGGGGATCTCGAGGTCGATCTCGTGCAGGGCATCCGTTTCGGCATCCGCATAGCGGTGCGAGGCCTTCTCGAGGGTGATCGCGCCGTCGACGGCGGCGATCGCACGTCGGCCCTCGTTGAGTTCGAGGTCGGGCTCCTGCAGAACTTCGGCGATCGAGCGCACCGATTCCAGACCTCGAGCACCGACCGGGATGAGCATGAGAAGTTGGGTGAGCCCACCGGTGAGCAGCGTGAAGTATGTCGACAGCAACACGACTTCACCGGGCGTGATCGGCAGGAAGTCGGTGAGTGAGAATACCGCGGCGAGCACGAGGCATCCGACACCGAGCAGCTGCATCGCGACCCAGGAGATAGAAGCGACGTGCCCGTTGAGCATGTCGAGGTGAAGACCCGCACGCCGCACGCCGTCCGCGCCGCTGGCCACCCGGGTGACGGCGGTCTCCTCGAGGCCGTGGGCACGGGTGACCGGGATGAGTGATGCCATCTCCCCCACACGTGCGGAGAGCGTCTCGACTTCGCGGCGGAACACCTCGTTGCGCGCCCGGGAGCGGTTGCGCATGCCGTAGCGGATGCCGATCGCGATCGGCACAGCCAGTGCATATACCGGCAGGAACTGCGGCACGGCGATCGCCGTCATCGCGAGGGCGCCGGTCATCACCATCGCAGCGGACAGCAGCGGATGCGTGACCTGCTGCAGCATGAGTTCGACGTTCTCGACGTCGCGGACGACCTTGGTCTGCACGATCGAAGAGCTGACTCGCGTGTGGTATCCGATCGACAGACTCTGCAACCGGGCGGCCAGGGCATTACGCAGGTCGGCGCCGGTATCGCGCACGACGGTCATGAAGTTGCGGGTATAGAGGATGTGGTTCGGGTAGTTCTGCAGCAGCAGGACGGACGCAAGCACGAACCACCACACCACTGCCGATACCTCGCCCCGTCCTGCGACGATGTCGATGATGGCTGCTGTGACGACGGGCAGGAACCACAGCGGGACCTCCTTCATCGTGAAGGCGAGAACAGCGACGAGCATCCGTCCTGGCCGGCGCCGGAGCAGCCTCAGCACCGACCGCGTCGGGTGAGACCCATCGATGAGGTCGGGAATCCGGGAAAGCGCTCTCCGCGTCACGAGTCCATGCTAGCCCCTCGAGCACAGCATCCCGCCACTTGGAAAGCGCTTGCCCGAGCGGGGTAGGCTGACGGCGTGACTTCGCGCTTCCTCATCGGTGAGACCGACTTCCTACTCGACGGCCAGCCGCACCAGATCATCTCCGGCGCCATGCATTACCCCCGGGTGCACCCCGATCTGTGGCGTGACCGCATCCGCAAGGCGCGCCTCATGGGGCTGAACGCGATCGAGACCTACGTGGCCTGGAACGCGCATGAACCGGTCAAGGGCCAGTGGCGCGATGACGGGGACGTCGACCTCGGCAGGTTCCTCGACATCATCGCCGAAGAAGGGATGCACGCGATCGTGCGGCCCGGACCCTATATCTGCGCGGAGTGGCACAACGGCGGACTTCCGACGTGGCTGACCGCCGACAAGTCGCTGCGGCTGCGCAGCTCCGACCCTGCTTACCTCGCCGAGGTCACCGCGTACCTCGAGAAGGTGAACGCGATCATCGCGCCCCGCCAGATCGACAACGGCGGCAGCGTCATCCTCGTGCAAATCGAGAACGAGTACGGGGCCTACGGAGCCGACACCGCCTACCTCGACGCCCTCGTCACCACCACCCGCGCTGGCGGCATCACCGTGCCCCTGACTCAGGTCGACCAGCCCATCCCGCACATGCTCGCCGGCGGCGCGCACCCCGCGCTGCACAAGACCGGCTCGTTCGGCGGACGCATCCAGGAGCGTCTCGCAACCCTGCGCGAACACCAGAGCACCGGGCCGATGATGTGCATGGAGTTCTGGTGCGGTTGGTTCGACCACTGGGGCGAGAAGCATCACACCACCGCGTTCGCCGACAGCGCCGCTGACCTTGACCGGCTGCTCGCCGCCGGAGCATCCGTCAACATCTACATGGTGCACGGCGGCACGAACTTCGGTCTCACCGCGGGCGCGAACGACTCCGGGCGTTACCTGCCGATGGTCACCAGCTACGACTACGACTCGCCGATCACCGAATCAGGCGATCTGACCGAGAAGTTCCACGCCTTCCGCGAGGTTATCGCGAAGCACGCGCCGGTTCCCGATCTGCCGCTTACGACGCCGGCAGATGCCCCGACGTTCTCCGTCCCGTTCGAGGCGGTCGCCGATCCGCTGGGGCTGACTGCGACCGATCGCGGCGCCTTCGAGACGCCTGCGACGATGGACGAGCTCGGCGCGGACGTCGTGCTCGTGGAGTACTCGGCTTCGGCTCATACCTCGAGCCCCGGTGTGCTCGAGGCCGAGATCCGCGACTACGCGTGGGTCTCGCGTGACGCGCAGCCGGTCGGTCGTCTGCAGCGCAGCATCGGCGACGACAGCCTGATGCTTCCCGCCGGCAATCGGCTGGAGCTTCTCGTCGAAGAGACCGGCCGCGTCAACTACGACACCCGGATCGGCGAGGCAAAGGGCCTCATCGACGCCCCTCGCATCGACGGTGAACCCGTAGCGGGCCCGTGGCAGGTGCGCACGATCGACGTGCCGGCGCTCGGCCGGGCAGTGGCGGATGCCGCGACCGATACCGCGCTGATCGTGAACGGCCGCGCTTCCGGTCCGGTGGGCTTGCGCGGCGCGTTCGTGCTCGACGAGCAGGCGGACCTCTTCCTCGACACCCGCGGCTGGGGCAAGGGCTACGCCTGGGTGAACGGCTTCTTCCTCGGACGGTACTGGCGCCGCGGCCCGCAACGGACCCTGTATGTGCCAGCGCCGGTGACGCGTGCCGGAGACAATCAGGTCGTCATCGTCGAACTCGAAGCAGTGACCGACGCGACGGCCCGGTTCCTCGCCCGCCCCGATCTCGGGCACGAGGTCGAGTGATGGCCCCCGCATTCAACGCCGCATTCGACTGGGTCCGACGACACGTCGAGGCCGAACGACTTCCCACCGCCGTACTCGGCGTAGCAACGGCCGATGGCACAGTCGCACTGGAGGCGTTCGGCGATGCTCGGATCGACGACCGCTACCCACTGTTCTCGATCACGAAGCCGCTCACCGGCATAGCCGCGGCTCGTGCGATCGAGCGCGGCTTGCTGACCCCGGACACCCCGCTGACCGCGGCACTGCCCGGGTTCGGCGCCGGACGCGATGACATCGTGCGGCTGCGACATCTTGTCAGCCACACGTCGGGGATCAGCGAGACAGCGTTGGACTCGGTGACCCCGATGCGGGAGGAACTGCTCGCGCAGGGCCGCGACTTCGTCGCGGGTACCGCTTCGCGATACTCGACGCTCGCCTTCGAGGGCATCGCCGCGCTCATCGAGCAGGCAACCGGCGGCACCTGGGACGCCGAGGTCAGTGCCTGGGCAGCCGAGATCGGCGCGGATGGGCTGAGTCTCGACCTGTCCGACGCGCACACCGTTGCGGATGCCTCCGCCGCCGGCGTCGACATGGAACGATTTGCCCTCAAACGTTCCCCCGGCGCAGGCTTTGCAGGACGCGCTGATGATCTGCTGCGCCTCGGCTCCGCGCTCCTGCGGATCGGCACGGGCGAGCGGGGTGGCATCCTGCATCCGTCGACCCTGGCGATGATGCGCCGCCCACTGACCGGCGACATCCCCCGGCTGGAGCCGTACATCGCCGAGCGCGGGCAGGACTGGGGATTCACCTGGAACCTGCGCACGCGCGCTCCCGGTCTTATCGATCGCGACGTCTTCGGCCACGGCGGTTGGGCCGGCACGGAATTCTGGGTGCACCCGACTGCAGGACTCGCCTGGGTTCTGCTGACGAACCGCGCGATGCGCGATGGAGTCGAGCTCGATCAGCTCGACAACGCGATCATCGCGGCCTTCTGACATCCCTCAGGGGGGTTGCCCCCGTCACCAGCGCGGGTGGACGGCGGCGCGGAAGCGGCGGTCGTAGAGCTCCCGCACGGACGCGGTGAAGGCCTCGTCGAGTTCCGGCACCGAGCCCGCCGCCGCGTTCGATCGGGCCTGCGCGACGCTGCGAGCACCAGGAATGACAGACGAGACGCCCGGGAGCTGTGAGACCCACGCGAGGGCGGCTGTGGCCGGCTCGAGCCCGACGTTCTGGGCGAGTGTGGAGAACTCGTGCGCCGCTTCCACGCCCTCGTCGTAGTCGACGCCAGAGAAGGTCTCCCCCTGGTCAAAGGCCTCACCCTGCCTGTTGAAGGTGCGGTGATCGTTCGCGGCGAAGACCGTGTCGCGGGAGTAGCGGCCCGAGAGAAGTCCACTTGCCAGCGGCACTCGCGTGATGATGCCGACACCGGCTTCGCGCGCTGCCGGAAGGACCTCGTCGAGCGGCTTCAACCGGAATGCGTTGAGGATGATCTGCACCGTCGCGACGCGGGGGCGCGCGATCGCGGCGAGCGCTTCGGCAGTCGTCTCGACGCTCACACCGTAGTTCGCGATAGCCCCCTCCTCGACGAGGCGATCGAGCGCGTCGAACACAGTATCGTCGGCGTACACCGCCGTCGGCGGGCAGTGCAGCTGCACGAGGTCGAGCGTGTCGACGCCGAGATTGCGGCGACTGCGATCGGTCCACTCACGGAAGTTCTCGTACACATAGTTGGCCGGGATCTGCTCCGCGCGGCGGCCCATCTTGGTGGCGACCGTCAGCTCGACATCCGCGTTGTCGCGTCGCCACTGTCCGATGATCGATTCGCTGCGTCCGTCGCCGTAGACGTCGGCTGTGTCGAAGAAAGTGACTCCGGATTCCGCACTCGCATCGAGCACGGCACGGGCGTCAGCTTCGCTCACCTCGCCCCAATCGGCACCGAGCTGCCAGGTTCCGAGACCGATGGTGGAGACGTCGCGGCCAGTGCGACCCAGGGTGCGATGCTGCATGGGGCCGAGTCTACGGTGAACCGGGGTGAGCGCGGCCCGGACTGCGAGACAACAGCTCAGCGAAGAGCGCGTCCACAGCGGGGTCGACGCGTTGCAGCTCCGGGTGGGCGTCATGCCATCCGATGATCTCCCGAGCCGCGAGGTGGAACGCGACGGTCGGGTTGAAGTCGGGCACCACTCGACGGATCTTCGTGTTGTCGAAGATCACGGAGTGCGCCATGTCGCCGGTGAGCTGACCTGCGCGCTCGGGAGCTGCCTGCTCGATCTCGGCGCTGGTGGCGTAACGGAGCTTCGGTTCCGCCCCTGCTGCTCGACCGAGGATCGTGTAGATCTCGTTCCATGTGTAGACGAAATCGCTGGTGATCTGGAATGTGTCGCCGTAAGCGAGCGGGTTGCCGAGGAGTCCGACGAATCCGACCGCGAAGTCACTCGCATGTGTGAGCGTCCACAGCGACGTACCGTCACCGTGAACGACGATCTCCTCGCCGCGCCGGATTCTGTCGATCGCCGTCCAACCGCCGAATGCGGGGATCGTCCACTTGTCGTAGGTGTGCGATGGGCGCAGCACCGTCACCGGGAACGCCCGGTCACGATACGCCCGAGCGAGCAGCTCCTCGCATGCGATCTTGTCGCGAGAGTACTGCCAGTGGGGATTGCGCAACGGCGTCGATTCCGTGATCGGCAGGCGTGCAATCGGCTTCTGGTAGGCGGATGCGGAGCTGATGAAGACGTATTGCCCCGTGCGACCTTCGAAGCGATCGATATCGCGCTGCACCTGGTCGGGTGTGAACGCGACCATGTCCACGACGACGTCGTACTCACGGCCACCGAGCGTGGCATCGACCGCCGCTGCATCCGAGATGTCAGCCGTCAGCACCTCGACGCCCTCCGCGGGCGCACGGCGGGACTGCCCGCGGTTGAGCAGCGTCACCTCCATGCCACGCTGCGCCGCGAGTGCGCTTGCTGCCGAGGAGATGATCCCCGTCCCGCCGATGAACAGCACCTTCATCTGAGCCATGTCTGCACTCTATCGATGCGGCCTGCTGAACGCGCGCGGCTCACACCCCTTCATCAGTGATGAGCTGGCTCTCGCCGACGGCGTCCGGCGCGATATCGCGTTCGACGGTCGTCTTCAGCGGCACCTCCTTGATGAAGCACAGCAGCACGACCGCGACAAGCGCAAGAGGCGCCATGCCGAGCAGGAGTGGGGTCAGCGCGTCGTTGTATCCGTGCACCACGACCTCGTGCACGGATGCCGGCAGCTCCAGCACACTGTGCGGAGTGAGCGAAGCGATATCGCCGACCTGGGCTGCCGCAGCACCAGAAGGAAGCCGAGCTCCGATGATGTCCACCAACCTCACGGCGAACAGGCTCCCGATCACCGCGCTGCCCAGCGAGGCGCCGATCTGACGGAAGAAGTTGTTCGCGGCAGTCGCTGTGCCCACCACCCGGTTCGGGAACGTGTTCTGCACGATCAGCACAAGAATCTGCATGTTGATGCCCAGGCCCATTCCCAGCATGCCCACGTCCATGCAGAAGCGCCACAGCGGGGTCTCGGGCGTCATCGTTCCCAGCAGAACCAGTCCGAGCGCGACCAAAGCCGCCCCAACGATCGGCATCCATTTGTAGCGCCCGTACTTGCTCACGAGCCAGCCGCTGAGCAGTGAGGTGACCAGCATCATGCCCATCATCGGAACCATGAGGATGCCCGCCATCGTGGCATCCGCACCGAATGTCATCTGCAGATAGGTCGGCAGATACCCGATCGCGCCGAACATCGCGACGCCGATGAGCAGGCCCGCGGCGGTGGCGAGGTTGAAGTTGCGGTGCCGGAACAGGACCAGCGGGATGATCGGCTCGACGGCGTGCCGTTCCGCGAAAACGAACAGCACCCCGAACACGACGGTTGCCGCGATGAGCGAAAGGATGACCGGGGACGTCCATTCGTAGTCATTGCCGCCCCAGGAGGCGACCAGGATGAGACTCGCCGTTGCCGCCGCGAGCGTCATCATCCCGAACACGTCGATCTTCGGCTTCGAGTTCGTGCCCTTCGGCAGATGCAGCAGAGTGATCGCCGCCGCAAGCGCGAGAGCGCCGAGGGGGATGTTGATCCAGAAGGTCCAACGCCAATCGACCTCTTCGGTGAGCCAGCCGCCAAGGAGCGGGCCGGCCACCGACGACACAGCGAAGACAGCGCCGATGATGCCCATGTATTTGCCACGCTCGCGCGCCGGAACGACATCGGCGATAATCGCCTGCGACAGGATGATGAGCCCGCCGCCGCCGAGCCCCTGCACGATTCGTCCGACGATGAGCACCGTCATGTCGGGGGCGAGCGCACCGATCACGGAGCCCGCCATGAACGTCACTATCGCGAAGATCATCGGCCCTTTACGACCGATCAGGTCGCTCATCTTGCCGTAGATCGGCATCATGATGGTCGAGGCGAGGATGTAGGCGGTCATCACCCACAGCATCTGGTCGACGCCGCCGAGTTCACCGACCATCGTGGGCATCGCGGCGCTGAGCACCGTCTGGCTGAGCGAGGCGAGCAGCATCGCCAGAACCAGCCCGATGAAGAGCAGGATGATGCCCCGCCGCGACTCGTGCGAGCGGGGCCGTGGAGTGGTCGAGGAAACAATCATGGCAGCGTACGCAATACCTCTCGAAGGGTATGCAGAGTTTCGTCGACCTGGGGTCGGATATCAGCGGCCGAGGTGTGCCCCTCGATGACCTTTCGGATGCTCAGGCGGAGCACCGCATTGCACGTCACAACCAGAGCACGCGCTGCATCGTCGATCTCCGACAGTGCAGTGAAGGTGCCTCCGGTCCGCATTCGGTCGGCAACAGCACCGGCGATGCGCTGCTCGACGCCGATCATTCGGGCCCACTGCCGCTGAATGAGCTGCGGATGCTGCGCCATCAGTGCCCTGCGCTGTTCAAGCAGTGTCTCGTCGCTGGGCGTGAAGACTCCGAGCATGAGCGTCAGAATGTCGCCGATGAGATCGTCGGAGGTTCCGGAGCGCAACACGTCGAGTTCGTCGTCGCTCGGCAGCCCCTCGTGCAGGCCGACGAACGCATCTTCTTTGGTCGGGTAGTAGTTGAAGAACGTGCGCGGCGAGATGTCAACGCGCGCGCTGATCTCGGCGACCGTCGCCGCTTCTGGCCCGAGTTCGAAAGCCAGGTCCACGGCCGCTCGGTGGATCGCATCTCGCGTCTGCCGCTGCTTACGGGCTCTCAGACCTTCTGGTTGTTGCACGTACGCATTATTGCACGATCTGCAATTATGCACGAGATACAGGTCACGTACTATGCAGTGCAGCGGGCTGACGGAATGACCAAAGCCAAACGACGCCCGCTACCGATTCGTCACGATTGAGGCCATCCCATGCGAAGCATGAACCGCACCACCGGTACGCTTGCCGCCACCATCGGACTCAGCATCCTTCTCACTTCCTGCACCACCGCGACACCAGAACCATCCACTCCCCCGGCGAGCGACCACGCGGCGACGGATCAAGCGGACGCACCGTCTGGGACACCACGCGTGGTCACTACCGGTCTGAACGCACCATGGTCAGTCGTCTTCCTCGACGGCGCCCCACTAATCAGCGAGCGCGACAGCGGCCGCGTCCTTGAACTCGCAGACGATGGCAGGACCCGCGAAATCGGAACGGTGGCGGGCATCGACTATGCCGGCGAGGGCGGGCTTCTCGGCATGACCGTGGGCGACGGGCGACTCTATGTCTACTCGACAGGGAAGGACGGAAACCGAATCCAACGCTACGACGTGACGGGCACACCGGGATCACTCGCACTGGGCGACGCCGTGACAATCCTCGACGAGATACCTTCTGCGAGCTACCACGATGGCGGACGCCTGGCATTCGGCCCCGACGGCATGCTCTACGCCACCACCGGCGATGCAGGTCAGGGCAGCGCCGCCCAAGAACTGGATTCCTTAGGCGGCAAGATCCTCCGCATGACCGCCGACGGCGAAGCCCCGGCCGACAATCCATTCGCCGGCTCGCTCGTGTACAGCTACGGACACCGCAACCCCCAAGGGCTGACCTGGGCGGATGACGGCACCATGTTCGCAACCGAGTTCGGGCAGAACACCTGGGACGAGCTGAACATCATCACCCCCGGCGCCAACTACGGATGGCCCACGGTAGAGGGCATCGCGAACAACGACGACTTCACGGATCCCGTGCAGCAATGGGAACCGAGCATTGCCAGCCCCAGCGGCATGACCCATCTTGATGGCACTCTGTTCATCGCAAACCTACGCGGAGCAGTACTCCGAACAGTTCCCGTCGCCGACCCCACGGCGTCAACCGACTACTTCAGCGGCGAGTACGGCCGCATCCGCGACGTCACCGTCACACCAGACGGCACCATCTGGTTCATCACGAACAACACTGACGGACGAGGCGAACCCGATGCCGACGATGATCGCCTCATCGAAGTGACCTGGGGATAGCGCCACCCCGCTGACCGATGAGTGGTCGACGCAAGATTGAACTAATTGGTGACGCTAGAGGTGAAGCGGTTCGAACACATCATCCTGCATGACCCTCGATCAAGCCTGCGGCGAGAGGCGTGCCGCAGGCGCCATTTGACTATGACTGCCCGTGGAGTCAGAGACTGTGGGATTTGAACAGAGGCCCACAGAACGCGGAGAAAGAACCCTGCAAAACAACTTCTGACCAGGGATTTATGGCGGAGACGGAGGGATTTGAACCCCATCTTTCGAATCCGGTCTCATCCCGATTCACTCGGAAACCCCGGATTCACGCGATTTTGGGATCCGGAAGATCTGGTCTCAGCCCGTCTCGGCAGGATCGATTCTTGTTCAATTTGACGCAAAATGTGGGCACGGATACTGGCTCTCGCACTACCACGTCGACGGTCACATTCTGCGTTCCAGATCAGTCTCGCGTACCGCAATTGGTAGCGGTAGGGGTAAAGCCGTTCGAACGCCTCACCCTGCAAGGGCCTCAATCAAGTCTGCGGCGAGGATGCTTGCTGCGAGCGACGTTTGCGCGGGGTCACCGATACCCAGCTCCGCTTGCCCCGCCATGGCCGACCCCAGCACTTCTGGTCCCGCGGCGAAGAGGTCTGCGAGTGCGATTGCGGCGACATCGCAGCTCACATCTTCGCGAAGGATGAACCGGATGCTGCCGACGAGGTCGACCGTGGGGCGCGGCTGCGAGGATGCGGTAGATATCGGGCGCATCCTTGTTGGCCGCCCCGCTCTCGTTGACGTTCGAGTTTCGCCACCCAGCGGTTACGCGGACGGTGCGAATCGAGCTCGCAGATCGGCCTTTCTGATCTTGCCGCTCGCCGTTCGAGGCAACTCATCGACGATCACGGTCTTCGCCGGCACCTTGTAGCGCGCCAGTCGCCCATCCAGATGAGCACGCACCTGATCGGCGCCGATCATGATGCCGTCCCGAACAGTGAGCACAGCCCAGGGCACCTCACCCCAACGCTCGTCGGGAACTCCAATGACGGCCACACCGGTGACACCATCCATGTCATTGATGAGGTTCTCGATCTCGGCGGGGTAAATGTTCTCGCCGCCGGAGATGATCATGTCCTTGAGTCGGTCCGAGATGTAGAGCACGCCGTCGCCGTCGAGGTATCCGAGGTCACCGGAGCGGAACCATCCGTCTGCGGTGAACGCTTCTGTCGTTGCCTCAAGTCGACCGTGGTAGCCGGCGAACACGTTGGGTCCCGAGATCTCGATCTCCCCGACTGTGCCGCTCGGCACGGCACGGCCATCCTCGCCCGCGATCCGCACATCGGTGAAGAAATGCGGAACCCCGACACTCCCCTGCTTCTCGCGCGTGCGCTCAGGAGCAAGTAAGGTCGCGCCAGGAGCAGTCTCGGTCATTCCGTAACCCTGCGAGAACGACAACCCTCGCTCCTCGTAGGCGTTCAGGACGCGTGAGGGTACGGCGGATCCTCCGCAGGTCAGCTTCCGCATGCTCGAGACATCCGTGGCGGCCCAATCGGGATGATCACAGAGCAATTGGTATGTCGTCGGCACGCCGGAGAGCATCGAGACGCCGTGGTGCTCGATGAGCGCGAGCGCACGACCTGGATCGAACCGCTTCTCGAGCACCAGCGTGCCGCCCTTGATGATGATCGGAAGCGCGCCCATCCCGAGGGATGCGACGTGGAAAAGCGGCGAGATCATCAGGGCCACATCGGTCGAGACGATGTCGTAGTCGATGATGGCGTTCAGCGCCGCCCAGGTCAGGTTCCCGTGCGTGAGGACTGCGCCCTTCGGTTTCCCCGTCGTTCCCGAGGTGTAGAGGATGGCCGCGGGCCGGTCCAGCGCGGCAGGCGCATCCTCCGAATTGCGCTGCCGCGGAACGTCCACGGCTTCGCGCGGCGCAGATGCCTCCCGCTCATGCGCGGAACCTGCTGCGATCACATGCGCGACCGACGATGCGACGTCCGATACTCGAGCGCTGAACTCGGCATCGTGGATCAGCACTCGCGCTCCCGAGTCCGTGAGGACGTGCTGGATTTCCGGAGGAGCGAGTCGGGTGTTGACGGGCACGAATACCGCCCCGATTTGTACTGTTCCGAACAAAGCCGCGAGGAAGTCAGGACTGTTCTCGCCCAGGTAGGCGACGCGATCTCCCGGCCCGGTGCCGCGACGGTCGAGATCGGCCGCGACGACGTCGGCCATCTCTGCCAGTTCGCGATACGTGAGCTTGCGCCCGTCATCGAAGACGAGCGCGGTCTTATCCGGTGTCTTCAGACGACGCGTCGCCATCCAGGAACCGAGTCCATGATCATGCATCGTATGTCTCTCCGTCGAGGCTGGCAGTCGTCTACGACCGTCGCGATGGTGGAATCTCCGGGCCGGCGCACTGGGGAAGCCGACCCGGAGAGTGCGTCAGGCGTAGAAGCGCTGCAGGCTCCGGGCGACGACGGCGGGCTTGCCGTTGCCTTCCGCCTCGATCGTGACATCGATCGTGAGCTGGGCACCGCCGGCCACCTCGGTGACCTCGGCGACCGTGGCCGTCGCGCGGACACGCGATCCAACCTTGACAGGCGACACGAAGCGGACCTTGTCGAGACCGTAGTTGACCTTGGTCGTGACACCTTCGACATCCAGCAGCGACTCCCACAGCGGGATGAGCAACGACAGGCTCAGGAACCCGTGCGCGATCGGACCGCCGAAGGGGCCATCCTTCGCGCGCTCGGGGTCGGTGTGGATCCACTGGTGGTCATCGGTCGCATCGGCGAACGTGTCGACCCGCTCCTGAGTGATATCGATCCACTCGGACGGGCCGAGCTCCGAGCCGATGAGGGTGGCGAGGTCCGCGTAAGTAACAGTGGTGGTCATAATGGTGAGTCCTTTCAGAGGGGAATGACGTCAGCGTTCAAGCGTCGAGGCCGAGGAGACGGGCCGCGTTGCCTTTGAGGATTCCCGGCATCACCTCGGGCTTGAGGGCCGTCTGCTCGACATCCTTGAGCCATCGGTCCGGGGTGATGAGCGGGAAGTCCGACCCGAACAGGACGCGCTTCTTCAGGAGCGAGTTCGCGTACCGGACGAGTTCGGCAGGGAAGTACTTCGGGCTCCACCCGGACAGGTCGATCCAGGTGTTGTGCTTGTGCGTGGCGACCGAGAGCGCCTCGTCCTGCCACGGCACCGACGGGTGCGCCATGATGATCTGCAGGTCGGGGTTCTCCGCAGCCACACCGTCCAGCAGCATCGGGTTCGACAGCCCGAGCCGAAGGCCACGGCCTCCAGGAAGACCAGCGCCGATACCGGTCTGCCCGGTGTGGAACAACGCGACGACACCGGCATCCTGCAGAGCTGCATAGATCGGCTGATAGCGCACGTCGCTCGGATCAAAATTCTGCACCGTCGGGTGGAACTTGAAGCCGCGCACGCCATGATCGCCGATCAGGCGAGCGACCCGCTCGACCGCGTCATCCCGGTTCGGGTCGACTGAGCCGAACGGGATGAGGACGTCGTTGTTACGCGCCGCGCCTTCTGCGATCTCCGCGCTGGAGATCGGCGGGTGCTCCAGGTGAGTCTCGGCGTCGACCGAGAACACGACCGCCGCCATCTTGCGCTCACGGTAGTACTCCGCGATGGAGTCAAGGTCGGGGCGCCCGGCATCGGTGGAGAAGTACTTCGTCGCGGCCTCGTTGAGGTCATCGGGCAAGGAGGTGTGTCCGTGTCCGTCGACTTCGACATGCACGTGCATGTCGATCGCAGTGATCGCCCCAAGGTCGATCGCAGATTCGTAACGGGTCATCGCAGGCATCGGATCACGCCTGAGCGGGCTGAAGCTCGGCAGGAAGCGCCGGGAACTTCTCGCCGACCGACTGCACGTTGCCCGTGAGGAGAGCAGACTGCTCGACGAGCGCGTCGAATGTCCATCCGCCGTCACGGTACTCGGTAACGGCGGGCTCCGGGTGGCTCCAGACCTGCAGACGGTCGCCGCCGACGCCGATCGCCTGACCGGTGATCGCAGCCGCTTCGTCGGACGCAAGGAATGCAATGAGGCCGGACACGTCGGAGGCATTGCCGAAGCCAATCTCCTTGCGGAAGAACTCCGGCATGGGCTCGCCCTTCGCATCTGCCCCGACAGCAGCGGCGAAGTACGGCACGGTGGCGGTCATCGCGGTCGCAGCAACCGGAATGACTGCGTTAGCGGTAATACCCGCCTTCTTGAGCTCAAGCGCCCAGGTGCGGACCATCCCGACAATGCCGGCCTTGGCAGCGCCATAGTTGGTCTGACCGAAGTTGCCACGCTGACCAGTCGGGGACCCGATCGTGATGATGCGGCCAGCGACACCGTTCTCGCGCATGTAGGTCGCTGCCTCGCGGACGCAGGTGAAGGTGCCGCGGAGGTGCACGTTGATCACCAGGTCGAAGTCCTCGTCGCTCATCTTCCAGAGCACGGTGTCGCGGAGCACTCCCGCGTTGGTGACGAGGATGTCGAGTCCCCCGAAGGAGTCGACCGCAGTCTGTACGAGTTGCTTCGCCGTCTCAGTCGAACCGACCGGCGCGACCACGGCGACTGCCTTGCCACCGTCGGCCTCGATGGTGGCAACCGCATCTGCGGCGGTCTGCGCGTCGACGTCGTTGATCACGACGGATGCGCCCTGCCGCGCGAGTTCCTGGGCGTAGGCGAGGCCGAGGCCGCGGCCCGAACCTGTGACAATGGCGACTTTGCCGTTCAGCGACATGGTGTGCTCCTTAAGGTCGTAAATTGATAAGACCATACAATAGTAGGAAAAGTCAACTATCTACTTCTTCATTCGCTATGCTGGTCGTGTGACCACCGACATCGACACCCCATCACGTCAGCAGCAGCTGGCCGCTGGCAGCATCGGGAGCGACGTCAGCTTCCTGATGGCCCGCGCGAACGCCGTCTCGCTTTCGACCGCCAACACCCGGCTCGCCGGCCACGGCCTCCGCGTGCGTTCGTACAGCGTGCTGGCGCTCGCCTGCGACGGTGGCCGGCCCAGTCAGAAGGAGATCGCCGAGCTGCTGCGGCTGGATCCCAGCCAGGTGGTCAGCCTCATCGACGATCTCCAGGAGCGCGGATACGTCGAACGCGTGCCGGACCCCCGCGACCGTCGATCGAATGTCCTCGTTGCGACACCCGAGGGTAAAGCAACACACGCCCGCGCCCGCGTCGAAGTACGACAGGCCGAGGAAGAGCTACTGGCTCCCCTCACCGCATCCGAACGCGAGACGCTCAGCCGTGTGCTCCGGCAGCTCGCCTTCCCATCCGATTGAGCCGACGCCCGAACACTCGTCTCGCAGCCTTAGCAAACCCGCCTCCAGAATCGAGCAGATGATGACATCCGTCGCCCTTCCCCGCACGATCTTCGACGAGTCGCACGACGAGTTCCGAAACGTCGTTCGTCGTTTCGTCGAACGCGAGGTCAGCCCGAATCTCGAAGCGTGGGGTGAAGCAGGTCGCGTCGACCGCAGCTTCTTCCGCAAGGCAGCCGAGACCGGCCTGATCGGCATCACCGCACCCGAGGAGTTCGGTGGCGGCGGCGTCGAAGACTTCCGATACAACGCGATCATCATCGAGGAGTTCGCCCGCGCCGGCGCGACAGACGTCTCCATGTCGATCGACGGCGAAAACGACCTCGTGGCGCCCTACTTCATCGCCTTCGGCTTACCCGAGCAGAACGCCCGCTGGCTGGCTCCGATGATCTCCGGAGACCTGGTCGGCGCCATCGCTTTGACTGAGCCAGGCACGGGCTCCGACCTCGCAGCCATCACGACGACAGCGATCGCGGATGGTGACGACCTCATCGTCAATGGATCCAAGACCTTCATATCGAACGGGTTGCTCGCGGACTTCTTCATCGTCGCCGTCAGCACCGATCCCGCAGCCGGCCGCAAGGGCATCACGTTGCTCATCATGGATGCTGATACTCCGGGATTCACTCGCAACGGACCGCTGAAGAAGATCGGCCTGTCCGCGCAGGACACCGCCGAGCTGTCTTTCGCCGACGTGCGCGTTCCGCGCACGAACATCCTCGGCACAGCGGGTGAGGGCTTCACCCACATGCGCCGGAACCTCGCGGTCGAGCGTCTCAGCATCGCCGTCACATCCATGGCGCGGATGAGGGCGACGTTCGACCAGGCGTTGACCTACGCGACCGAGCGCAAGGCCTTCGGCGAGCGCATCGCCGACTTCCAGGCGAACCGCTTCTACCTGGCTGAGCTTGCCACCGAGATCGAGGTGACGCAAACGTTCATCGACCGCTGCATCCTCGACGCATCCGGCCACGAGCTGGACGAGGTGACCGCGGCGATGGCGAAGTGGTGGGCAACAGAACTGCACCAGCGCGTCATCCAGCGCGCCCTACAGCTACACGGCGGATACGGGTACATGCGCGAATACGCCGTGGCGCACGACTACATGGACTCCCGCGTCGCGACGATCTTCGGCGGCACCACGGAGATCATGAAAGAGATCATCGGGCGGCGCCTGACGCGCTAAATCCCCGAACGAAAGGCGCTGGCGACGCTTGAATCTCAATGGCACCAGCGCTTGATCAGGCCAGCCGCATGCCTGGGGAGCGCTGCATTCGACTGGTCCCGCAAAACTAGCTCGCAACGCGGGGCTCGGGCCCCGAGCCGAGCCCCGCGTTGTGTCGAACGCAGCTCGTGCCGCCGGCCGTTACGACGTCGCGGCACCGGCTGCGGTGAGCTTCAGCTGCGATGTCGAGGCGTGTGCGTCCACGCGCGTGCTGCACACCTTCCAGTTACCGCCCTCAAGCCGGAAGTCCTGAAACACTTCCTCGATCGCGTCCAGTTTGAGCGGTGTGGCGGACTTCATCTCATAGATCGAACGGATCGACACGATCGACGCGTGCGTCTCATCGACGAGCTCGAAACGAATGTTCGTCGTGAGGTGCTTGTAGCCCTTACTCATCGTCTCGTCGTTACGGAACTCAAGCATCTTGACAACCGCTTCTTTGCCGATCACCTCGCGAATCTCCGCAAGATAGTGTGGGTTGTGACTGATCATCTTGATGTCATCCGTCAGCAGGTTCACCCGATCCAACGAGCTGTGCCCACCGAATCCATCGGTGCAATCGATAATCGCGTGCATCACCGCCGTACATGCCGCCTCAGCGCTCAACTCCTCCAGCGTGCGCGGTCGGCCCATGGAAACCTCGTAAGCAACCATCATTCTCCTTTCAGCAGACGAGCACACAGCGCCCGCCCGGTAGTGCGATTAGTGTTTGTCAGTTGGATTTGTAGACACCGCGCCAATCAAAGGCGTTCTGCGTCCCCTCTGGATAGATGAACTCGACGCCCCGTACCGTAGACGCAGTACCCAGGACATTCGGAACGCCAACGAAGTACAGGGCAGGCACATCCGTCGCCAACGCATCCTGGAACTCCACCCACGCCGCATCCACGACATCTTGCGACTGTCCAGCGGTCGCATTGGCCGCCACCAGTGCGTCTTCAACCGCCGGGAAGGAATTGCCGCACTGGTTCAAAGCGGCGTTAGGGCCGATCGGCGCATCCATGCTGAAGGCGCCCACGTTGGTGATGTAAAGATCAGACTGGTTTTCCTTGGCCCATACACGACCGTTGTTCTGATTGGTGACCTTCGCGTTGAAGCCGATCGACTCCAGTTGGCTCTGCAGAACCGTCGCCACAGCGGTGCTGAGCTCCCACTCCTGATCGGCGACGATTTCGAGTTCCGCACCCACCACCCCTGCTTCCTTCACGAGCGCCTTCGCCTCATCCAAGTCATAGGAGAGTTTCTCGGCCGCCTGCTCGGAAGTCCCGACACCGGGAGGGAGCAGGAAGTAGCGTTCCTCTCCCAAGCCGCCCAGGACGGCATGGTTCACGGCTTCCTGATCGAAGGCCTTTGCGACGGCAAGGCGCGCTCGGACGTCGCTGAGCGGCCCACTCGTCGCACACATAGACACGAGCGGACTCATCAGCGAGGACTGGGCGACGATATCCACCCCGGCGGCCTTCAGGCTCTCAATCTCACCGAAGCTGGATATCCAGCCTCCGTCAATCTCGCCGGAACGTAGCGCGATGGAGGTTGCCGTTCCCGAGTCGACGAGCTTGAAGGTTACAGCGGAGGGGTGATAGTCATCGGCCTCCCACCCATCGTCGTACTTCTCAAGGCGCACTTCCTGCAACGGAACGGAGCTAACGAAGGAATATGGGCCTGCCCCGACGGGGCTCTCTGCAAAACTCGCTCCCAACTCTTCGACCGCAGTCGGGGACGGAACACCGAGCCGCAACGCGGACGTGAGCATCTGGTACGTGAAGGCCTCGATCTTCGGGGCATTCAAGCTCACGCGAATCTTCTCATCACCGATGATCTCAACCGACTCCATGGACTTGATGACCGGGTTGCCGATCAGCGCCGCATATTCGTTGATGATCTTGTCCCAGGCCACCTTCACTGCCTCGGCGGTGAAGGGCGTCCCGTCGTGGAAGGTCACGCCGCTGCGGATCGTGAGTTCCACGGTCTTCGCGTCGATGATCTCCCACCCCGACGCCAGCCCAGGAGCCAGCCCGTCTGGCGTGAGTTTGAGCATGGAGCCGTAGATGAGGTTGAGCCAGACCCCGGACTGCGCCGTAGGGGTCTTGGTGAACGATTCCTCCGGGGTGAGTGTGGTGTATCCGCTGGCCCAGGAAACACCCCAAGTGATGGGAGAGTCCGTTGCTCCAGCCGTCGAGGCGCGGGGAGACCCGGAGTCGCCGGCACATCCAGTGAGGAGAATCGCGACGACCGACACGCTCACAGCGCACTTCATAAATTTACCGATGAACATCGAAAACCTTCCCAAGCCGGGTAATTTCGGACGGCCTCAGCGCCGTCCGAATCGAAAGAGAGCTCGCGCATCAATCGACCTTCTACGAACGATCAATCGCGCAAAGTTACATGAATTTGATGCTGCGAATGGACGGTGGTGCCGTACTGACTTGCGTCACGAACAGTGTGCCGATCTTGTGGACGGACGAACGGAAGCGCATTCGCGTAGTTACCTGTCGCACGATAGGTAATCTACTTGCCACCGTACGGGTACTTCCTTTTATATGCAATAACGAATCTGTAAACTCTTGCTACCGCTGTCACCCGGTGCGTGCGGGTGTCCGCGTTTGCTCAGTTCCTGCACATCCCGCACAGACGTCGATAGGGACGCATGATCACTTCCAAGAGCACACCCACAAGACCGCTCGGGGTACTGCAGCAACGATGGTCGATGCCCCTCGCGGGTTGTCTCTTTGTCGCGCGATTCCTCACGCGAGGAAGAATCAGTTCCTGTGCAGCGCTCGGCAGCGGTCGACTTCTACGTCACCGAGACCCACCATGCGTAGCGCCGTCGATGCGAATAGCTCGGCATCGATCTTGCGATGGCCTTCTCTGCGCAGCGTGATCACCGTTTCGGCGAGGTGAACCAGCATCGAGCCGAGCAGATCGCGATCCGACGTACGACGCACTTCCTCGGAGGCCGCTCTCCTGGCAATCTCGGAGTATGTGCGCCGCAGTGCCTCGTGAGCTTCACGAAAGGCGTCGAAGCGGTCGTGCGACACCTCCGGCAACGCGTACAAAGCGCCAACGTTGTGGGGGGCACGGGCGAGTGTCTCCACATCGAACCGCATCAGCGCGTAAAGCGCGAATGCCGGATCGCTCCGCCACTGAGGCGTCTGTTCCTGCGAGAGAGCAAACTCTGTACTGGGCCGGACTGTCGACTCGAGCAGCGCGGCGAGGAGGTCATCTTTGCCGCTGAAATGGTAATAGAGGGAAGGCTGACGGACGCCGACCCGCTCGGCGATCGCACGCGTTGACGTCGCGACATACCCATGCTCTGCGAACAGCGCAGCGGCGGCGTCGAGAATCTGCTCTTTCGGCGAGAGCTCGCTCGCCTCGTCCGTCGCCTTGATTCTCGGACGTCCGATACGGGGGCGTTTGTGAAGTGCCATCGAAGATGATTGTTGCACGTCGTTACATGCTTCCGGCGCTCACTATCGTTCTGAGAGAAGAGATTTTCACCCACCGAAGTCGGAGATCTCCTAAGCGTCGTTCAGCGCCGAGGACGCTCCCCAGTACCCCAGGCACACGATGCCCGCCTGCGAGTTGGCCGTTGCCGATCACCAGCGGAGCAGGCACGGATGTCGCCACACGGACGAATTTTGCAGCCACGGAATCTCGATGGCGTCTGCGACATTCAGCCGCTCCAATGGTTGCGCGGCGTGGAAGAGCACTACGTGCGGGCGCGCTTCGCCGGCGGGTCCTCAAGCCTCAGTCGGGTTCCCGAGCGAGAATTCTGTGCGTGTAGCCTCTGGGCGCCATCGTCTCACCCCAGGTCAACCGCGACGGATCGATCCCGGCGAGCGTATACGGCGATCCACTCGCCGGTCTGCTCGCCCTGCGCTCTCACGTCTTGACGCGCGTTACGCACACTGTCGGTCCGATGAGTGTCGGCGATACTTCATGCGCCCGTCCCTCCACAGTGGAGTCAGGCCTGGCCGTCCGCGCCGACGAGCGGCTTCGCGGGCTCTCGGGGAAGAACCGACAGGACTGAGGCGCCCCCGAGTGCGGGTCCACTAGTGTGCAGGTGACAGTGTACGGTGCCGCCGTCGGGCGCCTCGAAAGCGGGCGGATCGACCTCGGCGCACACGGGCATCGCGAGCGGACAACGGGTTCGAAACCGGCAGCCGGAGGGCGGGTTCAGAGGGCTGGGTAGGTCGCCTTTGAGCGGTGGGCTGTCGCTTCTCGGAGCACGCGCAGGGTGTGAACGCGGGATCGCCGTCAGCAGTGCCGCCGTATACGGATGACGGGGCTCGGAGTACACCTGGTTTGTCTCGCCTTGCTCGACGAGCCTGCCCAGATACATCACCCCGATCCGATCACTAACCTGATTCACGACAGCGAGATTGTGAGCGATCAGGAGGTAACTCATTCCCCGTTCACCCTTGAGGTCCTCGAGCAGATTCAGAATCTGCCCCTGCGTTGACACATCCAGCGAACTCACCGGTTCATCAAGCACGATCAGGTCGGGATGCGTTATGAGGGCACGCGCGATCGCCGCCCGCTGAAGTTGCCCCCCCGATAATTCGGCGGGATAGCGATCGATCAGCGTCGGCCGCAGGCCCACGGCTTCAAAAGCCTCACCGGCGAGCGATGTCGTCTCGATGCGCGACAGTCGCCGGGATGCTCGGAGAGGTTCGACGACCGAGTCGCGGAGCGTGCTGGCGGGGTCGAACGAGGAGTGCGGATCCTGGAAGACCATCTGCACGCGCTGGCGAAGCTCTCTCAAGTTACGTCCGCGCAGCGCAGTGAGATCCTGCCCCTGAAAGAACAGTGCGCCCGAAGTGACATCTGTCAGCCGCACCACCATGCGCGCTAGCGTGGACTTGCCCGATCCGGACTCCCCGACAACACCGAAAGTCTTTGCGGAGCCGATCGTCAAAGAGACCCTATCCACGGCATGCAGCCGGGCCCGAGGCCCGAAGGGAACCGCCTGTCCGATCTCGAAAATCTTGGTGACCTCACTCACCTGCAGAAGAGGCTGCGCTGATGCCGCTGATTGGGTCATGCTTTCACTCCAGTCAAGACGAGTTCCTGTGATCGAATACACCGCGACGCACCCTCACCCGCGGGCGCAGTCCTTAGTTGCGGGACAACCTGATGGCAGACATCGGTTGCATACACACACCGAGGAGCGAAACGGCACCCCGGAGGCAAAGCATCCATCGCGGGGATGGTGCCCGGGATCACCGCCATCCGCTCACGATGCCGGTCGACGTTCGGCATCGCATCCAGGAGGGCTTCGGTGTAGGGGTGGCGCGGCTGGTCGAACAGGTCCAATACAGAGGCGTCCTCCACGATCTGCCCTGCATACATCACCACGGCCCGGTCGCACAGCTCAGCGACCACTCCGAGGTCATGTGTGACAAAGAGCACTGACACCCCACTCTGCTTCTGGAGTCCGCGAATCAGCGCGATGATCTGCGCCTGCACCGTAACATCGAGCGCCGTAGTTGGCTCGTCCGCGATGAGCAGATCGGGATCGCCCGTGAGCGCCATTGCAAGCATCACTCGCTGGCGCATTCCGCCGGATAGCTCGTGCGGGAATGCTCGCATCCGTGCAGCAGGCTCCGGGATCTGAACCTGAGCCAACAGCTCGATCGCCCGCTGGCGCGCGGCTGCACGCCCGGCGCGCGGATGATTAATGCGGTAGGCCTCGACCAATTGATCGCCGATCCGGAAACTGGGATCGAGCGCCGTCATCGGGTCCTGGAAGATCATCGCGATTCGCGCGCCACGGATGCCTGCCATCTGCGAACGACTCTTGCGCAGCAGGTCCTCCCCGTCGAGAAGAATGCTTCCACCAGCGATCGTGGCAGGCGGCGACGGCAGCAGGCGCATGATGCTCAACGACGTTACGGATTTACCCGACCCACTCTCTCCGACGAGGCCGACGATCTCGCCACGTGCGATCTTAAGGTCGACTCCGTCGAGAACCTCGAGGTCTCCGTTCGGTCCACTCATCGTCACGCGAAGGCCCCGGATGTCAAGCAACGGACTGTCGGGCTTGTTTTCAGCGTGCTCAGTCAAACTGCCCGGGTCGAGCTGGGGCGCCGCGACCCGGGTTATACCCCGTGACGGGCGAGCGTTGCTGCCCCGGGCATTGCGGCCTGTACCCAGGGCCTCCGCCAGTGCATCGCCAAGAGTGTTGAACGCAAGGATCGCGAAAGCGATCGCCGCTCCTGGGATGACGAGTTGGATCGGCGAGGAGAAGAGTGCCCCTTGGAACGCGAGTTCGAGCATATTTCCCCAGCTCGAGGTCGGCGGTTGCACGCCCGCACCGAGATAGCTTAGGGCAGCTTCGGCCAACATCACATCACCGAAGACGAGCGTCAGATACGCGATCAGCGGAGAGGCGAGGTTCGGAACGATCCGGCGAAACAGAATCCTCGTCGTCCTACTTGCACCGACGATCGATGCCTCGACGAATGTCGCCTTGGCGATTCTCAACGTCTCGGCTCGCACGAATCTGATCATGTGCGGCACGAGGAATACCGTCAGCGCGATAACCGTCGTCAGGAAGCCCGGCCCCATGACGCCCGCTATCGCGAGAGCCAAGATCATGCCGGGGATGCTCAGCGCGGCGTCCGACAGCCGCATGACGATCTGATCCGTGATTCCGGAGCGATAGCCGGACACCAAACCGATCGGGAGGGCGATCGTCAGAGTGAGCGCGATGACCAGGCCAGCAATCGCCAGCGACATGCGCGCGCCGTACATGATTCGAGAAAGCGTGTCACGACCGAACTGGTCGGTCCCCAGCCAATGCTCGGCGGACATCGGCGCAAAGGCGTTGAGGATGTCCTGCTCATTGGGTGCGTAGGGCGCGATGAGAGGCGCTGCGACCGCAACGAGCACGAGAAGCATCAGAAACAAGCCGGAGGCGAAGGCCCCCGGGCGCTTCTTGAACACCCCCCATTTGATTGAGACGGCGCGCCGCCGTACCGATCGGCCGACGATGGCATGGATGTCAGTCTTCATTGAGCCCGCACCTTCGGGTTAAGCGCGCTGTACGCGATGTCGACGAGTAGGTTTACGGCGATCGTGAGGACGGCAAACAGCATCGCGCTCGCCTGGATCGCTTGAACGTCACGGTTACCCACAGCCGTGAGTGCGTAAGTGCCAAGACCTGGAATGCCGAAGACCTTTTCGATGATCAGCGTTCCCCCCAGGAGCCCAGAGAAACTGGCACCGAAGATGGTCACGGCGGGGATGGCCGCGTTACGCAACCCGTGCAGTCCAATGACGCGGCGTTCGCTCGCACCCTTGGCCCACAACGTGCGAATGTAGTTACTCCCGAGCGCGTCGATCAGGGAGTTCCGGAGTTGCCGGATTATCGTCGCCGACATCAGCAGGCCGAGTGTTATCGCGGGGACGAATCCGTGACGCAGGAACTCGGGGAATGACTCGGTGATGAGGACGAAACCGGACGACGGGAAGATCGGGTTGTAGATCGCAAACGCGAGAATGAGCAGCGGCCCGAGCCAGAAACTGGGCATCGACATGAATCCACTCGAGTACACCCGGGTGATCTGGTCGAACCATCCCCCGGGTCGCCGCGCGGCGAAAATGGCGACGGGGATCGCAATCGCCAGCGCGAGTACGGAAGCGAACAGCGCCAACTGCAGCGTGTAAGGGAAGCGCCGCGCCAGGTCATCACTGATCGAGTACCCCGTGAGCGCCGAGTGACCGAAGTCCAACTGCAGAGCGTGCCAGAGCCAATGGCCATAGGCTACCCAGAAAGGCTTATCCAAGCCGAGTTCGGCCGCGATTCGATCGACATCTTCCTGGCTCGCCTCGTTGCCGGCGAGGACTGCGGCCGCGTTACCCGGCACCAGCGCCGTCAGCGAGAATATGCCCAAGGACACGATGATCAGGATCGGAATGGCCGATGCCAGCCGTCGGAGGATCACTGCAAGCATTCCGGTTCCCGTCTCTTTTGGACTTTCAGCGCGGAGCCGGAGCCGCCAATGTGGCGGCCCCAACTCGCAAGGCGATTCAGGCGGGGTTGCCCTCTGGTGCGGCTGCGGTGAGCTTCAGCTGCGATGTCGAGGCGTGTGCGTCCACGCGCGTGCTGCACACCTTCCAGTTACCGCCCTCAAGCCGGAAGTCCTGAAACACTTCCTCGATCGCGTCCAGTTTGAGCGGTGTGGCGGACTTCATCTCATAGATCGAACGGATCGACACGATCGACGCGTGCGTCTCATCGACGAGCTCGAAACGAATGTTCGTCGTGAGGTGCTTGTAGCCCTTACTCATCGTCTCGTCGTTACGGAACTCAAGCATCTTGACAACCGCTTCTTTGCCGATCACCTCGCGAATCTCCGCAAGATAGTGTGGGTTGTGACTGATCATCTTGATGTCATCCGTCAGCAGGTTCACCCGATCCAACGAGCTGTGCCCACCGAATCCATCGGTGCAATCGATAATCGCGTGCATCACCGCCGTACATGCCGCCTCAGCGCTCAACTCCTCCAGCGTGCGCGGTCGGCCCATGGAAACCTCGTAAGCAACCATCATTCTCCTTTCAGCAGACGAGCACACAGCGCCCGCCCGGTAGTGCGATTAGTGTTTGTCAGTTGGATTTGTAGACACCGCGCCAATCAAAGGCGTTCTGCGTCCCCTCTGGATAGATGAACTCGACGCCCCGTACCGTAGACGCAGTACCCAGGACATTCGGAACGCCAACGAAGTACAGGGCAGGCACATCCGTCGCCAACGCATCCTGGAACTCCACCCACGGCCTCAGCGGCCGGGAAGAAGTCCCGTTTCTTAAAAACGCTCTCGCATCGATTAATCAAACTTGTACTCGATCGGGTGCGCCACGTCATCTGCGTTTCACTACGAAGAACACAGATGCGATAGAAAATCGCGAATCACCTGCAGTCAGTTCATCTTGTAAACGGACCAACGCTGGTACCTTCACTCAATTACCTGTCGAACGATAGGTAATCTATCTGTACCGTACGGGTAATTTCTTTGATGCGCAATAGGCCCTTACCGTGCTCAGATGGCCTGGCGGCGCGCCAGGCTCGCGGCCGCGGCGCTTCGGACCTTCCAACAACCCCCTTCGAGAACGAAATCCTGGATAACCTCCTCGGATGCGAGCAGAGTCAGCAGCCCGGGAGGCCTGAACACATAGATCGAACGCACGGACACTAGTCGTGCATTTGCGCAGTCGACCAGTTCGAATCTCAAGTTGGTCGTCAGGTGCTTCAAACGCTTGGACATTAACCATTCACCTCGTTCGCACCTCGTTCGCGAAGCATCGCCTCGACCGCAGCCTTGCCGAGAACGTCTCGACCGGAGGCGGGCTAGTGAGCGGAATCCGAGCCAGGAGGACCGTCTCACTGAGCACCGCAATCCGATCGGGCGAGTCATGACCGTCGAATCCGCGACCCGTGGAATCCACCCATCCGTGCCGCCATCGGGGCTCGATTGCGAGATGTCCACCAGGTCACACAACTGATGATCGATCAGGTCACCGAAAACGACGGGGCTGAGGAAAGCCTTCATCATTAGCGTCGAGCGCGACAAAACGTCGCCGAGCGTGGCCATGCTGACCGCCCCGCGCGAGATCTTGAGCAGTTCCGCGGGCGATCTCCTCCGCCGCAGCGCGACTCGCACCACCCTGCGGGATAATGTGCCGCGCACCGATCGGGGCGAGAAGGACGAGTGCGTTCTGACCTCTCGCAAGGAAGAACGTCCGCAGACGATCCGGTCGTCCTGCGCCCCGGGCGTCGGGCGCCGCGGTCGGCACACCGGCAATTCCGAATCCGAGTACCTCCATGTGCTGTCGGAGGCGGTCAGCGTCCTCATCACCGGCGATTCCCTGACGTTCGACGGGCGGGAATCACATCAGTGGCACGCCGGCCTGGAGCAAGACGCTGAACTTCACTGAGCCCTCGCTCCCGCAGCCTGGAACGGTCTTAGCTACTCGAACAACATCCCAATATGTAATAGGCTGATTTCCGTACGAGAATCATTTAGTTGTTACTCATGGCTTCGAGACAGACGCCACTCACCACAGAACAACCGTTCCTGCGCGTGACGAAAACACATAAGCTCGCCCGAGGGGACCACACCATCACTGAACTGACGGCTCAACTTCGCGCGCTCGATCCGCGCATCGCGCTCGGCACCAATGCGTTCGGCTGGACGGCTTCAACCTCCGAAGCCGCCGCCGTGCTCGATGAACTCCTCAGCCGGAGCGACGCTCCGATCTTGCTCGACACGGCGGACGTCTACACCCGCCCCGGAGCAGGAGACGACGTGCTCGAGACATCCGAGGGCGTCATCGGAGCTTGGCTGCGCGCAAACCCCGACGCGCGCAAGTGCACGCTCCTGGCGACCAAGGTGGGCGGGGGGCCCGGCGGCGGACGTCTATCCGCTACGGGCATCCGCCGTGGAGCGGAAGCCTCGCTGCAGAGACTGGGCACGGATCGCATCGACGTGTTCTACGCACACAAGGACGACCCGGATGTTCCGCTCGTGGAGACAGTCGGCGCGTTCGACGAGCTCATCGACGCGGGGCTCATTCGTGGGGTGGGCCTGTCAACATACTCGACGGAGCGCATGCGCGAGTGGATCAAGGTCGCCGACACGATCGGGGCGCGCCGACCGGTCGCGATCATGCAGCGGTACAACCTGATCTCCCGCCGCGGTTTCGAGCAGAATTACCGCCCCCTGATCCAGGAGTTCGACCTCGCTGGCTTCGTCTACTTCGTGCTGGCCTCCGGGCTACTCACCGGCAAATTCACCTCCGCCGAGCAGATCGAGTCGAGCGCCCGGTCGAAGATGACCGCCCTGTTCACCGGCAACGAGGCCTTCGAGTTCGTCGACGTTCTGCGCAAGACAGCCAACGAACTGGGCCTGAGCCCCGCAGCCGTTGCAACCGCCTGGGTCCTCGGTCGCGAGGGCGTGACCGCGCCAGTCGTGGGCGTGCGTTCAGTGGATCAGCTCCGCCAAGTGCTCGACGAATTCGCTCCCCTTCCCGCCGAGACGGCAGCCACACTCACTGCCGCCTCCAAAGAGTTCGCCTGAGGTCGGGTCGCACGCCCGTCGGCAGGTTCACACCACTCCGATCCGTGAGATCGTCGAGCTGCATGCGACAGGAGAAGCCGTCGGACAGGATCACGGCGTCAGTCCATACGGGAGCAGCTGCTGCTCGGCGACCGCGACGGCGACACCCCATAGCGGCCTTGCGCCACCCCGAAGTTGTGGGCCAGACCGCAGCATCCCCGTTCCTTTTTTTCGCAGCCGTCGACGAGGATGGGACGAGGTAATCGAGCCTTACCGCTGCCCGGGAGTTGGTGACGACGATTCCCAGCGATCTCCAAGAACGTCGCTACCACAGTGACCGCTGAGGCATGAGCGGACATGGCTGCCCTTCCTACCGCGAGCCACCTCACGTCCTGGACGGGAGCGCGTCCAGGGCAGAACGAGTCAGACGGACGCGTTTCCTCCGTCCACACTCGGCTCACGAACCACTACCTGAAAGCCGCCCTCGGCATCGCGGTTGCCGATCTCACGATCGAAAACAACCTATCTCGCCGTCACGTGCCGCGAATTCAATCCCGTACCGGCGCCATGCGCGCCGTCGTCGCGATCGCGAACACCCTGCTGGTAATCGCCTGGAACATGCTCACCAACGGTGTTGCATATGAAGAACTCGGCGTCGACCACTACGATCACACAAACCCGAACGCGCCAGACGACGACCGCTACGCCGGGTGGAAGCCCTCGAGATCCACCCCATCCTCACCCTGCTGCCCAGAGGCACGCCCTGACTGTTTCCTAGGAGCATCAAACGGCATAGGCCACCAAGTGGCGGCGGTCAGCGCACCTCGACCTTGCCCCGCAGAGCGCCTGCCAGCAGCTGCGCCAGATGCACACTGCTTCGATCGGTGAGTTCGTCGAGCTGGGTACGACAGGAGAAGCCGTCCGCAAGGATCACGGCGTCCGATTCGGCACCGTTGACTTGCTGGAGCAACTGCTGTTGGGCGACCGTGACGGACACCTCGAAATGTCCCTGCTCCACCCCGAAGTTCCCCACCAGACCGCAGCATCCCCCGAGCCGGTCAACATGCGCGCCCGGCTTCGCGAGCAGCTCAGCATCGGAACTCCACTCCATCACCGCGTGGTGATATCGGTGCAGTTGCGCAACAATCGAGGTGCCCTCCAGAGACGGCGGCTCCCACCTGCGCTCGGCGAGCAGCTCCGCGAGTGTGCGCACATTCCTCGCCACCGGCGTCGCGATGTCCGCCCTGAGCCGTTCCGCGGGAACTGAGCAGAGGACCGCCGTGCACACGGTTCCATGCCGACGATCGGAATCCCCGCTTCCGCGCTCGAAGTGAGCTTCACGATCGTCCGACCGAGGATGCGCTTCGTGTTCACGTGATCCGTGACCTCGCGGTACGCCTTTGCACGCGCTTCCGGATCGACCAGGGCGCCCGATTGCACGATCAGATCGGTGACGTGCGGATCGGCGACGGCACCCAGATTACGCTACCATCGGGTCCACGCCACCGTTCGAGGAACGCCGACTGCTCGCGCGGCGGCGAGGCGTTGAACACCCCAATAGCGACCGTCGGGCAGGCCGGAGTTCGGTTTGGTTGTCACGGCGCGCAATGTGACGCTGTCGATGCCGATCACTTCGTCGACCAATGCCAGATCGCGGCGCACGGTGGAGCCTTCGGCGCGGAAGTAGTCCAGTGTGGTCCTGGCGTCGAAGGTGTCGCCGTTGCTGAACACTTCGTCGTATCGAAGATGGAAGTCCCAGGTTAATCCGTCATCCGCTGTCTCCCAGGATTCTGCGAGCGCAGGCACAAGGTCACGATCGGCAGTGTTCCATATGCGCGACGACCCCATCAACAGAAGACCGGACATTCCGTGGAGAGTCTTCAGATCACTGACGCCCCACCATCGACGACGATCGCCTGACTCGTCGTGTAGCCGGAGAGTGGCGAGAGAAGGAAAGCCGCGACGTCGGCAACATCGGATGCTGGTGCGATGCCTGCAAGCGGGACAGCAGCCTCATCGATCCCCATGCCGCCGATTCCTCCATCGATACCACCTGGGCACACAGCATTCACCCGCACCCCTTCACTCGCGCGGCGCACACTCACCTGACGAGCAATCTGAGCAATTGCCGCACCCATGGCGGCATACTCTGCGGTGGCACCGGGCACGTCCCAGAATGCCGCCGTCGTGGACTGGAGCACTATGCTCCCTCCACCCTGCGCAGCGATGCGGTTGGCCGTAGCATCCACCAGCTTTGCGACATCGGTCAGCGACTGGTCGTCCGCGAGCCCGCCGAGCCAGGCGACGTGAAAACCACCGAGTCGATCCGCCACCAACGCGCGCAGCGCCTCTGCATTCCTCTCGGCGACGGCGGCTTGAACGTCACCGCCCATTCTCTTCAGTCGCGACATCAGCTCGTCCAGCGCACGCACCGATTCATCCACGAGCATGACGGCCACACCTTCAGCAACGAGGAGTTCTGCGATGGCAGCACCCATCACAGACGTCGCCCCCGTCACAAGCGCTGTCTTGTCTGCAAGTCCGAGATCCATATCTCCGCCTAAACTAAATAGGGAACAAAAATCATTCGATCATATGGGATCATTGTATATAACAAGAATATCGGAGGGCAATGACATGAACCTCGGACTGAACGGCAAAGTTGCCGTCGTCACTGGCGGAGGCAGCGGAATTGGGCGGGCGACCGCCCTGCGGCTCGGACTGGAAGGCGCAGCGGTCGTTGTCGCCGACCTCTCCAGCGAACGGGCCGAAGCGGTCACCGCTGAGATCACCGCGGCAGGTGGGCACGCACTTCCTGCCGCTGGCGACGCATCCACCATCGAAGGCGTCGACCGAATCGCGACCTTGGCGGAGGACTGGCGCGGCCCCGTGACACGACTGTGCCTGAACGCCGGGATCGGCGGCGAGGGTGACATTCGTTCCCTGCGCCTGGAGGATTGGCGAAAAGTGTTCGCCATCAACCTCGAATCACAGTTTCTGGCCGCTCAGAGGTTCCTGGATCCGATGATCGATGCCGGGGGCGGCGCCATCGCGACAACCGGATCTTTCGGCGCCTTCCGCTCCGGGCATCCCACTTCGACCCCGGCGTACGGTGCTTCGAAAGCGGCCGTCACGCAGCTCGTACGCCACCTGACCGCGCGTTTCTCCTCCGCCGGAGTCCGCGCGAACTGCATCTGCCCGGGTTCCGTTGAGACCGGGTTTGGCGCCGCGGCGGTCGGATCCGGGACGATGGTCACGGCTCCCATGCGTGCACCCGCGGGGCGCCGTGCCCAGCCTGAAGAGATCGGCGACTGGATGGCGTTCCTGCTGTCCGACCGCGCTCGACACCTGCGCGGGCAGGTCATCTTGGTCGACGGCGGACGGTCGGCCGTTTAGGCGCGAGCCTCGCAGAACCAGGTAAGCAATAGCAATGTGGGCGGTACTCCACCACTGGAGTACCGCCCACATTGCGGTGCGATCGCGGTAGCGTCAGTCGTTACTTCGCCACGCCAACGCCGTCCAGAATCGGAAAACCAGCCTGCCATTCCTGCATGCCGACGAGCTTGTCGCTGTACGCGATCGTGTAGTTACGCCACATGATCGGAGTGTACGCGGATATCGTTTCGCGAGTCAGGTCCGCAATCTCCTGATAGACCTTCTCCCGCTCGCCGTCATCGACTGTGACCTGAGCCTGCTCGATGAGCTGCATCACCCCGGGCACCTCGACGTTCCCGGGGTTGCGAACCGCCACCGGGCTGAGGTTCTTCAACAGAAAGGAAGCCGGGTCAGTACCTGGCACGAGGTTCGGCAACGACATGGGGATCGTAGGCTTGGTCCATGTGGCTTCTGCCCCTGCCCCGCCTGGGGGGAAGGTCAGTTCGATGTCGACGCCGATCTGTGCCCATCCGGCCTGAATCGCCTCTGCAAGCGCCTTGCTGTTCGCTTGGACAGCCATCGTATACGGCAATGAGAACCCGTCCGGGTACCCCGCCTCCGCCAACAGCTCGCGCGCGCCCTCAAGATCGTAGGGAATAGGCTCGACATCCGGATTGAACCCATAGCGTCCGGGCGCGATGAACTGATTCGCCGTTTCGCCGCGGCCGAAGTAAAGCCCTTCGATGATGCCTTCACGGTCGATCGCCATAGCTAAGGCCATACGCACGCGCGGGTCGGTGAGCTCGGGCGCGAGGTCAGGGTTCTCGAACACGGTCACCAGCTGCGCGCCGGTGATCTCGTAGGTGGAGATTCCTGCAGACTCGACCGAAGCGGCCTGTGGCGGCTCGATGACTGCGATGTCAACTTCGCCTGTGCGGATGGCATTGGCCATCGCCACCGGATCGTCGATAGCGCGGACCGTTACGCCCGCAACCTTGACAGCGTCGGGGTTCCAATAGTCGGGATTTGCGACGAGCACCTTCTCGACATCCTGAGAGTAACTCTTGACAATGAACTTGCCGGTGCCGACAGGTGCGGAGAAATCTCCGGAGGCGACAACGCCCGAGCTCAGCATTGTGCCCACCTGGCCGGCCATGAGCGCCGGGAACTCGACGTTCGGGGCAGCGAGCAACACTCGAACGTGATACTCATCGACGACCTCAACGCTACTGAGGCCCTCCAGTTGCGACCGGAGGGTGGACCCTTCGGCTGCGTAGTACTCGAGCGTTGCCTTGACGTCGTCGGCCGCGAACTTCGTGCCGTCGCTGAACGTAACGTCGTCGCGGAGCGCCAGATCCCAGGTGTTGCCATCGTCATCACTCGACCACGACTTTGCGAGTTCGGGAGTGAGCGCAAGATCCGGGCCCAGGCCGATGAGCGTATCGTAGTAGAGCTCGTCGACTGGCGCAGTCGTCGCGCCGGGCTGGCGGGAGGGATCCCAGGTATTGCCCAGAAGTCGGACGCCGACGGTGAGCGTTGCATCTGGGTCGATTTCCGGGGCCACGGTCACGCTCGACGGTCCGGCACAACTCGAGAGCGCCGTAGCGGTCAAGACTGCCATCGTCGCGATTAGACAGCCCCGACGAATTCGTATGTTTTTACTCATTTCACTCCCTGCTTAGATCACTTCGTTGTGTGCAGCGCAACAGCATTATGTGTCATTAAAGATTATCTGACCGCTTCCCCGGATGATACATTTTGAGACTTACAATCTCCAATCTAGATGTGCATCATTTTTCACCGCGTCACGGTAGAAATGGCTGATTTTCGGGGTTTTTGAGCCACCGGAATGACGGTGGTCGAGTCATACATAACTAATATTAAAGCTATCAATGCTCTGATGTTATGGATCGTGACGGTAGTGCGCTAAGGCCGATCACGCAGCCCGGAAGCGAGATAGCGCTCCAGATCGCGCCGGTACACCCCCGCCAACGCCTCACTCACCTCGGCGGCACCCTGACGCAATGCAGCAACACGTTCATGCACCTGCGCGCCATTGAGCGCCTCAGGCATTTTCCCCAGGCGCAAGGCGAGACCCGAGTTCGTTTGTGCTACAACTGTCGGATCGAAAACTGGCACAGTGATTGAGACAACCGACTCCGATGCGTCGTCGACGATCTCATCGGAAGGGAAGAAGTCGACCGCGTCCGCTATCAAGCTACTCACGGCGCGATCGCGAGCGGGCGTGAGCTCTCCGAGCGCGTATTCGTGAAGCGCCCCGAGGAACGCACGATGGTCCTCCTCGCGCCCCGCAGGCACAATGTGCACCGTATGCCCTCGAGTGCGGACTGCGGCGAGTCGCGCACGGTACATCTCTAACGCTGCGCTGTCAGCGGGATGGATGTGCCTCAACCACCGGGCCGTCTGTTTGTCACTCCACGCCACCGAGGTCTCCCCGAACGGTGGGATCAGTGCCAACCGCACGCCAAGACGCTCGTGGGTCTGCACCGCGGCGGTGCGCGCAACCGCGCCCACCGTCTGATCGTGGTCGTTGATCTGTATGAGCGCGACAGCCTCGCAGTCGAAACGCTCGGCAAGCGCCGTCAGCTGCGGACGAGCCACCTCCGCGACGCGCACCGCGGAAATAAGGTCGGAGTCCACATGAGCGGCACTGGCGGTAGTTGAGAACCCGCCATATCCACCTTGGAAGAACAGCAGGGGTGTGACTGGGCGCGACACCTCAACATCTCTAACGTCACACAAAACGATGAGATGGTCTCCCGCCTCTATCTCCTGCGCGATTGAGCAGTGTATGTGGGCTACAGCCGCGTCGAGCCTCGGTGCACCATGTGCAGACATCGCCCACGAGACGCCATCGAACTTGTTAGGGTCACGCTGAGCAAGGGCTCGTGTATCGGCCTGCTGGTCGTGTGCCAGGACGTTGATGCAGAATGTTGGTGACTGGCGCAGGAGCGCATAAGTCTCGGAATTTTTCATGGGCATGAACGACACCAGCGGTGGATCGAGCGACACCGAGCTGAATGTGCCGACGACCATACCCAGAGGCGTGCCTTCTGGGCTCACACCCGTCACCACTACGACACCCGTTGGGTAATGCCCGAGCACATCGCGAAGGGCCCGGGAGTCAATCCCACGCTCGTGCAGTGGCTTTGCTGTCATATCGGTCATGCTGATCCTCCTCGTAGCTCTGCGTCATGGTTGCGTATATAACGACAGGGATGAATACCCCGACGATTGCTCAAGGCGCCATCGGGATCCGTTGACGGATTTGAATGCCGATAGCGCAGCCCGTATCGCGGGGACGGCGGTCGCCTCTTCGGCGAAAGCGAGACTGATGACTCGACTTTCGCTGGGGTTTATTCGATTGATGGCCACCCCGGGCGGCACGGCCGCTGAGGAGATCGCGAGTTTCGGGAGTGCGGAAACACCCAGGCCACTGGCCACCATGCTGAGAACCGCGTTGAAGTTGTCAGTCTCCATCGTTACGCGCGGTTCGAAGCCCACAGCCCGGCTCGCGTGCACGACGTGAGCGCGGCACCGCGGGCATCCTGTAATCCACTCGTCGTCCTCCAGGTCTGCAAGTTCAACGATGTTTTCAGAGGCAAGGGGGTGATCGCTTGGAAAAATCGCATAGATCGGGTCGATGAAGAGGTCGATCGTTCTGATGCGGTGGCTCGCGAGCAGAACCGGGTCAAGGGGATCGAGTGGGTAGTTGCACACGATAGCGAGATCAATCGTTCCATCGGCCACTCCGGCCAGGGCATCAGATGGCTCGGCTTCTGTGTACGTGACGGCGACACCCGGGGCGATACGGCGAAGCGCCGTCAACATCGGAGGGACGATGGTCGACGAAGCGGATGAGAACCCAGATATTGCAATCTTCCCGGCCTTGAGATCGGCAATGTCGCGAAGTTGCGCGAGACAGGAATCGACGCTCGCAAGAACGTCGCCGGCAATGTTGCTGAGCTTCCTACCCACTTCAGACAATGTCATACTCCGTCCGGAGCGAACGGTGATCTGCATCCCTAGCCGAGCCTCGGCGCGCTGGATGTGTTGGCTGACTGCAGGCTGACTCAAACCGAGCGAACGTGCTGCTCCGGTGATCGATCCCGTCTCGGCGAAGGCGCGAACGATCCGAAGCGTCCGCAGATCAAGGTCGCGGTGCTCGGCATCAGAACTGGACATGATCACCTCATTTCGGGTTCGGCATACGAATGACGGGGCCGGCCGGCAGCACGCTGAGGCCGTCGGTGATGCGCGCCAGCGCGGTGAGAAGAATTGAGGTTGGCATGGCGAAGTTGAAGCGCACCCAACCCTCACCGACCGCGCCGCAGGCAGCGCCATCGGAGAGCACGACTCCGGAGCGGGCGCTGATGTACTCCGCTGGTGTGCACGCGGGGAAGACAAAAGCGCGCAGGTCGATCCAGGCCAGATATGTCGCGTCTGGAGACTCGTGACCAATCGGTAGCCCGCTCGCCGCAAGGTAATCCGAGACCAGAGATCGGTTGTGCTCGAACAGTCGCAGCGTGCTGTCCAACCATTCCCTACCTGAAGAATATGCGGCGCGTGCGCCAATCGCGCCGAGGATGCTGCTCGAGTACGTGGGGAAAAGGCTTAGCTGCTGCCACCGAGTTTGATCGGCGGCATTCGAGAGGATCACCTGGGCCGATTTCAAGCCCGCGATGTTCCATCCTTTCGACGCGGAGAACGCAGTGATCGTGTGTGCGGCTGCAGCGTCCGAAGTCGAAGCGTACGGAACGTGCGTGTGACCGGGGTATACGACCGGAGCGTGAATCTCATCCGAAAAGACCCGAGCGCCGTGCCTCTCAATGACTGCCGTGAGCGCACTCATGTCCTCACGCGTCATGGTTGCGCCGAGCGGGTTGTGCGGGTTACACAGAACCAGAAGTCCTGCACCTCGCGCGAGATGACGCTCCACAGCTTCCAGGTCGAGCGTCCACCCTCGCAACGAGCGAACCATCGGAACCTGGATGACGTCTCGGCCCATGCTTTCGGGGACGGTAAGGAAGGGCATGTACGCCGGTGTCGGTATGATCACTGCCGAATCGGTGCGTGTGAAGTGCTCAATGGTGATCCGCAAGCAGGTAAGGACGTCGGGAACGAGGTGAACCCGCGTCGGGTCTACGGTCCAACCAAATCGATCGGTGTAAAACTCGGCACAAGCCGTCTCAGTAGCTGCTCCAAGCTTGGACGGCACGTATGCCAAATGCTCGTCTGCGACCGCCTCAAGGAGCGCCTCGACCACTGCCGGAGCAGTTCCGAAGTCTGACTCGGCAATTCCGGCTCCGATTTTTCCAGGATGATCGGCCCATTTGAGCGAACCAACGCGGGCCCTCGATCCCCGCGCGTCTATCGGCACAGCTTCCATTCCTCGCCTCATCGCCCGTCCTATCGATTGGTCATGTCCACGAATCGGTTCCATTATGAAGTCGTGTTCGGGCCGGTGCGGCGTGGATAAGGGGTCGTTATCGCTCCCATAAGAACGCGACCACTCCGACGCGCCTGAAGTATCGTACCCACCAAAGGTAACATTGCGACGTACATGAGTACAGGATTCTGTTCCTTGTTCAGTCACGCGATTTAATGAGGGAGCACGAATGCTTGATGTTGTTGTTCTCGTCGGACACCCGACCCCGAACTCGCGCTCTCGGTTGGTCGGCGAACGACTTGTGGACGCACTGTTGCGCCCGATCGACTCGGCGCGCAGTGTCTTCGAACTTGCCACGCACAAGCGCGATGTATTCAGTGATTCGGTTCAGTTGGATGGTTGGACTGATGCGGTTTCGCAATGCGATTTGCTCGTCGTCGCAACGCCCACCTTCAACGCGGGCTACTCGGGACTACTGAAGGCGTTCTTCGATCGCGGGCACCTGGATCTCGGTGGGGTGACCGCAATCCCGGTCATGACGGGCGGCACGAACGATCATGCGCTAGCAGCGTCACTGCTCCTGGCACCTCTCCTACTCGAATGCGGCGCGAGCGTGCCGGGAGCAGGGGTTTTTCTGGCCGCAGACACGAGCGCGTCTCTCGACGCAGAAGTGGAGGCCGCAGCGTCAAGGCTGTCTGCGAATCTCGCCAATCATGCGGTGATTGGACCCGCTCTCAATCTCTCCTCCGCCGGCCTGGCAGCCGCGAGCATTGGTGAGGTCTCTGTTCTCAAAAAGGAGAGGTCAGCGTGACCGATCCCACTGCGCGGCCAACCGCGCTGTCATACGATCTACCCCACCCCCAGGGCTTCACTCGTGACACCATCGGGTGGATCCCTTGGCTCGAGCCCCTGCCGGTGGAAGAATTCACCGAACGTCACCACGCGGGTCTTCTCACTCCACTGCGGTCAGATTTCGACTACTTTCGCCTGCTAGTACGTGACCCTGAAGTATTGCGCGCGCGCACCTTGATGGACCGTGACATCTTCACAAAAGAGTCAGACGGCGGACTCCCCCGCGCCGAACGAGAACTCGCCGCAACCGCAGCGTCGCGCACAAATGGGTGCGTACTGTGTGCCGCCGCCCACGCTCGCAAGTCCGCGACCTTCTCCAAGCGCACCGACGACGTGGATCGTCTCCTCAACGAAGGATTGGATGCAGATCTGGGAGATCGGTGGAATGTGATCATCGCGGCTTCCGAGGCACTGACCCGAAGCCCGCTCATGTTCGATGTCGAGGACATCACCGCTCTGCGCGAGGTCGGGCTCGAGGATGTCGCGATTGTGGATCTGATTCAGAGCGCAGCCTTCTTCAACTGGGCCAACCGACTCATGCTCTCTTTGGGACGCCCCGTCGCAGTCTCCTGAGCGAGCACAGAATCCCTAAACCACCCAGGGCAACAACGTGTAACATTCGACATAGCGGTCGAAGTTTTCTAATTGCATGTTGATTGGTCCCTTCACGAAGGAGCGACATGAACAACAACACCCGGCGACACCGCGTTACCCTGCGCTGCGCTGGCCTTGCCGTGGCTACTGTGCTCTTCGCTGGATGTGCGGGAGGTATGCCGGAGACGTCCGCCGTGTCAGCTGAGGCTGATCCGAGTTCGACCATCACAGTCGGCGTCCGTTTTCTCCAGAACTCATGGGACCCGTCGAAGATGCCGGGGGCGACCATCGTGCCGATCTACCAGCTTGTCTACGAGAACCTAATCGGGCTGGACGCGAACCTCAACCTCGTCCCGGTCCTCGCCGAGAAGTGGGCAACGCCGAACGATGGCACGATCTGGGACATCACGCTCCGCAAAAACGTGAGCTTCAGCGATGGGACAACGTTCGGATCTGAGGACGTCACGTCCACGCTGAAACACAACGCCGCGGTGAGTTCAAACGTCCGTAGCGATCTCGCTGGAGTGATCGGCGTCGAGGCCGTCGACGACCACCACGTACGAATTACGCTTTCGGCCGCTGACGCGAGCTTCCCGGAGACGCTCGCAGGCCGTGCAGGGATGATCCTCAGTTCAGAGGTTCTGGAGTCGGGGGACTTTTCCGTACCGGTGGGCACAGGCGCGTTCATCTTGGACCAGGAAGTCCCCGGAACGGAAACCGAGTTCGTGCGGAACCCGACCTACCGGAACGCAGATGCCGTGAAGCTGGCGGGCGTGAATGTGTTGCAGTTCAACGACCCGACGGGGATGGTGAACGCGCTGCGCTCGGCTGATATCGATATGGGGATCATCGACCCCGAGGGCACTGACGCCATCAAAGATGCAGGGCTGCAGACCTACGAGATTCGAAGTGCTCAACTCGTGGCTATCAGCATGAATCCGACTCTCAGCCCCGAGCTCGCCGATCCTCGCATTCGCATGGCGCTTTCCATGGCTATCGACCGCGAAGGAATCGTCAATGGCATCATGTTCGGTCACGCATCCGCTGCAAATCAGTTCACCGCACCGGACCGTTTCGGCTTCAACACCGATATAGAAGAGACTCAGTATGACTTAGCAGGGGCGAGGAAACTGCTCGCGGAAGCTGGTTACCCGAACGGGTTCACGCTCGAAATGTCCACTCCGGCCAACAACAAGCAACTTGCTGTGGCTGTCCAGGCCAGCTGGGCCGAGCTCGGCGTGACCGCCGAACTGGTGTTCCCGCTCCCCGGTGCCGAGACCTGGGAAAACTCCTCAATCCCACTCGGAATCAGGAACTTCGTCCCGGATCTCAATCCCACCTCATTCCTCAGGCGCTATCTGAGCCTCGAATCCCCCGCCAACCCTGGCAAAGTCGAGGTTCCGGGCCTGACGACCCTCATGAATCAAGCTCAGATCACGGTGGACAACGATGACCGCGAAGAGATCATTCGGGAGGTTGCCGAGCTGACCAGTGAGACGATCCCCGCGCACATTCCAGTCATCTGGCGAAACTACACGATCGCGTACACCGACGATCTCATCGGAATGCAGCAGTGGCAGGCGGGATATCCGATCCTCAACGGCGTCGGCCTTACCTCGCCATGACGAGACACCGGCAATACCCCGCCGGCAGCACCGAACCTGCTTGACAGAAAGAAAGGACCGCATGAAAATCTCGTACTTCACCCGGCTGCTCGAGGATGTGAGCGCTGCCGAACGATATCGTTTCGCGACCGAACAGATTCAGCACGCCGAGCGTCTGGGGTATCACCGCGCGTGGGTTGCTCAACACCATTTTCATCCTGCAGAGGGCGGATTGCCGTCGCCGTTCGTGTTTCTTGCTGATGTGGCCAGGCAAACAGAACGGATCCGACTGGGCACCGGTGTCATCACTTTAACTCTTGAAGACCCGGTCCGCGTGGCCGAAGATGCTGTGGTTGCGGACGTCCTTTCCGACGGCCGGATCGACATCGGTTTGGGTAGCGGTGGGACGCCCAGTTCCTTCGCTCCGTTCGGGCTGAAGCTGGCAGACAAGACAATCGACTTCGAGCGGAAACTGGCGACGTTCATCGATGCGCTGACAGGCGCCGATCTGGGCGGAGGAAACACGCTTTATCCGGATGCAGGGTCCATGCCAGCTCGAGTTTGGCAGGCAACATTCTCTGCCGCGGGTGGGCATCGTGCTGGCGCGGCGGGCCACGGCCTCATGCTGAGTCGCACGCAACCACGCCCGGCCGATCAGCCGAATGCGCCGCTGTATGCCCTGCAGATGCCCATTATCGAGGCGTATCTCGATGCATTGCCAGATGGTATCGAGCCGCGGATCATGGCATCGCGAACGGTGTATACCGCAGATGATCGCGCGGAGGCGATGAGGCAGGCAGATGCTGGTCTGCGCCGCATGGCGCGTCTGCTCGGCCGCGACGCATCCGCGCCGCTCGAAGAACTCATCGCGAATGGCGACAACACCCTTGGAACTGCTGAGGAGGTCATCTCCGCACTGTCAAAAGATCCGGTTCTCGCCCACGTGGACGAGCTTGCGATTCAGATACACCCTGTCGATGCCCCCCACGAGCAGACAATGCGTGCCATCGAGCTTTTCGCCGTCGATGTCGCGCCAAATCTCGGATGGGATGCATCGATTTCACCAGAAGGAGGACGTTAATGTTTGTGATACCGCCGGATGTTATTGATCATCTTGCCCCAGGAAAAGCGAGCGGGCTACGCCGCGATGTTGCGCGTGAGCAGGCGCAGGTAAGCTTCGACACATTGTTCCACCCCGTCGATGACACCGCGTTCACCATCGCGGAACGATGGGTCATTGCCGCTTTCGCGACACGGTTAACCTCCGACGACGCGGCGTCGGCATTCTATGGCGAGGGCGCGCGCCACTTCGAAGCGGATGTGACCGACACCGTGCTGGCAGCTGCAGTAGCGTCGGCCACGACCGGCCCGTTCGGACGATTCTCCGAGCCCGGCCTGGCGGCGGAGAGCACCGAAGGGTTTCGGTATGAAGCATCGGATGAAGTTTTCGGCGCGCGGATCGCGGCCGCTTTGGAGCACACTCACCTTCTCGTATACCGGCCACGGGAGACGGATCGTGGCGCGCATGAGCGCCTGCTCGAGGCTGGGTGGAGCATCGATGGCGTCGTGACCCTGTCGCAGCTGGTGTCGTTCCTTGCTTTCCAACAGCGTGTTGCCGCGGGGTTGCGTGTGCTCGAGAAGGAGATGTCAGCATGACCGATACCACTGCACGACCGACCGCACTGTCCTACGATCTGCCCCACCCTCAAGGCTTTACCCGCGACACCATCGGATGGGTCCCGTGGCTCGAGCCCCTGCCGAGGGAAGATTTCACCGAACGCCACTGGGACGGCGTCATCAACCCGCCGCGCGCGGATTTCGACTACTTTCGGCTGCTAGTACGTGACCCTGAAGTGTTGCGCGCGCGCACATTGATGGACCGTGACATCTTCACAAAAGAGTCAGACGGCGGACTCCCCCGCGCGGAACGAGAACTCGCCGCAACGGCGGTCTCACGCACGAACGGGTGCGTGTACTGCGCTTCGGTACATGCGCGAACATCGTCGAATTTCTCAAAGCGACCGCAGGATCTCGATCGTCTGCTCGCGGAGGGAACGAGCGCCGACCTCGGGGAGCGCTGGAATGCAATCGTCGCGGCATCCGAGGCGCTGGCACAGAGCCCCATCGCGTTTGATGTCGAGGACATCACTGCGTTGCGCGAGGGTGGGCTCGAAGACATCGCAATCGTTGACATGATCCAAAGTGCCGCCTACTTCAACTGGGCCAACCGACTCATGCTCTCCGTCGGTCGAGCAGTCGAACTCTGAAGCACTTCGTGCTTGCCATCGGGACTGGTGACATTGCACCGGTCCCGATGGCATCACAACGAAGTTAGGCGCCTAGCTCTGCGTCTATGCCCGGTTCGACAGCGGCAAGTTCGTCGAGCGAAAGCAGTGCGGCGGCGCGCACACGCTCGGACCAAGGCTCATCAATCCCGGTCAGCAGCTGTTCGAAACGGAACGTCGCCAAGGGTCCGAGGTTGTTGAAGACACCGGCAACCGCGTCACGCGCGTTTCGTCGAAGCCATCCATCCGGCATGAGCGCCAGCGGGAGACCCGGATCCAACGGCACGAGCCTCCGATAGCGGGTGAGCAGGAGCGTGCGTCTCACCAACGCTGCCGTCGGCGAGAGCGCCCCGTCGGCGAACTGGCGTGCGAGTTCGCCGGCCTCGTCGAGCACCATTGCGTAGGCCGCGTTGATGCCCTCAAGATCCCAGGAGTCGATGGGTTGACGGCCCCGGATGACGAATGAGGAGTCATCGACGAGGTGCGCACTGAGCTGCTCCACGCCCCGCACATCTGCCTTGCGGATGGCGGTCTCGCGCAGGTCGCCCGGTGCGATCCACACGCCGTCATAGAACGGCGCAAAGCCTTCCAGGCGGAGCGAGTCGCGCAGAGCCATCCGAATCCGGCTCTGATGCTCGGGGACTGAGAACGCCACAACGGTCCACACACCACTCCACTCGTCGGTGCGGCCGAAGTTCAGGATCCGTCGCACACCCGGTTCTGCGCGCGTGCGCGCCAGCGGCGCGACTCGGGAGAAGAGGTTGCGCCCGGAGCGGCGCGTGACGATGAGGTCGTCACGTTCCAGCCGCCGCAGCGTCGCCCGCGCGTTCGGCGCCGCCACACCGAAGTCCGCAATGAGCGCCACCAGGAAGGTTCCGGGAACCTCGACCCGCGGATCGTTGCGCCAGTAATACGCGAAGAAGGTCGCCATGATGTCGCGGGCAGTGATCCGCCGCGTCATTCGCCCCTCTGCCTGGCCACCAGTTGAGACTGGGACATCGATGTCCTCGTCAATAGACGTCATTGCGCCCTCACTCGCCCTTCCACTTCACACTGATCCTCCATGTGTCCCGTTAACAACTCTCGCATGCTCGGGGTGAGAAACATCCCGCGCGGATCAAAGTTGCGGCGTACCGCCTCGAAATCTTGCAGACCCGGGAAACGATCTTCCAGCATGGTCTGCGAATAGAAGTGCTCTTTCGCCCAGTGTGGCTTCGCGTGAAAGGGCGCCACGACATCGTGCACCAAACGGAACAGCGCGACTCCTGCCTTGGCACTGTGTGCAGCGGCCGAAAGAGTTATCATCGCCTCCGAACCTCGGTACGGCGACAAGTGCGCATCATCCGGTGCCACTACCCGCAAGGCTAGGGGCATACCAGTCAGCACTCCAGGCGCCCGATCCAGAGCCCTCGCGACAGCGTCCATCACCTCGTCCGCCCGCGTGACAGGTACCGCATGTTCCGTGACGGTGAAGTTGTGCGGCCTGATAGCGCCGGCTGTCGCGAGTGCCACGTGGCTGGGGTGCGCGCCGTCGTGCTCTGCACGCGCCGGTATCCACTCCCGAAGCTGGAACCAACTACCACCGGGCGCCCCGTAACCATTCGGATGCCAGCGCACCGCCCGACGAATCCCGTCATCCGCACTCAACCATGAGGGATCGAATTGCGCATGCCACGAGTCCTCGGTCCGCAACCACGTCGCGGGTTGCACCTGCATCTCTACTTCGGTGACGATTCCCAACGCGCCGATTGCGACACGTGCGGCACGCAGAGTCTCGGAGCAGCCCTCGCCGACATCACGCATCTGACCGGATGCATCGACGATACGGAACCCTGTGGCGTAGGCGGAGAGCGACTTCTGTCGTACACCTGTTCCGTGCGTCGCGGTCGCAATTGCACCCGCGATGCTCTGGCCGGAGAACCCACCGATCGTGGGCAGCTCCATCCCTACATCTCGAAGCTCTCGGCACACGTCCTGGAGCGGAGTTCCGGCCGCGATCCGCGCCGTTCCCAGCCGCAAATCGACGTTTCGCACGCCGCGCAGACCCTCAGTCCGCACGACGACGGCACCGTGCCCCACCGCCTCACCCCATGAGTAACCGGTGCCGACTGCACGGAGGGCAACGCCCTCATCTCGTGCACGCGCGACCGCGGCCACGACGTCAGATTCGTCAGTGGCGAAGACCTCGCGCAAGACAGCGACAGACCGGGACCCGGTCCAATTGGACCATGTCCCGGTCGTGTTCGCCGATGTGATCATGCAGGGCGATTCACAAGCGCTGCACGGATGTCCTTGCGGAGCAGTTTGCCCATTTCGTTGTGCGGAAGCTCGTCCCAGATGATGACCTCCGCAGGCACACGAGAAGAGCGCAACCTGGAGCGCACTAGGACTTTCAACGCTGCAACGTCAATCTCAGCACCCGGCATCGGCACAAGCACAGCGACCGGAACCTCACCCCACTGATCATCCGGGAGCGCCACGACAGCGACATCCACGACGGATGGGTCTTCACGCAGGACATCCTCGATCTCGCCGGGCGAGATGTTCTCGCCACCACGGATGATGACGTCATCCGCCCGGCCGCTGAGAAACAGGTATCCGCCCGCGTCGACCAAGCCCCGGTCCTTTGTCTCGAACCAGCCATCGACGAGGTGCGAGTCCATTCCACGATAAGCGCCGGAGATCTGCGGGCCCCGCACCCAGATCTCGCCCTCCTCACCGTCGGACATTCCGGAACCATCGATCCCACGGATCTCGAGCTCGATCGACGGGATCGGTCGACCGACCGACCCCAGTCGAGCCCGCACTGCCGGATCCTCGGAGGCGAGTGCTTCACGGTGATCGTCCGGGCCGAGCAGAGCGATCGTCGAGCTGGTCTCAGTGAGGCCATAGGCGTTCGTGAATCCGACGTGAGGCAGGTATTCCAGAGTCGCGCGGATCAGCTCCATCGGCATGCGTCCGCCACCATAGGACAGGGCACGCAGCGACGGGAGAGTCTCGCCCGTGGCTGTCAGGGCATCGAGGATACGCTGCAACATCGTCGGAACGACCATCGCCGAGCTGACGTAGTTGTCGCGCACAGCGGCGATCCAGCCCTCCGCGTCAAAGGACTCCAGGTACACCATTTTGCGGGCCGCGAACACCGACGACAGCACGGCTGCGATGCCGGCCACGTGGTAGGGCGGGACGCTCACGAGTGCGGCGTCTTCCTCCGGGGCGGACAGCATCTCGACAGTACCGAGGATGTACGACGTGAGGTTCTCATGACTGAGTTCGACGATCTTGGGCTCGCCAGTCGTCCCGCTCGTGAACAGCCACACGGCGACGTCACCGGCTCCGCCTGGCATCGACTCGACAGGCTCGGGGCTGCGCGCCTCAGCGATGTCGATCACGATGCAGTCGGCGGGTGCGCCGATACGGGCCGCACCGGCTTCGTCAGTGACGATCAGGGCACGTCCCAACCGCTCGGTCTGACGGCGGAGCTGTTCGTCGGCGAGGCGGTAGTTCAGCGGTGCGAACGGCACACCTGCTTCGGCAGCAGCGAACAGCAGCAGCGGCACCGCCGCGGAGTTCGTTCCGATGAAGGCGATGCACTCGGCACCCTCCGCGACCGCACGCGAAGCAAGCCGTCCGGCGTCACGGTGCACATCGCCATAGGTGATCGATCCAGTGCCGTCGGTAATCGCCACGCGTTCCGGCACGATCTCAGCAATGGTGCTGAGCAGGACTGAGATGCTCATGTCAGTCCGAAGACGGCAGGGCGGTGGCCGCCCGCTGCGTCAGCTCGCGACCGTCCGCGGTGAACGGTCCGGCACCCGGACGTGTGATCATCACGACGAGGCCGCTGTCAGCGTCCTCTTGCCGCTTGCCGACGGCGAGTTCCGCGCCCTGGGCGGTGAACTCGACGCCGTCGGGACGCGCAGTGAGAACCGGCTCACCGGCACAGGAAAGCTCAACGTCCGCGCCTGTGACAATGATCGCTTCGACTGCGGAGACCGCGCTGTACAGGCGGGTTCCTGGGCTCCATTTGCTCATGTTCGGTTCCTTTCTCTGGGCCGTCAACGGCCACAAAATCGCTCGGCGCGCAAGCGGAGAGCTCCGCCATCGACGGATAACACATCTGCGGTCACGTAGCGCGCCTCGTCAGATGCGAAGTACAGTGCGGCGTTTGCAATGTCTTCCGGGGTGCCTCTGCGCTTGATTGACAGATCGACGATCCCGTCGTCGTCATACATGCCGGAAGCGCGCACCGCGTTACTCATCGGTGTCTCGACTGGGCCAGGGCAGATCGCGTTGACCCGGACGCTGTTCTCGCCGTACTGGAAGGCGAGGCTGCGAGTGATCGCGACCACTCCCCCCTTCGAGGCGGCGTACGCCGCCCGCGGTGCCATGCCGATGGCTGCCGCGGAGGCGATGTTCACGATCGATCCACCGCCGCGCGCGATCATCGAGGGAAGAGTGTACTTGCAGCAGAGGAACACGCCCGTGAGGTTCACGTCCATGATCAACTGCCAGGCATCCTGCTCGAGCTCGTGCAGCTTGAGCGTGTCGCCGAACGAAATACCCGCGTTGTTCACGAGGATATCCACTCCGCCGAACGCTGTCACCGTGGCGTCCACCATTGCGGCGACGTCCTCGGCGCTGGTGACGTTCGTACGGACGGCGATCGCCCGCCCACCCGTCGAGGCGATCTGCGCGACGGTCTCCTCGGCAGCGTCCAGTGCCATGTCCGCGACGGTGACGGCAGCCCCTTGCTCCGCAAAGCGCTTCGCGATACCGCGACCGATGCCGCTTCCCGCGCCCGTGACGATCGCCGATTTTCCGGCAATTCTGCCCCTACTCATTGCTGTCCCTCTTTCTGAGTTCACGGTGATCAGTCCGTGCGCGTGCGCGTCGTGCCGCCATCCACGGGCAAAACGGCACCGGTGATGTACGAGGACTCGTCGGATGCCAGGAATGTCGCGGCGTAAGCAATGTCGTCGGGTTCACCGAACCCGGGGAGCACCTTGCTGATGATCGGCCTAGATGCTTGCTCTGCCGCCGTCGTCGCGATGAAGTCGTTCTTGTACTCAGACGTCTGCGCCAGCTCCGTGCGTCGATCGGTCTCGATCGTGCTTGGGGTAATGACATTGGCGCGGACGCCATACTCAGCGGCCTGTGCGGCGACGGCCTTCGTCAGAGCGTTCACAGCCGCCTTGGATGCTGCATAGGCCGGCAGTGCCGATTTCACGAGCGCCGCGATGGACGAGATGTTGACGATCGAACCGCCGGAACCATCGCGCATTACTGGGAGGACATGCTTCATCGTGAAGAACACGCCCTTGGCGTTCACATTCATCGTCTGGTCCCAGACGTCCTCGGTCAGATCGAACAGTTCCGCAGGCTCGATGCCGTATACGGCATGGTTGTTACAGAGGATGTCGATCCCGCCGAAGGTGCGTACGGTCTCGTCGACGAGTGCTCGCACATCGTTCTCGTCGACGACATCGGTGCGTATGAACAGCGCTTCGCCGCCGGCGTCTCGGATGAGCTCTGCGGTCTGTTCACCGGTGTCGACCGTGCGACAGGCGATGACCACACGTGCACCTTCACGTGCGAACATCCGGGCAATCGCACGGCCGATGCCGGTGCCCGCACCGGTGACGATCGCTATCTTTCCGCTGAGACGCTCGGTTCCGCTGAATGTCTCCGCGCTCACTGCAGTACACCTTCCAGGAGCAGCTCGATGTACTCCGCTTCGTCGAACCCGAGAGTGTGCGTGACGATGTCCTCGTTGTGCTCGCCCATCCTGGGCGCCGGCCCGATAACCGCCGGCGTACGCGTCAGGCGGAACGGAGGAACCTGGTGCGGAAACGCCCCGAGCACGGAATGCGGCACATCCTTCATGAACTCGCGATGGATCAGCTGCGGATCCGCATCGATGAAGTCGTGTGGGGTCTGCACCGCTGCGCCGCGCACGCCCGCTGCCTGCAGTGTGTGCATCACGTCATGCGGGTCCTGCGTGCTCGTCCACTCGGCGACCAGTTCATCGAGACGATCCTCGTCACGTTTACGACCTTCGTGCGTCTCGAACGAGGGATTCGAGGTCCACGCCGGTGCACCGATCGCCGCCACGAAACGCTCCCACTCCTCGTCGCCAAAGACGGCGATCGCGCACCAGCGGTCGTCTCCGACGCACGGGTACACACCGTGCGGTGCCGCATTCGGCACCCGGTTGCCCGTGCGATTCTGCTCACGGCCGTTCACCTCGAAGTCGAGGATGGCTGGCAGGATCTGTTGGGCGGTCACCTCATACATGCTGGCCTCGAGGTATTGCCCCTCGCCGGTACTACGTCGGTGAAGAAGCGCTCCGACGACACCGATCGCATTGACAAGCGGCACGATGTAATCGCCATAAATTCCGGCACTCGGAGTGATCGGCGTGCGGTCCGACCATCCGGTGAGATGAAGACGCCCAGAGATCGCTGCCCCCGTTCCGTCGATCCCCCACTCGTTCGCGAGCGGTCCGGTTTGGCCGAACATGCTGCCGCTGATGTAGATCACGTTGGGGTTGATCTTGCGTACGTCCTCATAGCCGTATCCGAGGGCGGCCATCGTTCCGGGCGTGAAATTCTCATTGATGACATCAGCCTGGCGGATGAGCCCCTCGATGACTCGACGAGAGGCCGGGTTCTTTAGGTCGATCGCAAGGCTCTTCTTTGAAGTGTTGAAGTGGGCGAACCAGGGCTTGTCGTCGAAGCTCGTCTTCGTCGACTTCGAGAACCGCCGATCCACCCTCGTCATGTCGGGACGTTTCGAAGACTCGACGCGGATGACCTCTGCCCCGTGGTCCCCAAGCATTTTTCCAGTGATCGAGCCGACCAGGGCCCAGCCGAAGTCGAGGACGCGGACCCCTGCTAACGGCGGTTGGGACGACGATGACTCAGAGATTACGCTCTTCGTCGTGGAAGATCCTGTCGCAAGCTCCGCGAGCACCGCTTCGGTGTCTGCACCCAGCAACGGTGCCGGGGTGCTGATGCCTGTGCTCGAAACGCTGGCTTTGAAAAAGTAGCGTGGGATGTCGATCTCGCCGAGAGCGGGGTCCTCCACGCGGGCCCAGTAGTCCCGCGAACGCAGATGCTCGCAGGCGTGGATATCGCCGGGCTCGTTTGCCACGGCGGCGTTGATTCCACGTGCAATCGATTCTCGACTGATCTCTTCGCGCGTGAACTGAGCGAAGAAGGGTCCGATCACCGCGGCGAAACGATCCCATTCCCCCTGGGTGATGCCCGCCTTGTCGAACGCGAACCAGTCGTCGATCTCCTGCAGCGGGTGCACCGGCACGTACTCGCTGATCCAGTCCGACAGCGCCTTGTTCGCCGTCGCACCGAACGCGCCGCCCAGCATGTGCCAGAACAGATGACCGTCCTGGCAGGGCCAAAACCAATCAGTTGCCGTCGGGCCGAGCTGAGACTTGTGCCCTTCGCGGGACAGTGCCAACTGCTCGCTCCATGCGACGATCGCTGACGTCATCCTACTCGCGGCGACTTCCTGCACCGAGACATCGACATCCTGTCCCTGCCCGGAGACGTCCGCATCGAAGTAGGCCAGCATGATGCCCAGGGCAGCAGCGACTCCGGCGTGGAAGTATCCGGAGTCCAGCGACTCCTTCACGGGAGGACGGTCGGGATCGCCGGTGTTGTTCAGCACACCGCTCATCGCGACGGCGGTCAACTCCGATGCGATATGGCTGGAGTACGGCCCGGTGCGTCCGAACGGAGTGACGGATGCTCCGATAAGCGCAGGGTTCTCCGCTCGGAGGTCGGCGACAGCGAGCCCGCGTCGTGCCAGCGCCGTCGGATCCGACCCCTCGATGATGATCGCAGATGTACGAGCGATCGTGCGGAATGTCGCGGCATCCTTCTCGTCATCGAGATCCAACACGATGCTGCGCTTGCCTGCGTTGAACGCACGCCAGTACAGACTGTTCTCCACTCCCGGCTCATCGCCGCGGAAGGGAGGGAGGAACCGAGCCGGATCTCCGCCGGGTCGCTCGACCTTGATCACCTCGGCACCCAACTCGGCAAGAATCTTGCCGCAGACGAAGCCCATCTCATCGCTCAGGTCCAGGACACGGACCCCTTCGAGCATCGCAGTCATTGCGTCTCCTCTGTTCTCTCGCTCGCGGCGCGCGGCCCAGTGGCGCGCAGTCCGCCGATAAAACTCGCGACGCTCTCTTGCAACTGGTGCGCATCAGACAATGCGTAATCGGAATCCGGCAACGCCAGAGTGGCGACACCGCGGGCTTCAAGAGCGTCCGACTGGTCGGGAAAGTCCCATCCGTACGCCGTGTCCCCGCGAAGGTGCACGGCGACCACCGCGTCGGGTTCGGCCTCGACGGCCATCTGCACTCGCTGGGTGATCCGCCGCTCGCGCCCGAAACCCCAGCTCTCCGGGAACTTATACGTCCAGCGGTCGGCGAGCGCCTCGAACGGGTCAGGCGTGCTCTCGGCGACGGGGGTATGGGCGTACCGCATCCCGAACTCAGTGTCTTCGCCGACCACGACCGCTCCCTGATCTTCTACCAGACGTACGAATCCGAGATGATCTATGGCGCTTCCGGTGAGAAATATGCGCGGCCCTCGACGGGGCGCGCTCCAGCGATCCCGACGGTTCAGCGATGCTTCGAGAGCCGCGTTGAACGCTTTCTTCGGCATAAGCATCGCGGCAAGGGTGATGGCGTTGGCATCGACACCGGTCAGGAGCGGCGCGTCCCCGCTGCGCAGCGATTCAACCTCTCGCAGAAGGGCACGCGTGCGGTTGACCAACCGGACCGCCTCCCAGAGATGCTCGGGTGTCACGCGCCGCGGCGCGATCTCCGAGATCTCCGCAGCGAATCGGCGCATACCTTCGCGGTTGTACTCCCGGTGCTCTGCGAATGTCCCACGCGCACGCTCGAGGTACAGAGTGTGCGCGATGTCGGGGGCGCCGAACACCTCACGGTAGACCTCGAAGAAGCCCGCCGTCTCGCCGATCCAGCGATCGCCACCGGTGACGCACAGCACCTCACACTCGTTGTGACGTCCGGTCACCAAGGACTCGTATAGGTGTCGGATCCGCGCCGGGGCGGAGACATCGAGCTCCGGGCTGACCCGATCCGCGGCAACGGCGAGATCTCCAGTGAGCAGCATCGTCCGGTAGCCGGCGGCGATTGCGATCTCTTCCGGGAATCCGGTGTCCAGGAATCCGGCGATCGGCTCGTCCGTGACACCGGCGAGCTCGCTGATGCGTCGCGGGTTCCACCGGTTCGCCACAACCTGATGAAAGACGGTGAACGCGTCGTCGCAGTCCATGTGTACCCCCAAAGAGCAAGATTAGTAATAGCCTAGCATTCGTTCGCAGGAAAAATGTTATATGTCGTGATTCCAGTTCGCCTGTTCCGTGCTCGTGAATCTCAGTGTTTTCAGAAGGTCAGGTATCCACATGCATGCGATGTAGACCCGATCATTGACTTTGCGGTGACGGTCAGGTCTGCGCAGTGGCGATTTGGATTCCTTCGATGAAGGTCGTCACCTGCGCACGCATCGATTCTTCATCCCACGCTGTGCTGTCGAACGGCGCATAGTCCAGCAGAAGAACGTCGATGCCTGCCTTCTTGAGTGCCAATGCCATATAGCGAGACGATGCCACGGTGTCGCGGGTCGCGGCTCGCGCGGGCAGGACGACACCGTCGACACCGAACTCGCGACACTGTGCGATCACAAGTTCGGCCGCGGCCTTGGGGCTGCTTCCGGTGTATTTCATGTGACGCCGAAGGAACGCCGCACGCAAAGCATCCTCAGAAGGATCCTGAATGAGGCGCTTCGCACGGGGCAGGTACATCGTCTCGATGAACACCGTGCTGTGGCTCTCTTCCCATGCATTGAGGAAGCCGAGATTGAACCAGATCGGCGTGCCGGCCCACAGCAGCCGTGTGCGTTCCTGCGGGACAGCGAAAGCCCCATCGGCAGCACGCTGGACCACCTCGTCATGCACACGCTTCACGTGGTCGAGTGCCCATTCATGACCGAAGTGCGTCTCGAAGATCGCGACCTCCGAATAGGCATCGGTCGCAGTGAATAGCGCCGGGCCGCCCGAGCCCCAGCCGAGCTGTACGATGCGCTCGTAATACTCCGACATCTCGTTGGCGCGCATCATGAGCTCGCGAAGGTCGGTCTCACGGTAAGGCACTCCGGTCAGCTGCTCCAGCAGCCGAATGGCACTGCGCAGCTCGGAGACCGAGAAATCGACGATCCTAGGGTCACGCCACTCGGGCCCCTCCCACCATCCGTCGGGTATCTGCAGCTGACGATAGGGATCGTCGGTGAGCAGCACCGGCACGCCGAATTCTCGCGCGTAAAGCTCGTAGATCCCCGGTTCCTGCATGTACCCACCGAAGATTGCGGCGGGTTTGGGCAATCCGCCGTACGGCGCGTGATCATCCGGTTCGAAGCAATAGCCCAGCGGAAGACTCTCGTAACTCGACAGCGATGGAAAAAAGCCGCGTCGCTCGATCGCCGCCTGATAGTGCCCGTACAGCTGCTTCGCAGCCATCACTGAGCCGTACTGCACGGGCAGGACGAGATACAGCCCCATAGCGTTGAAGAGCTCCATCGGGCCGTACCCGAACACGAACTGCTGCCCGGCGGAGATATCCGCCCACATCCGCTCGTTGTAGGCGCGGTTCAGACTGGTCGCCTCACGCACAGACTCCAGGCGTTTCACACTTCGTGCACCTTGCCATTTCTGAGTCATTGCGGCGCACGATCCGTCCGAGTCGTCGATACGACGAGCGGAAGAGCGGTGAGTGGCGCCCCGTTGAGTGTCGGACCGCTCGTGTGCAGATGGCAACGTGAGGTTCCGCCGCCGATGACTGCGACCACAGGGGGAGGCTGCGTGTCGCAGATCTGCATGGCATACGGACACCGACCGCTGAAGGAACATCCAGGCGGAGGATCGGTCGGGTCAGGGATGTCGCCCTCGAGCACCCGCTTTGTCGCGGAACGCTGCAGTTCGGGGTCAGGTTCCGGCACCGCTTCAAGCAGCACCTGAGTATATGGGTGTGCCGGAGCCTCGAAGAGGCGATCAACCGGCCCTTCCTCCATGACCTCGCCGAGGTACATCACTGCGACACGATCGGCGATATGACGCACCACCGCGAGGTCGTGTGAGATGAAGAGATAGGATAGCCCCAGCCGTTCGCGCAGACTCTCCAGAAGACTCAGTACCTGGTTCTGCGTGGAAACATCCAGCGCGCTGACCGCCTCGTCGCAGATCAATATCTCGGGCTCGAGCACGATCGCCCGGGCGATCGCGATCCTCTGTCGCTGCCCGCCGGAGAACTCGTCAGGATAACGATCGGCGAAATCCGGGCGCAGTCCGACGAGATCCAGCACCTCATCGACGCGCCGACGACGCTCCGTGCGCGACATCCGCTCGTGAACCTTGAGCGGCTCCGCGATACTCTGCCCGACGGTGAGTGAAGGATTCAGAGAGGAGTAAGGATCCTGGAACACCATCTGCACCGTTCGACGGTGCGAACGGAACTGCCGCTCACTGAGATCAGTAACGTCGGTGCCAAGCAGCACAATCCGACCCTCGGAGTTGATAAGCCGCATCACAGCTCGCGCGAGCGTCGACTTGCCCGAGCCGGACTCCCCGACCACGCCCAGCGTCTCGCCAGAGCGGAGTGAAATGTCGACCCCGCGAACAGCCTGCACCGTGGTGCGGTGGCCGGCGCGAACCACGGGGAAGGATACGACGAGGTTCTCGGCCTCCAACACGGCCTCTGTCTTGGCGACTTTACTCATGATGTGGTGTCTTCCTTCCACTCGACATCGCGGGTGCACCGATTCGCACGCCCGTCGCCGAGCTGCACGAGAGTCGTCGGCGCAAGGCAGACGTCTCGCGCATGCAGACAACGTGGCGCAAATCGACATCCGCTGGCGAACTCCGCCGGTCGCGGTGGCGAGCCCGGGATCCATTCGAGCGCACTGCGTTCGCCTCGTAGCCGCGGCATCGAGGCGAGCAGGCGACTCGTGTACGGATGCTGAGGGGAAGCGAACGTGTCGACGACATCGCCGGTCTCCACAATCTGCCCCGCATACATGACAGCGACGCGATCACAAATGTCTGCGACGACGCCCATGTTGTGCGTAATGAAAATCATCGCCAGACCGAGTTCGTCGCGCATCTCGCCCAGTAGGGTCAGGATCTGCGCCTGAACGCTCACATCCAGAGCGGTAGTCGGTTCGTCCGCGATCAGCAGCGCAGGGTTGTTGGCGATCGCCATGGCGATCAGGACTCGTTGCCGCATGCCGCCGGAGAATTCATGCGGATAGCTCTCGGCGCGGACTTTCGCGTTCGGGATTCGGACCTTGTCCATCGCCTCGATCGCCAGCCGTTTCGCATCGGCACGCGACACTCCCTGATGCAGACGGATTCCTTCTGCGATCTGATTGCCTACTTTGAAGGACGGATCCAGACTCGTCATCGGTTCCTGGAACACCATGGCAATGTCATTGCCGCGCAGGCGAGCCAGTTCCCGTTCCGGAGTGGTGATGAGGTCGCGTCCACGAAACGAGGCCTGCCCTGAGACTCGCTGCCCACGACGGCGACCCACGAATCCCATCAGCGTCATGGCCGTCACGCTCTTGCCTGATCCGGACTCACCGACGATTCCGAGCGTCTCCCCCGGCCGGACGGAATAGCTCACACCGTCCACGACGGGCAGCCATTGTCCGTCGACTTCGATCTCCGTGCGCAGGTTAGAAACGTCCAGAATCGGATCCAGCGTGCTGATAGTCATCGAGTCACCTTCTTTCCGATCGAGTCTCTGATTCCGTCACCGAGTAGGTTGAGCGCGAACACGCTGATCGCGATCATCACACCAGGGAAAACCGCGAGCCATGGAGCGCGATCTATGTATGCGAAGGCCGAGGAGAGCATGGCTCCCCACGACGCCTGTGGTGGTTGCACACCAACTCCGATGAAGCTGAGGCCCGCCTCGATGAGCATCACGTGACCTGCAAGCACAGCGATATAGACGATCAGAGGAGGCACCACGTTCGGGAGGATATGACGCGCCAGGATCTGTCCGGATGGCGTGCCGATGCTCCGCGCCGCCTCAACATACGTCTCCTCGCGCACTGCGAGGACCGAGCCGCGGACGAGTCGGATCGCCCCGGGCGCCAACACGATTCCCAGCGCGACCATCGCGTTATTGAGGCTGGGTCCGAGGATGCCCGCGATCGCGATGGCCAAAAGGATGCCGGGAAAGCTCATCAGCACGTCGGTGACAAACATGATGATGCGTTCAACCCATCCGCGGAAGAACCCGGCTGCCAGGCCGAGGACAACTCCGATTGCCACAGTGAGGGCAGTGCCCTGAAGCGCCGCGATGAGCGACACCTGCGCACCCGACATCAGTCGGCTGAGGAGGTCACGTCCGAGTTCATCCGTTCCGAGCAGGTGCCCAGGGCTGCCCGGCGGCAGCAGCACCGCCCTCAGTTCTGTCACGTCCGGGTTGTACGGCGCGAGGACGTCGGCCAACACCGCGACGATCACGACGATGGCCAGCGTGACGAGTCCGGCAATCGCGAGCTTCTGCTTAGCGAAGCGCACTGCGAAGCCAACCCTCCGCGGGCGGCTTTCTGGTAGCTGGATTGTATAGGTCATGAGACCCGCACCTTCGGGTTGAGAACCGTGTAGAGGACGTCCGTAAGGAAATTTACGATGAGCACGATCACGGTCGTCACGAGCACGATGCCCTGCAGCACGGGAAGATCCTTGGCGAAGACGGAGTTGATCGCGAGTGTCCCCAGGCCGGGGATATTGAATACCTTCTCCACGACCACCGAGCCACCCAGAAGTCCTGCCATCTGGTATCCGATGACCGTGACCACCGGGAGCGATCCATTCTTGAGTGCACGAGTCCACAGCACCCGTGAACGGGAAAGCCCCTGCGACCGTGCCGTGCGGATGTAATCCTGCGTGAGGATATCCGAGACGGAGCTTCTGGTCTGTCTCTGCAACTCGGCGCCCACTGACAGCGCCAGGGCTATCGCCGGAAGCGTGATGTGCGCGAGCCAATCGCCCGGATTATCTTCGAATGGCGTGTAGCCAACCGCCGGGAAGATCGGAATCGCAAACGAGAAGGCGAGGATCAAGAGCATGCCGACCCAGAAGTTCGGCGTCACGATCCCGAGCGTGGACAAAACCGTGGTGATCCGGTCTGCCAGGCGACCGCGGTAGGCCGCTGCCAACATGCCGACCAAAACCCCTGCGATGACCGCGATCGCAATCGCGGACAGTGCGATCGACATAGTGGCGGGGAATCTGTCCACGATCAGACCACTCACGGGCACTCGGTGCACGAATGAGGTACCGAGGTCGCCGACGAAAAGACCGCCGAACCACGTGGCATACTGCACAAGCCACGGACGGTTGAGCCCGAGTTCTTCCCGGATGAGGTCCACCGTCGCGGGGTCGGCATCCTCGCCCGCGAGTGTGAGCGCAGGATCTCCGGGGACCAAAGACGTCAAGCTGAAAACGAGCAGCGTCGTCGCCACGAAGACAAGAATCATTCGACCGAAACTCATCCCGACGAACCGAAGCGCACCCAGGGTGGTCTTGGGGCTCCCCTCAGCTTTTCCGCTTGTTCGCCCTCTCAGCGAACCCTCTGCCGTTGTCGCCGCCATCAGCAATTTCCTCTGCTCTCGGTCCCGCTCGGGGTGCCGGCGAGGAGCACATGGCGCTCCCCGCCGGCGATTTCTCAGATTTACTTGGAGACGCCGACTCCGTCGATGATCGGGTAGCCTGCCTGCCACTCCTGCATGCCGACGAGATCGTCGCTGTACGCAATTGTGTAGTTGCGCCACATGACCGGGATGTATGCGGACGTCGTCTCGCGCGTCGCCTGCGCGATTTCATGGAAGATGTCCTCACGGGCGTCCTGATCTTCGGTGACCTGCGCCTCACGGATTAGATCCTCCACGCCGGGGACGGCGACCTTTCCAGGGTTGCGGATGGTGTCCGTGCTGATGTGACGCCAGAGGAACGGCGCAGGATCGACGTCCGGAACCAGATTCTGTGTGGCGATCGGGATCGTCGGCTTGGCCCAAGTTGCGTCCGCCACTCCGCTGCCGGCCGGGAAGCTCAGCTCGACCTTGACGCCGATCTCCGCCCAGCTAGCCTGAACGGCCTCTGCCAGCTGCTTATTGTTCGCCTGAGCAGCCATCTCATATGTGAATCCGTCTGGATACCCGGCCTCGGTGAGCAGCTTCTTCGCCCTGTCGATATCGAAGGGGATCTCGTCGAGACTCTCATCGAACCCGAAGCGCCCCGGTGCCACCAGCTGGTCTGCGACGGTCGCCCTGCCGAAGTTGAGCCCCTGCACAATGCCCTCCCGGTCGATCGCCATGCTCAGCGCCTCTCGGACGCGAGGATCAGCGAGTTCGGGGGCGAGGTCGGGGTTGAGGCTGATCGCGACGAGCTGCGCTCCGAAAGCGTCGTACATCGGAATGCCTGCGGACTTCACCGCGTCGGCCTGCGCGGGTTCGATGACCGCCATATCGATGTCGCCTGAGCGGATCGCATTCGCCATCGCGACCGGATCCTCGACCCAGCGCAGCGTCACGCCGGCAACCTTGACCGCATCGGGGTTCCAATGGTCGGGATTGGCCACGAGGCCGACCTCGACACCTTCGACATCCTTCTCGACGAGGAACTTTCCCGTGCCGACCGGCGCACTGAAGTCACCGGAGGCGACGGTCTCGGAGCTCAGGATGATGCCTGCGCGACCGGCGAGCACATTCGGCAGGCCCACATTCGGACTCGTGAGGGTGATGCGGACGTTCGTGTCGTCGATGACCTCCACGCTGCTGAGTTCCGCGAGATCAGCCTTTGTGTTGGACCCTTCACCCGCGTAATAGTCGAGAGTGGCCTTCACGTCAGGAGCATCGAAGCTCGAGCCGTCGCTGAAGGTCGCGTCGTCGCGCAGGGTGAGATCCCATGTGGTGCCGCCGTCTGGGGTGACCCACTCCTCGGCCAGAACAGGGACAAGATCCAGGTCGGCATCAAGGCCAATCAGGTTGTCGTAGACCAGCTGATAGATGGGAACGATGGTCGCGCCTGGCATCTTTGACGGATCCCACGAGTTCTGCAAGAAGCGGACGCCGATCGAGATCGTCGCATCGGGATCAGTCTCGGCAGATTTGCTCGGGGCATCGTCGGCACCGGAACATCCGGACAGGACGACAGCGAACAGAGTCAGCGCCGCAGCCCAGGACGTACGCCGACGTCGTTGAGTCGTGTTCATTTCACTCCTATGTGAGATTCGGCCAGGCGCGGAATCGGTTGGACATGTAATTCCAAATCTTCCGGTCGCCTTGTTCGATGTTACACATATTCCGGGTCAAGTCAACGCGCAAGATCGTCGCGCTGCGAGCCGATCTCCTCGCGAAGCCATCTCGCCAGCCACTCCGGCTTGTCGGTCTGCACGTTATGGCCCGCATCCTCCGCGACGATGATCGCCGAATGAGGCACACGCGCTGCGAACTCCTCCGCTTCCTCATCCAGCACTCCACCTCGACCGGCACGAACAAGGACAGTGCGGGCCGCGGCCGACTTGAAGGACTCCCAAGTGGCCGCACGCTCCGACGCCCGGAGGGCGACAGCATCACCAAAAGCCTCATCCCACATCCACTCTCGCAGACCATCGGCACGATCTCTCGTGCTCCGAAGCACCGCTCGTTCAAGTGAACCGCGATCTCGATGGGGCATGCGCGCATGCATCGCATCAACCAGGACGTCAAGAGGCGCCGCGTGCATCCTCGTCGCGTCCTTCGTCCCCAGTCGATGCGGCGTCGCATCCAGAACGACGAGGGTCTGCACTCCTTGAATCGCTTGCGCTGCGCGGGCGGCGATGAAGCTGCCCAGGGAATGGCCAACGAACAACGTCGGGACGATGCCGGCGTCGGTGAGCGCCTGTGCGAGAAGGTCACCCATTGCGCCGATGCTGTACCCCTCGACGGGCCTGCGAGGAGACTCGCCGTGGCCGGGAAGATCAACGGCGAGCGCGGGAACGTCGAGGTCCAGGAGCATGCGATTCCAGGTCTGCGCCTGCAGTCCAGCGCCATGCAGGAGGACGACCTGCGGCTCTGCTTCGCCCCAATGCAACGCGCTCAGAACGCCGAGGCTTGACTCCAAGCGCCTCCGGCGGACCACCGGCGCAGGGCGGCCGAGCCGACGCGCATAGTTGGCGATGCCTTCGATCTCGGCAGTCACGCCTGCCCCTTGCCCATCCGTCATACTTTCTCCATCTCACTTCATCAAAACATCTTTATTTACCCGATCGAGTGGTCATCAGTTACTCTATTCACATCACTTGATCTCGGATCAAGAAGGGATGAAGATGTCTCGAGCGTACTCACGGCCGTTGCCTGAAGATGTCGATCACGCCCGATCGTGGCGCGACGTCGCAACAGAGTTCATGCTCGGCGACCCCACAAGTCTGCCGTGGGCTGTGCGCGTACGTCGTTCCTCGATGAATCTCGCCGCCTACGCCGACCTCCGCGCCGCTCCGATCCTCACCTACACGGTGGACGAGGAGGATTCGTACGCCGATCTCTCCCTGACCGCAACGCAGCTGCCACGGGTGCTGACAATGCTGCGAGAACGACCGTTCGCAGCAATCACCCTCGCGGTGCTGCTGCGGACGACCGAGAACTCCACGATCGTCGACGCCCTTGCCGCGGAGTCTCTCGCGTACAGCGCGCTCCAGGCAGGTCCGGAGTACGCGGAGTGGCTCAGCACCCGCCGGACGCCCGCTCCGTCAACAGGCGAAGAATCGCATGTGTACGTCACCGAGAACGACTCCGTCAGGCAGATAATCCTGGATCGCCCTCAGGCTGCGAACGCGATCGACGCGTTCACCAGGGCAGAACTCCACACCGCCTTCCGCGCGTGCGCGGTCGATGATGCCCCGGTCGAATGGCTCGCCAGAGGTCGGCATTTCTGCACCGGAGGGGACCTCGCCGAGTTCGGGCTCGTGGACTCGCCGACCCGCAGTCACCTGATGCGCATGCAGCAAAATCTGCCCGCCGCCGTCGCTGCGGTCGGATCGAGACTGACAGCACGGGTGCACGGAGCCGTCATCGGCGCCGGGATGGAGCTGTCCTCGTTCGCGCACCGCGTGATCGCCTCGCCGGATACCCGATGGCGGCTGCCCGAAGTCAAGATGGGTCTGCTTCCCGGATGCGGGGGCACGGTGAGCATTCCGCGCCGTATCGGTCGACAGCGCACGCTGCTTCTCACCCTGACCGGGCAGGTGCTCGACGCGCAGACTGCGTTGCGCTGGCGACTCGTGGACGAGATCAGTAGCGAATGAGCGCCCTCACGACGTTGTCGCCCGAGTTCTTCACCGGCCACGGCGCCGATTCCCCACAGAGCTCTCTGTCGCCGGCCGAGAAGTGGCGGGCCGCTGGCGCCGCAGAGATCACCGCGACCGGTGCGGTGCCGAACGGCGACGTGATCGGCCGCATGGACTCGGTCGCCCAGCGGCTGCGTCGGACCTCTCGAGCGATCGGCGCACAGGTCGATGTGAACGGCGGCGCCCTGTTGTCCGAGCGCGCTCGGCTGACAGGTATGTCCGCACCACCGCCCGCCGGTGAGACGCTGCGCGGCGCGGGACTGCTTCTTCGCCACCCCGAAGGTTGGGCCGCCTACAACATCGCGCGCCCCGCCGACGAGGAGGCTCTCGGTGCGCTCACCGGCGGCCGAGTGCTCATCCCGGAACGATCAGAGCTGGAACGCTGGGCCTCAGACACGCCGCGGGGCGACGCTCTCCGCGACGCAGAACTGCTCGACATTCCGTCCGCAGCGGTTCCTGGCCACAACGATTCATGGACGGAGCCGCCGTTTCACCTCAGCGATCTGGCACCGCGCGCATGTCGCGCGCTGCACGAGATCCGCGTCGCCGATTACTCCTCCCTCTGGGCGGGACCGCTCGCTGCCGCTCTCCTCGCACAGGCCGGCGCTCAAGTGCGGCGATACGAAGCCCACGACCGGCGAGAGGTCCCCGCCCCTGGCGACGAACCATTCGCGCGGCGTCTCAACGGCGAGAAGGAACTAGTGGTCTTCGACAGCCGCGACCGCGCGCAGATCCGGGACTCTCTTGCTGAAGCGGATGTCGTGCTCGTCTCCGCGCGCCCGCGCGCCCTCTCGGCTCTCGGTCTCATTCCCGCACCGGGGCAGGTGTTCGTCCGCATCACCGCTCGCGGCGTGACGGGCACTGATGCCGACCGAGTGGGGTTCGGCGATGACTGCGCCGCGGCGGCAGGCGCCGTCGGCTGGGCCGAAGGCGGACCAGTCTTCGCTGCCGATGCCCTTGCCGACCCCGCGACCGGCCTGCTGGCCGCGACCGCCGCGATGGGGCTTCTCCATGCAGGCATGAGTGGAACCGTCGATCTGAACCTCCGGGGCACAGCCCGATGGCTGACGGCGAACGGGCGCGGGCGATGATCAGCTGTGTGATTCACGCGGAAGTCGATGGCAGCCCGGATCAGCGTGTGGTCCTCCGCGACGGTGTGATCGAAGAGATCAGCTCGGCCGCACACTCGCCCAGAGGCATGACCGTTTTTGATGCCCGTGGGGGCGCACTCATTCCCGGCCTGTGGGACCATCACACACACGTTCGCTCCGCGGCCGCACGACGCAGATCGATCGAAGTCGGTGACGTTCGAGACCGCGATGAGCTCTTCGCCAGGATGCACCACCACCAGCGGGCGGGCACGTCACTGCGCCTGGTCGGATACGACAGCGATCGAATCGGACAGCTCACCCTCGATGATCTTGAATCCGGTATGCCGGGTGCTCCGCCGAGCCGGATCCAGCACCGCAGCGGGCATCATTGGGTACTCAACGCATCCGCGCGTGCACAGCTAGCCAGTCTGGGGTACTCGGTGCCACTCGACGGGATCCTCTGGGACCACGATGACGCCCTCGCCGGGTTGCCGTCCATCCTCACGGATGACGATGTCAGGGACGAGTTCCGACAGATGCGTGCCCAGGGGATCGTCCATGCTGCCGATCTCACCGCCACAAACGGCGTCAACGATGCCGCAGCGCTCAGCTCCGCCGCCGCTGGCGCGGTCAGCCTCGACCTGTTCGGCATGCCTGACGCGGCCCTCGACGGTGTCAAGCTGCTCGTTCATGATCACCTGGGGATTACACCCGACGAGATCGGCGATGCGATCGCGCTCGCGGCGGGGGCTCCGGTCGCGTTGCACATAGTCACAGATGCCGCGCTCGCGCTCGGTCTCGCAGCGTGTGCCAGCAATACGTCTGGTGCGTCCATCCGATTCGAACACGCCTTCATCTGTCCTCCCGATGCCATACCGGAAGTCGCGAAGTCGGGCGCAACGGTGGGCGCGCACCCGGGTTTTCTCGTGACGCAGGGCGATCGCCTCATCAGAGCTCTCAGCGAACGAGAGCGCGGGAGCTACCAGCCGTTGCGCTCGCTCATCGGGGCGGGTGTCTCCCTCTTCGGCGGCACAGACGCCCCCTTCGGAACGCCGCAGATCTGGAAAGCGATGCAGGCCGCCGTCGACCGTCGCACGCCCGGCGGCGGCGAGATCGGAGCGGACGAAGCGCTGACGCCGGAGCAGGCGATCGCCTTGTTCTCCCGCGCGGGGCTGCGAGGAGACGCCGCTGCCCCGACGGTCAGCGTCGGCGACACGTCGGTGTGCATTCTCGACCGCCCGTGGGCGATCGCGCGCTCTGCGCTCGCTGACACTCAGGTGGCCGCTGTCCTGGGCAGCTGATCATCCCAGGACAGCGGCCGGCCCGTCGATGATGTGCTCGTAAACTTTGCAAGACGGCGAGCGCCCCCTTGCCGAATTGCCCGAATCCGGTAATGAGTCCCCGCTCGGCGCCGGGCACCTGGCCGGCGCCGGCTTCACCGCGCAGTTGTCGGATTGCCTCGACGATGTGGTTGATCCCGCCGATGTGTGCCTGTGACGGCAGACCACCGTGGGTGTTAATGGGCAGTCTGCCTCCGGGGCCGATGCCGATCTCGCGCACGAAGTCGGGGGATTCGCCGCGCCCGCAAAATCCCATCTCCTCGAGTTGGCGCCCGTGATCGCGATCGTGGCCATCATCCCTGTGAAGTGCGCTGCCTGACCACCTGCAGGTGCGATCGGGAACGTCTTATGTCCGGGAAGGTCGTCGTATCCGGTCATCGCCATCGTGCCGCCGAGCGCAAGTTGCACGAGGTCGGTGCTCGCAAGTTTCGCCCACGGACCCGTCTCACCGAATGGGGTGATCCGAGCATGAATCAGCTGCGGTGCGCGGACGCTGAGATCCTCCGCAGTCAGGCCAAGCGCGTGCAACAAACCTGTATCGGTGGCGTCGAGGACGACGTCCGCTCCCTCGACCAAAACGGCGAGTCGTTCGAGGTCCGTCGCATCAGCGAAGTCGAGGGGCACGGAGCGCTTGTTCGTGTTGTAGTGCCAGAAGTGCAGGCTGTGCGCCGCGCCCGCGCTGTCTGCGGCGAACGGCGGCACAAGTCGCGCCGCGGAGTCGCCACGGGGCTCGACTCGGATGACTTCGGCGCCGAGATCCGCGAGAAGCTTGCCGCAGTACTGCGCGAGCGTCCCATCTAGCTCGATCACGCGCAGACCAACCAACGCCCCGCTGGTCGGCGCTTCGTCCTGAATGTTCTTGGTGTTCACCACAGCGCTCCCTCTACGGCGACCGATTGGGGCATCCCGGCCGGCCAAGTGACGTTTTCGCGGTCGAGCCGTTCAATCTCCTCCGCAGACAACCCAGCGATCTCACCGAGCACGTAGGCGTTGTCGCCGCCGAGAAGCGGCCACTGCTCCCGGAACGCCGGAGGCGTGTCGGAGAGGGAGAATGCGAAGGACTCCCAGCGACGCTTGCCGAGCAGCGGATGGGTTGCATCAATGTGCAACGCGCGGTGCGCGAGCTGCGGGTCGTGATCAGCGATCTCCTCCGGCGACTGCAACGCACTCGCCGGCACGCCCGCGTTCTGCAGGGCATCCATGAGTTCGTACTTCTCCAGACCAGCGGCCCACCCCCCGATCCGCGCATCCAGTTCGTCCTGAGCCTCGAGGCGGCCGACGACGTCGCCGAACTTCGAATCCGCTGCCCATTCCGGCGATCTCATGACGCCTACCAGCGCATGCCATTGGCCATCGCTCATCACCGTGATCGCGCAATAGTCGAAGCGCCCGCCGCCGCGCGTCGCGTAGCAGTTGTACGGCGCACCGATCTCGCCTCGGAGCGCCCTGGCCTCGCCCTCGCCCGGCCACTCGCTCCGGTTCCCCGGGGGCACCCCGCGTCCGTTGTCTTGACGACCGTTCACCGCCGAGTCCAGGAAGGCCCACCGAGCAGCGCAAGGCCAGTCTCCACCTGCGCGATGTCAACGTGCTGTCCCTCACCGCTGCGCGCTCGTTCAAGCAGCGCGGCGTTCACCGCTATCGCAGCATGCCACCCGGCGACGACGTCCATCGCCGAGAATCCCCACCCTGCCGGTTGCTCACCGGGAAGCCCGGACATGTGCGTCATCCCATTGAAGCACTGGGCCGTCGGACCGTACGAGAGGAATTCCTTGTAGCGTCCGCTATGCCCGAAGCCCGACAGGCTCACGTAAATGACGCGGGTTCAGCTCACGCATGCGCTCGTAGGAGAAACCCCATCCGGCCAGCACTCCGGCTGAGAAGGACTCGGTGACTACATCGACCTCAGAAATATGGCGCTCGAGTGTGGCGCGGCCCTCGGGATGACGCGCATCGATCGATAATCGATAGCCCGCGCTTACCGACGTTGACCGTCGCAAAGATGCAGCTCGTATCCAGGGTCGGTTCAATACCGGGGACGAACAGCGCACGGCGCATATTATCCGCCCGTTCCGGCCACTCGACGCGGATGACCTCAGCCCCGAGGCCGGCGAGCAGAGCCGTAGCCATGGGTCCGGCCACCACCCCGCTGAAGCCCAGAACACGGATTCCGGCGAAGGCCACAGTATGGCCTTCTTGGTTGTCGAGCAAATCATCGCCTCTTTGTGTTTAAGAACAGCTTTCATGCCTTACGTTGTTATTACTGTTCCATAATAGAATCCTCGAGTCGCCCAGGAGCAGACGCGGTCGTGCTACTAATGGAGAGAAACGACCCACGAACGAGGACAACCGAGGAACCCGATGGCGGCGACACCAAAAGGCACCGACAGCGATGCGAGCGCCCCCCGGTGGCAGTCGGGCAACAACCCGCAGCACCTACTCGTCACGATCCTCGGCGACTATTGGATCGGGCAACGCGAGCATTTCCCGACCGCCGCGCTGATACGTCTCGTCGGTGACCTCGGCGTATCGGCCGACAGCGGTCGCATGTCACTCGGACGTCTGGCGCGGCGCAACGTGCTGCAAACACAAAAGACCGGTCGGCGGACCGCATACCGGTTCACGGACGCGATCATCCCCGGCGCATATATGGTCGGCCGAGCCATCGCTTCCTACGGCGCCAGTTCCGAATGGTCCGGGGAGTGGACGCTGTGCGCCTTTTCCCTCCCTGATGCGCGCAAGGAAACGCGGCGTCAGTTGCGGTCACGTCTGCGCATGCTCGGGTTTGCTCCCGTATACGACGGGCTCTGGGCATCGCCGCTGCGGCGCACGAATGCAGCACGAGCTCTGCTCGATGAGCTCGACGTAGAGAGCGGCTCCGTTTTCACTGCGGTCGAGAACCCTCGGGACGGTCACTCCCCGCTTTCGATCGGGCAGGGCTTGGAAGACATTCGAGTTCAGCTGGAGGGCTTCACGGAACGATGGCTCCCTTCGCAGGAGAGGTCCGCCGAGTTCTCTCCCTCCGAAAGCTTCATCGCCCGGACTTCGATGACACACGAGTTCCGACGATTGATCAGCCTCGACCCCAATCTGCCGGACGTCACGCTCTCGGACGCATGGGGCAAGTCACGGGTTCGCGCCAGAGAGATCTTTCACTCGATCTACGTCGAAACCGCCGAGAAAGCGACTGAACACGTCAGTGCGGTAGTTGCGGAATCAGCGCCGAGCCTTGCGCCGCTGGTGCACACCCACCTGCCCTCGGATTTCCTCACGGTTCCGGCCGGCAGTGTCGCCTGCGCGTTGTGCAGCCCTTCAGGGTCAGGCTAGCTAGGCCGCCACCGTGCCTATCCCCGTGCAAGCACGGCCGTCTTCCTAATCACGCCACAGAGACGACGTAGCACAGGCACGGCGCGCTGAACTGTCAGGTCGACCTTTGGTGTGCGCGACACGGGTCGAACATGCAGTGACACGAGCCCGCGGAACCCCGCTTAGTCGGACGGTCACGGTTCACTGGGACCGCTGAGGTGGTCCCTGATCCCGGAACGGATCCCGTCCGCGCCCACCACGAGATCTTCGACCGCGAGCTCCCCCTTGCTGAACAGACGCGCCGCGTCGCCGCATCGATCATCATCGATGCTTACGCAACGGCGCTCCGATCGGGCGGACCTGGAGATGTCTAACACGGACCCACTTCGCTCTGATCCAGGGTAATTCCGCCCAGCCTGACGCATGCAGCCGCTGCACGCGATGAATCCTGCCTGACAGACGAACTAGCGGTGCTACGGTCGCGCCCCAAGTTTCGCTACACCTCAATCAACAGATCGAAGTCAAGGCAGGATCCAGCGCCCGTTCGCTTGATCGCACAATCGAGAATGAAGACATCGTCGACAAGATATTCCAGCTGTTGCTCTGCCGTTTCATCAGGCGGGTTGCCCGCTAGTCGGGCCCCGCGCCGATGGACGCGGAGACGGAGGGACGAAGCCCCTCCGTCTCCTCACGGCTTATTAGGGCGAAAAGGCACGTGAACAGGGCTTTCATGCGCGGCGACCAGTCGAATCCGGGGCCTTTTGCCCACAATCCCGTGGGCAATTTGACGCAAACCGAGTGCAGAGCGTTTATAAAATAGCTTCTGACCAGGGATTTTATGGCGGAGACGGAGGGATTTGAACCCCATCTTTTGAATCCGGTTTCGACCCGATTCAGTCAGAAACCCCGGATCTACGCGGTTTCAGGATTTGAACGATCTGGGCTCAGCCCGTCTCAGCGGGGTTGGTTCTTATTCAGTTTGACGCAAATTGTGGGCACGGATCCTGGCTCTCGCGAACGCCTCACCCTGCAGTGCCTCAATCAAGTCTGCAGTGAGGATGCTTGCCGCGAGACGACCGCGTATCGTCACGTCCTCAGGTGGTCGGCGCAGCCCTGGTTGCGACCAGTGAAGCTATGGATTGAGCCACCACCTCGATGCGAACTCGTCCGTCGCGAACACGCACCAAGGCATCCGACGGTGACAGCGCTGACTCGCCTGCTCCCTCAAACGTCAGAGAGTTCGCTGCGCCGAGCTCAGCCGAAAGCCGGGTGACGACATACTCTCCATCTGAGACGGCCGGAAGTACCAGATCAGCGACGGCCGGCGAGTTCGTCGTGTTCACGATCTTGACGTACTGCCGGTCAGACGTCGCGGTGCTGGAGACGAAAACGCCCTGCGGCGGTTCAGACACGACGGGAACAACGGTCTCTCCAATAGTGTTCCCGAATAGCCTCTGCACCTCGTAGTTGACTGTCGGCATGACGGTCTCGGGGTTGAAATCGATCAAGTTATGTGGCCACAGTCGTGAACCGACATTGTTGAGCAGGGGTGCGTACGAGGTCATCGCTATGACATCGGAATTGCGCTCAACTCCGGTGAGAAAAGCCGCCTCGGCGAGCGCACTCTCGAAAGTGTTTGGCTCAGTTTTTGCGGTGACCGACTTGGCGGCATACTCGCCAACAAAGACCTGGGCGCCTTCTCGGTCGATCTTGTCGTAGCGATCAGCATGAGAGAGAAACCAGGCCGGCGACTTGTAGAAGTGCTCATCCACGATGAGAGGACCCTCTTGCCCTCTCGCGAACTCCCAGGTGGCGTCGAACGCCTTCCCCTGCGCGAAGGGTCCAGCGCTGAGGATCGGGACGATCTCAGGATTGCGGCGGCGAACTGCTTCCCTGATTTTCGCGTAGTTCTCGAAATAGTGCGTACCGTAATTCTCGTTCCCTATCCCGAGGTACTTCAGAGGGAACGGCTCCGGATGTCCGGCCTCCGCCCGCAGTGCGGCCCATGGGCTATCGGCAGGATCCCCTGTCGCCCAGTCGATGAGGTCGAGCACGTCCTGGCGAACATGGTCAAAGTCGGGGTCGTTGTGTCGGATGCAGTCCCTGCTGCGGAACTGGCAGCTGATTCCCGCGGGGACGATCGGCATCGGCTCCATACCGAGGTCTTCGCAGAGCAGGAAGAACTCGTAGTAGCCGATCTGGTTGGACTGACTGTAGTCGCCGTCGGCAACTCGAAGGCCCCAAAGGTTGTAGTCCGCTCGGCGTTGGTGAAGCGGACCAACAGTGCGCTTCCAGTCATAGGCGTTGTCGCCGCCCATTCCCTCCACAACGCAGCCGCCGGGGAAGCGCATGAACTTCGGGTTGAGCGCCGCGAGGGTCTCGATGAGGTCGCGTCGGAAGACTCCCTGCGACCATCGAGGATCACCGGCTCCCCAGTGGTCTGCAGGTACCAGCGACACCTCATCGATATCGAGATGCCCCTCACCCTCCAGTTCAATCTCGAAGTGCACACGACCCGTGCGAGAGACAGGGATTGGAAAGGATGCCTGCTGCCAAGCGCCATCACGAGCATCCTCGGCGAGAGTGAAGGGCACTTCTCCCGCGATTGTTCCGTCGGGCTGTACCAGGCGCGCTGATACGCGACCCGAGAAGCGGTGAGAGCGTAGCCACACCGACAAGACCATGTCGACACCGATGGTTGCTGCAATGACCGCGCGGCCTCTTTCACCGGTCGGTTGATACCCACCGTTACGGACGACCGCTCTACCGTCCTCAATTCTCAGGCGCCCAAATCTGGCCTCGGGTGTGATCCCTCCGACGTCCAGCACCTCAAGCGATCCCTTCAGAACCTGCCAGTGCCGCCCCGGATCTCGTGCCACCCGTCCCCGACGTTTGGTCGTCATGGCGATGAGTTCGTTGTGAAGCCGTCGGTCGAGGTATGTTCCGTCGAAGCTGTGGTTGGCGATGACGTTCGCGTTGAGGCCTCCGTCGCACGCCCGGTTGAGGTCTTCGTAGAAGAGCCCGAACAAGGTGGGACTGACCGACGCAGTGCCGAGGGAGGCGTCCGCCAGCACATCAAATCTCTGCCCGTGAGTCACTAGCTCCCCTGTTCACTGGATGATGAAGGCATCCACTGGATCATCCGACCGTATGCCAGCATGGACGAGTTACGCTGCGACGAATTCGCACTGGAACTCGTGGCGCCCACTGGTGCGCACGTGCTCAGTGCCGTCAGGCAACACGATGGTGCACGATGTCGAGACCGGCACCTCCACCGCGAGAGTGAAAACACCGTCGGCGACGCTCCAGTCCGACGACGCCTGCCCATAGGGAGTTGTCACGCTTCCGCGCGCAGATGTGAGCCCCCCACCCATGAGTGGGGCGACTCGGAAGCTGCGGTATCCGCCCTCGACCGGTTCGATGCCCGCCACCCGACGGTACAGCCAGTCGCCCACCGCACCCGCGGCGTAGTGGTTGAAGGACACCATCCCGCCGTCGGAACTGTCGTCTCCCCCGCTAGAGGTGAGGCTCGACGTATTGACGGTGCCATCGGGCCGCAACGCATCCCATCGCTCCCAGATGGTGGTGCCACCGGACTCGACCATGTACAGCCACGACGGGCTCGATGTCTGCTGCAGCAGACGGAACGCGTCATCCACTCGTCCGTTATCAGACAGCGCGAACAGGATGTACGGGGTTCCGGGGAATCCCGTTGCCAGGTGACCATCGGCGTCGTCGATGAGTCGGACAAGATTGTCGGCCATCTGGTCGGTCTCGGCCCCGCTGGTCATCCCGAAGTGCAGGGGAAGTACGTAACCGGTCTGGAACTCCTTGGCGAGCAAGCCATTGCCGTCAGTGAATTTGGCGCGGTACGCAACGATGATCTCCTCGCGGAGCGCCCGATAGCGCGCGGCGTCCTCGGGATTACCGAGCAGGTCAGCGATATCGGCGACGATTCCACAGGAGTTGGCAAAGTATGCGGTGCCGATCCACTTGCCCTTGGCGAGCCAGTCCCGTACCGCACCGTCTGGAGCCGTCCAGTCCCCAAAGTGGAAGGGAAAGCGCCAGATGCGCCGCGCGTTCTTGGTGACCGCGAAGAGGCCCGACCACCAGGAGGCGGCACCGAGGAACTTGGTCATCGTTTCATACTGGTCGCGCAGAAGGTCGAGGTCACCGCGCGCGAGATACTCGGCCCACGGCGCAAGCACACAGACATCACCCCAGCAGGATGTTGCCATCACCGGGAAGCCATTACCCGCGCGAGGCACCACCATAGGGATGCCACCACCGGGGCTCTGCTCGGACTTCAGATCGCGCAGCCACTTGCGCATGAACCTGCTCATGTCGAAGTTGTAAGACGCCGTGGTCGCGAAGACCGCGTAGTCCCCGGTCCAGCCCTCGCGCTCGTCCCGCTGCGGGCAGTCCGTCGGGATGTCCACGAAGTTGGATCGGCCACCCCACTGGATCGCGGACTGCAGCGCATTGATGAGGGGATCCGACGAAGTAAAGGAACCCGTCGCCGCCAGGTCTGAGTGCACCACGAGAGCCGTGAGGTCCAGGTCCTCGGCAGTGATTCCGCTCACGCCAACATAGCGAAATCCCATGTAGGTCAGGCGGGGCGAGTAGGCCTGTTCGCCCTCGACACACGTGTACGTTGCAGTGGCTTTCGCGGTGCGCAACGACTTCACGAACAGTTCGCCGTCGACGAGCACCTCGGCGTGCCGGAAGGTCACGGTCTGTCCGCGCTTTCCCCGGACTATCGCGCTAACGACGCCCGCGAAGTTCTGCCCGAAGTCAAAGATCAGCTCCCCGCTAGCTGCCACGGAGTGGGAGACGGGATGCATCACCTGCTGCGCACGAACCGGCGGGCCGCACTGGGCGACAATCCGCGGAGTCCCCCGCGGCGCGGTGGTGTCTGCCTGCTTCCAACTCTGGCTTTCCTGGCCGACGGTTGCGTCGTATGTCTCGCCGTCGTACCACTCCGCCATCCTGAATGGCCCGTCGGTGCTGACCTGCCAGTCCGGACCGGTCGCGATCACCTCGACAGCCCCATCCGCATACTCCAAGTGAAGCTCGCACAGAAAGGCCTGGCGGTCTGCGTAGATCTTGTTCTTACGCTTGTGGGTATACGAGCCCACAGCCCAGCCTCCGGCGACAGTCGCGGTGAGGGTGTTTTCACCATCACCAAGCCCATCGAGATCGTAGGTTTGGTACTGGATCTGGTTCTCGTAGGAGGTGAACCCCGGGGCGAAATAGTCTGTCCCTACTTTGGCGCCGTTGAGCTCGAGTTCATACACTCCCAGAGCGGTGGCCTCAAGCCAGGCACGTCGCAAGCCGGCGCCGACGACGAAGGTCTTGCGGAACGACATCGGTAGCGGAGATTGCTTCTTGGGTGTCTCATAGGCACGGTCTGTAATCCATTGTCCCGACCAGGGTGTTTCCAATCGTCCGGCGCGGAACGACGTTGTAGCCTCCGCCACGTCTCCGCTCGACCCTGTGGCCGTTACACGTACGAGGTACTCCGTGAAAGGTTTGAGCGGTCCGGCATACACCGTTCCGATCTGCTCGCGCGTTTCTACGCTCCAGCCGTCGGCAGCGATGACGGCTGACTGCAGGTTTTCTCCAGGAGTCTCGGACCCCAACGCAAACGAGATGCGAGGAGTCTCATCCGTGACGAGACCGGAGGCAAGCCCATCGATGGTCAATGACGTGATCTTCATGAACGTGCTTTCTTGCCAAATATCCGGCGCAGGCCGCGGATGGGATGGAACGCAGCAATATCTGCGATGCCTTGGGCGAGGTGAAAGGGAAACTGACCGGATGCCGACATGGCCATGCTTCTCAACGAGTTGAACGGCATCATCCGCAACACGAAGTGCGCGTTCTTGACGCGCGCGTCACGCTCGAGACCGTCGGGCAATGCGAGCGCCGCCCGGTAGTCCTTTTTCATTCGGGACACAACAGTCCCGTACATGATTGCGCCCATGACGGAGTGCCGCGCATCGGTAAGTCGGGTCTCCATCGTGAGGCGACGGGACCGAGAGGGAATCGGAACGTCTCGCCCCAACAGCAGCGAGAAGCTCTCCGGAATCTGCGCCGGCGGCTTCGCATACGCGCGCTCGACCTCGGGGAGGTAGGGAGAGCGTGAGTCGCGGCCCCAAGTAATGCGCAGCGGCGCGGTCGATCGAATGTCGTCGGAGGACGCCGCTATAAGAATTTCGTAGTCGCCGTTTTCGAGAATCCACCCGCGGTCGCGTACATCCCAGTAGGCGAGATCAGACAGCTCAAACGAAAGTGCAGCCTCCACGGTGTCTCCTGCTGGAACCTCGACCCTCGTGAACGCGCGAAGCTCTTTCTCTGCCTTGAATACCTCTCCCGCGTTGTTGCGGACGTACAGCTGCACGACTTCTGCCCCATCGCGGCTCCCGGTGTTTGATACATGGACGCTGACGTCTACGCGGCCGTCCTGCACGCTCACCGCGAGGTCGCCGTAGTCGAACTGGGTGTACGACAGGCCGTGCCCGAAGGGGTAACGAAGCACGGTCTTGGCTTTGTCATAGAAGCGATAACCCACATAGATCGATTCGTAGTACTGGGCTACTGTTCCGTGGTCGAAGTCGGCCGCGGAGCTGGCATCACCCGCGGTAAGAGGCCAGCTTTCGGCGAGCTTGCCTGAGGGGTTTGCTTCCCCGAAGAGGAGGGCAGCAGCGGCTTCTCCTCCGGCCATTCCCGGAAGGTACATATCGAGTACCGCCGCCAGTTCGTCGGCGAACGGCAGCTCGACGGGCGCGCCGGCGAACAACACGAGCACGATCCGAGCACCGGAGTCGAGTAACTGCCGCAGCAGTGCGGTTTGGTTCTCTCCCAGAGCCATCGACTCTCGGTCGAATCCTTCGCTCTCTTCGAGGTCAGTGAGCCCTCCGAAGAACAGCACGGTGCTGGCTGATTTCGCGGCCGCGAGTGCTTCGTTTTCCATCGCCGGATCGCGCTCGGGATACATGCTGCGGTATCCGGTGGCGTAGGTGTAGTCAATGCCACGGTGGTCGAAAGCGCTTTGGGGGCTCACGACCTCGGTCGGGTTGATGAGCGACGAGCCGGCACCCTGGAAACGCATCTGCTTGAACATTTCGCCGACGATGAGCAGCGAGTCGGTGCGCTGGTCGAGGGGCAAGATGCCGTCGTTGGCGAGAAGCACCGCCCCCTCGGTGGCGACCTGCCGGGCGAGCTCGCGGTGCTCCACCGGGTCATGACCGAGTCGCCGGGGTGTGATCGTCGTCCGCTCGACGAGGGTAAGCATGCGGCGCACCGCTTCGTCGAGCACTGCCAGATCGAGGCGTCCGTCTCCGATCGCGGCGATGAGTTGCTCTCCGTTGTGTCCGGTGTCGCCTGGCATGTCGAGCTCGCAGCCCGCTTGTATGCTCTCGATACGGTCATGGGTAGCTCCCCAGTCCGTCATCACGACGCCATCAAACCCCCACTCATCGCGAAGGATGCCGGTGAGCAGATCGCGGTTGTCGGAGCTGAAGACGCCTCCGATCGCGTTGTACGCGCACATCACGGTGTGTGGCTTAGCGTGTGTGACGACGCGTTCAAACTGGCGCAGGTAGATCTCGCGGAGAGCGCGCTCGTCTACCTGACTATCGCCGACGAAACGGAAATTCTCGTTCGAGTTGGCCGCGAAATGCTTGACAGAGGCGGCGATCCCTTCAGACTGAATGCCCTGCACGAAAGCCGCCCCGAGCATCCCAGACACGAGGGGGTCCTCGGAGAAGTACTCGAAGTTGCGGCCACACAAAGGATTGCGTTTGATGTTCACGCCCGGGGCGAGCAGCACATCCACCCCGCTGTCGGCCGATTCGCGACCGATAGCGACCCCGATCAGTCTTGCGTTCTCAGGACTCCACGAGTTTGCGACGGTCGCGGAAGTGGGAAAAGCAGTCGATGGCTCGTTGTCACCGACACCAAACGCTCCTGCCGCAGCCCTCACCTTTCGTACTCCATGCGGCCCATCGGTCAGATAGAGCGCGGGGACGCCGAGCCGCTCGATCGCGGCAGTGTTCCAAAATTCAACACCCTCGAGAATCCCGACCTTCTCGTGGAGAGTCATTGCGGCGAGCGTCTCTTCGACGGAGAGTGCACTTGTAGTGGACGAGGTCATGCTCAACGCACACCTTTCACAAAGCTAGTTGTAACGCCAACGCCAAGGGCGAGCAGCGCTCCGACCAGGAACAAAGCCGTGTAGTTCCCACCAGCGCTGGGCCCAATCAGCAGCAGGGCTGCACCAATAACCGGAGCGATCGCCGTCGACAGGGTCGCCGCAAGGTTGTAGATCGACATCCAGCGCCCTGCTTGTTCCCGATCGGGAATCAGATCGCTCGCCATCGCGACGTCGACCGCACCAAACATGCCGGCAGCACCGAGAATGCACAGTACCGCGGCGAAAAATAGACCAAACCCATCCGCGAATGCCATGAGCGCCAGCCCCGTAGCAGTGAGGCCGGACGCGCCATAGATGAAGGCCTTGCGTCGCTTGAGCCGATCCGAGAGAGTGCCGGAGACGATGGCGAACGTCATGGTGATGAGGATGCCGAGGCCACCCACCACGGCGAGCTGCGCCCCGGCCTGCTCGGCGGTGAATCCGATCCGATCAAGCAGAAAGTACAGCTGGTAGGTGGTGAGAAAGGCCAGCGCGGTCTGCATGAGTAGCTTGCCGAGCCACACCAGTGAAAAGTCGCGGTGCTTACGCGGGTTGAAGACGAGCAGCCGGAAAGTCTGGGCCAGCGAGGTGTGAGGAAGAGTTACGATCGGATCCGAGATGAAGATCATGAAGATCGCACCGACCACGGCGAGCGTGATGACCGGGATGAGGAACATCAGCAGCAGGTTCGTCGTGAAGAGTCCGCCGATCGTGTAACCCAACACTCCGCCCAATTGAGTGGCGACGCCAACGATCGCGCCCATGATTCCCCGCTGAGCCTCAGGTACACGCTCCGCGACGAGCGGCGTAATTGCCGCGGCGTTGCAAGCGCCGCCGAGCGAGACCACGACCCAACCCAGGATCAGCATGGGTACCGAGTCTGAGAGTGCGACGATGGTCGATCCGATCGCGAGCACGATGATGCCGCCGATAAGCCAGGGCCGGCGTCGACCGATTCGCGTGTGGGTGCGGTCACTGAGCACCCCGGCGACCGGCCCAGCGATGAGCCCGACGACGGCACCCACTGTCGCGACCACTCCGAGAAGAGCAGCCTTGTTGCCTGGGTCCAACACGCCGACCTTGTAGGGAAGGCTGAACAACGCAGGCATCATCACGGTTAAGTAGAGGCCGAAGTTCAACAGCCCGAACAAGGTGATGAAGAGTCGACTCACCTTTTTCTGTGGGTCCGGAAGTACCACTTCGACCTGGGTGGATGCACCAGTCTGAGCGGATGCACCCGCTGGGGTGTTTTCGTCGTTGAATGCCATGAGACTCCGATGTCGTGAGACGCGCCACTAGCGCGCGCTACCTAAGGGTACGGGACGCAGCTCACGAGCGCAAAGTACTAGGTACTAGCTAGTCTCCCGGCGCACTAGAACAGCAGTCGCTTCCGGGCCTGCCTGGGGGTAGTCAGAAGCCGTCACACGACTCAGAGCGAGCTCAGCGAGGAATCGCCCTAGACCCGCGGTGTCCACACGAACACTTGAGAGAGCCGGGACCACGAGACGAGCCAGCGGTGTGTCATCGTGGCCGACGATCGCGAGAGTGCCCGGCACGGGCAGACTCGCGCGAATGGCGGCACCGAGAACGAGAGCGCCCACGTCGTCGTTGTACGCCACGATCCCATCGACTCCGTTGTTGACGAGTTCGGCGAGCGTCGATCCGACGGTGGACTCGTTCACTGCGACGCTTGCCACCAAGGGCCGCCCGGTGATGGCACGGTGCGTCTTATCCGCCAGCCCACTGCGCTGTGAAACCAGATCCTGCAGCCTCGGATCAGTTGTCCCCACAAAAGCAATCTGGTGACGGCCGGAGTTCACGAGGTGCTCTACTTGAAGGCTGGGGCCTTCTTCGAAATGGAGCTCACGTCCTAGTTCCAGGGCATCTCTACCGGGGACCAGCGTGTGTGCACCGGTTGCGACAATCGCCGAATGCTGCGCGTCCGAGAGCGGAGCCAACGCGATGACCACCTCGGGACTCAGGCTCTCCCAGAGAGGAACTGCCTGTCCCCCTGGATGCGGCGTCATCGTCACCATCGAGTACCCGGCCCGATCGAGCACCAGCGATGCCTCATCCAAATTTGCCCTCATGCTGTAGTCGACGGGCCAGTCTGGCAACAGGATCAGCACGATGTGACTTCGACCACTTGCGAGGGCACGTGCGGCGGTGTGCGGTTTGTATCCGAGCCGCTGCGCTTCGGCGAACACCCGCCGGCGCGTGGACTCCGGAATGGTCTGCCCCGGGGTGTCGTTGAAAACAAAACCGACGGTAGCGCGGGACAAACCTATTGAACGCGCGACATCAGCCGCTGTGACCCGTTTGGACGGAAACTTTTTGTCAACACCTGACACCGCCGTGCTCCTCTCCACTTGAGCACATTATCCCCTGAGCAACGACTGCATCGCGAAGAGTCATGACTTGACATCAAACCCGTAGAGCTCCTTCTCCGGCTTGAACACCGTGCTCTCGGAACTGGAAGTCGAGCAGTGGCTTCCCTGTGGCCACGCGCGTCGCCGTATCGAACTCGGACAAACTCATCGGACCCAACCGGAAAAGTCCGGCCCACAGTGTGGTGAGCGGCGCTCGAGGCGCGCATCTCGGCTGAAAAGGTAGGTCATCTTTTGCAGAAATAGAACGGCTCCGGGACTTAGGCGCGGGGCGGCGAGAGACCGAGGGAGAAGATCCCTCGGCCTCCGGGCGCGAGGTCATCATTAAAAGCCTTGTGACCAGCGCTGTCGTGCATGCCTACCGAACAGACTGGGCGCCCTGGGTCGACGTCTCCATGGGCAATTTGACGCAAAACGAGTGCAGAGAATTTAGAAAATAGCTTCTGACCAGGGGGATTTTGGCGGAGACGGAGGGATTTGAACCCTCGGTCCCCTTAGAGAGGACTCCACCTTAGCAGGGTGGTGCACTAGGCCACTATGCGACGTCTCCAGGCATCCAGGCCAAAACTCGGATGCGCTCGTCCATCATAACTGGTTCCCACACCAGCGACGAACCGAGCTCGAACCGCACTCGTCAGCAGCCCGATTTGGCCACCAGCTCAGCCGCCAGACGAGCGACGAACCACCAGCTCAGGCCGAAAGCGCACGCGTCGTTCGTACTCGCCGTCCGGGTTCTCGATGACTTTGAGCAGCAGTTCCACTGCAGTGTGCCCAATCTTCTGCGCGGGCTGACGCACGGAGCTCAGCGGCACCACCGTCGCCTCAGCGAAGTCGATGTCGTCGTATCCGATCAAGGCGATATCTTCGGGCACTCGCATGCCGCCGAATATCGAGAGTCCCTGCAGCAGGCCGACGGCGAGCAGATCGTTCGCCGCGAACACACCGTCCGGTCGGTGCGCAGGCTCGCGTCGCGAGATGACCTCTCCGGCAGTTCGCCCGTTGAGCACCGTCAGCGCTGGCATCTCAACCACTTCGAGCGATGCTCCAGGCACCTCGGCGACCGCGCGCCGGGCGCCTTCGAGACGATGCTCAACCTGTGGGATCGAGGCTGGCCCGCCAACAAAAGCGAGCCTCCGCCGCCCCTGCTGCAACAGATGTTCTGTTGCCAGCTGGCCCCCCTCAACGTCATCGACCGACACCGAGCAGAACTGGCTGTTCGGCATTTCATGGTCGACGAGCACGACGGGAACACCGGCGTCACGCAAACGCGCGAGCATCTCGGTAGCAGTCGATGTCGGAGTGATGAGCACACCATTCACCCGCTGCTCCCGAAACAGGTCGATGTACGCCTCTTCTCGAGCGGGATCCTCGTCGCTGTTTCCCAGCAGCACCGACAACCGGTCCTCCTCGGCACGCGCCTCGGCGCCGCGCGCGACCGCAGCAAAGAAGGGGTTACTCGCATCGAGCACGATCATGCCGATGCTGCGGCTTCGCCCGGCCCGTAGTTGTCGAGCGGCATCATTCCTGACGAACCCGAGCTCCTCAATGGCTGCGACAACGCGCGCCACGGTGGCCGGTGCGACTTTATCCGGACGATTCATCACGTTCGAGACCGTGCCGACCGATACACCTGCCGCTATTGCGACATCTCGTACGCTAACCGTCATTCGAAACTCCTCGCATCCATGCTGACGCGAGTGTATCCGGGAACAGCTCTCGCACTTGACGTGACCCGTGAAAACTCCGTAGCATTGTGTGTTGAAACGATTCATGAATGGACGACGATGACCAGTGCCACCCGCTACTGCTTCCAGCTTCAAATCCGCCCCGAGCTGCTCGAAGAGTACCTTGAGCGGCACAGCCCCGTCTGGCCCGAGATGCTGGCCGAGATCGCAGCATCCGGCAGGCGCAACTATTCACTCTTCCTGGGCGAGAGCGGTCGCCTGATCGGCTATTACGAGACCGACGACGACGCTGCCGCTCAGGCGTATCTCGCGCAGTCGGAAGTCGCCACGCGCTGGGAATCCGAGATGGCTCGGTTCTTCGTCGGCCTCGACGGCCGTCCTGATCAGGCCGCGACACCACTCACCGAAGTCTTCAACCTGGCGGAGCAGCTCTCCGCCGCAGCATCCGACAACGAAAGCAGTGCAACATGAGCATCCTCTCCCCTGATCAGCTGACCGAGCTCGAGAAGCAGTCGATCGAACTCCCGTCCTGGGCGTTCGGAAACTCCGGAACCCGCTTCAAGGTGTTCGGCACCCCCGGCACGCCCCGCGACCCGTTCGAGAAGATCGCGGATGCCGCGCAGGTGCACAAGTACACCGCGCTCGCTCCTGTCGTCGCCCTGCACATTCCGTGGGACATGTGCGATTTCGATGATCTGCGCAAGCACGCCGAAGATCACGGCGTTGCCCTCGGCACCGTGAACTCGAACACCTTCCAGGATGACGATTACAAGTTCGGCGCCCTGACCCACGAGGATGCTGCCGTGCGCCGAAAGGCCATCGATCACCACCTCGCGTGCATCGACGTGATGGATGCCACGGGCAGCCGCGACTTGAAGATCTGGCTGGCGGAGGGCTCGAACTACCCGGGCCAGGCCGACATGCGCGGCCGTCAGGACCGCCTCCAGGAGTCACTGCAGCAGATCTACGCGCGCCTCGGCGAGAACCAGCGTCTGGTGTTGGAATACAAGTTCTTCGAGCCCGCTTTTTACCACATGGACGTTCCCGACTGGGGCACCTCGTACGCGCAGGTGAGCGCGCTCGGCGACAAGGCACTCGTCTGCCTCGACACCGGCCACCACGCGCCCGGCACGAACATCGAGTTCATCGTCATGCAGCTGTTGCGCCTCGGCAAGCTCGGCTCGTTCGACTTCAACTCGCGCTTCTACGCTGACGATGACCTGATCGTCGGCGCTGCCGACCCGTTCCAGCTGTTCCGCATCCTCTTCGAGGTCGTCCGCGGCGGCGGGCTCAACAACCCCGATGTGGCCTTCATGCTCGACCAGTGCCACAACGTCGAGGACAAGATCCCCGGTCAGATCCGCTCGGTGCTGAACGTCCAGGAGATGACCGCCCGCGCGCTGCTCGTCAACACGGATGCCCTCACCGCAGCCCAGCGCTCCGGCGACGTTCTCGCGGCCAATGCCGTGATGATGGATGCCTTCTACACCGACGTCCGCCCGGCACTTGCCGAGTGGCGCGAGTCCCGCGGCCTCGCCGCCGACCCGATGGCAGCGTATGCAGCATCCGGATATCAGCAGCAGATCGCTGCCGACCGCGTCGGCGGCGTCCAGGCTGGTTGGGGCGCCTGAGCGCATGAGTCTCCCTGTCGAGGTCGCCGATACGGTCCTGGATGGACCGCACGGTCCGCTCACCGTTCGCACCTACACACCGTCCGATCCCTCGGGTCACGGACTGGTATGGGTGCACGGTGGCGGATTCGCGGGCGGCGACCTCGACATGCCCGAGGCCGACTGGGTCAGCCGCGCCTTCGCACAGCGCGGCATCCTCGTCGTCTCGGTCGACTACCGCCTCGCGCCGGCACCATTGGAGGGGGCACAGGCTTCCGACGACCGCAGCAACGGCGTCCACTATCCCGTCCCCCACGACGAGGTGATCTTCGCCTTCCGCTGGGCCGCGACATCCGGCCTCACAGACGGAGCGTGGGCGATCGGCGGAGCAAGTGCAGGCGCCAACCTCGCCACCGGCGCCGCGTTACGGCTCACGCATGACGGCGGCACCGTTCCTGATCTCGCGGTCCTCGCCTATCCGACGCTGCAGGCCGTGCAGGATGCTCCGGATGCCGCACTGCGCGCGCTGCTCAATGCGGACCCGACCGCCGATCGCTTCCGCCCGGAGACGGTGCTCGGGATGTACGAGAACTACCTCGGCGGTCCGGCTTCTGAGGCCGACGTCTACGCGATCCCCGGCACCGCGACACCCAACCAGCTCGCCGGCTTCCCGGCGACCATCATGATCAACGGCGAGTCCGATGAACTCCGTGTCTCCGGCGAGTTCTTCGCCCGTGCTCTGGCAGAAGCCGGAGTCGACATCGACGTGTCCACTGAGCCCGGCACCACGCACGGTCATCTGAACCGCCCGGAAGAACCAGCAGCAGCGGCATCCATCGACCGCTTCGCCGCACGCATCCAACGACTGTCCACCCCTTCTCTCGCCGCGCGCGAGTGATCTTGCTTTCATGCATCCACTGATACAAGGAATCCCCATGACCAACCCCACCGCAGCATCTCTCATCGAACGATCGAACCGCCTTGGCGCCGACCCGAAGAACACGAACTATGCCGGCGGCAACACCTCCGCCAAGGGCACCGAGACCGACCCGGTCACCGGTCAGCCGGTCGAGTTGATGTGGGTCAAGGGATCCGGCGGCGACCTCGGCACGCTCAAGGAGCAGGGCCTGGCGGTGCTGCGTCTGGACCGCATGCGCGCGCTCGTGAACGTCTACCCGGGCATCGACCGCGAAGACGAGATGGTCGCCGCTTTCGATTACTGCCTGCATGGCAAGGGTGGCGCCGCCCCGTCGATCGACACTGCCATGCATGGCCTGGTGGATGCTGCGCACGTCGACCACCTGCATCCCGATTCCGGCATCGCCATCGCGACCGCCGCTGACGGCGAAGAGCTGACCTCCACGATCTTCGGCGACAAGGTTGTCTGGGTGCCGTGGCGGCGCCCCGGGTTCCAGCTGGGCCTGGACATCGCCGAGATCAAGAAGCAGAACCCGCAGGCGATCGGATGCATCCTCGGTGGCCACGGCATCACTGCCTGGGGCGACACCTCGGAAGAGTCCGAGACGAACTCGCTGTGGATCATCGACACGGCCGCGGCCTACATCGAGGCGAACGGTACGGCACAGCCCTTCGGCGGCGTGCGCTCCGGTTTCGAAGCCCTTGCCCCGACCGAGCGGCGTGAGCGCGCAGCGGCTCTTGCCGGCACGGTCCGCGGCATCGCATCCACCGACAAGCCCATGGTCGGCCACTTCACTGACTCTGACGTGGTGCTCGACTTCCTGGCATCCGAGAAGGCTCCCGCGCTCGCTGCCCTCGGCACGAGCTGCCCCGACCACTTCCTGCGCACCAAGGTCAAGCCCCTGATCCTCGACCTGCCCGCAACGGCGTCCGCCGAGGAGCAGATCGCTCGCCTGCACGAGCTGCACGCCGAGTACCGCACCGACTACCAGGCGTACTACGACGCGCATGCGGCCGCGGAAAGCCCGGCGATCCGCGGCGCCGATCCGCTCATCGTCCTGATCCCCGGCGTCGGCATGTTCAGCTACGGCGCGAACAAGCAGACCGCCCGCGTCGCCGGCGAGTTCTACGTCAACGCGATCAACGTCATGCGCGGCGCGGAGGCGCTCTCCACTTACTCCCCCATCTCGGATGCGGAGAAGTTCAACATCGAGTACTGGGCACTGGAAGAGGCGAAGCTCCAGCGCATGCCGAAGCCGAAGTCCCACCAGGGCCGTATCGCCTTCGTCACGGGCGCCGCATCCGGAATCGGCAAGGCCATCGCCACCCGCCTTGCGGCCGAGGGCGCATGCGTCGTCGTCGCGGATCTTGACCTCGAGAAGGCACAGGCCGCAGCGGCCGAACTCGGAGGCACCGACGTCGCGATCGGCATCGCCGCGAACGTGGCGGATGCCGAAGCGGTCCAAGCCGCGATGAACGAAGCCGTCCTCGCCTTCGGCGGTGTCGACCTCGTCGTCAACAACGCTGGCCTCTCGCTTTCCAAGCCGCTGCTGGAGACCACCGAGAAGGACTGGGATCTGCAGCACGACGTCATGGCGAAGGGCTCGTTCCTCGTCTCCCAGGCCGCAGCCCGCGTGCTCATCGACCAGAAGCTCGGCGGCGACGTCATCTACATCTCGTCGAAGAACTCCGTCTTCGCCGGCCCGAACAACATCGCCTACTCGGCAACGAAGGCCGACCAGGCGCACCAGGTGCGACTGCTGGCTGTGGAGCTTGGCGAGTACGGCATCCGCGTCAACGGCATCAACCCCGACGGTGTCGTGCGCGGCTCGGGCATCTTCGCCTCCGGCTGGGGCGCGAACCGTGCGGCCACCTACGGCGTCAACGAAGAGGATCTCGGCCAGTTCTACGCGAACCGTACGATCCTCAAGCGCGAGGTCGTGCCTGAGAACGTCGCGGATGCCGTGTACGTGCTGACCGGTCCGGAGCTCAGCCGCACCACCGGCCTGCACATCCCCGTCGACTCGGGCGTCGCCGCGGCGTTCCTGCGATGACCCTTCGACAGGCTCAGGGTCCGACCCGCACCGTCGCCGCCGTCGATCTCGGCGCGACCAGTGGGCGGGTCATGATCGGACGAGTAGGCGAGAACACGCTCGAACTCGAACTCGTCACTCGCTTTCCGAACGGTCCGGTCGAGGGTCCCGACGGCCTGCACTGGGACTTCGACGCGCTGTACACGAACATCGTCGATGGACTTGCCGAGGCCGTGCGCCGGGAACCCGCGATCGAGAGCATCGGCATCGACTCCTGGGCGGTCGACTACGGCCTGCTGCGGGACGGAGAACTGCTTGCCGAGCCGTTCCACTACCGCGATTCACGCTCTGAGCGCGGCGTCGCCGAGGTGCACGAGATCGTTCCGTTCGCCGAGCTGTATGAGCGCAACGGCCTGCAGTTCCTGCCGTTCAACACGCTGTATCAGTACCGCGTCGATGGACGGATGCCGGATGCAGACAGCGCCCTGCTGATCCCCGACCTCATCGCCCATCTGCTTACGGGTGCGCGGGTCGCTGAGCGGACGAACGCCTCGACAACCGGGCTGCTGGGCGTGCAAACGGGCGAGTGGGACACGGAGCTGGCCGAACGTCTCAGCATCCCGACGACGCTTCTACCCGAGCTCGTCGACCCCGGCACGGTGATCGGAATGCTGCGCCCAGAACTCGCCGCACGCATCGGCAAAGAGCTTCCCGTGATCGCGGTCGGCTCGCACGACACGGCATCCGCTGTTGTCGGCGCACCTCTGAGTTCGCCCGATGCGGCGTACATCTCCTGCGGCACGTGGGGCTTGGTGGGCGTAGAACTAACCGAGCCGGTGCTCACCGATGCCGCGCGCGAAGCGAACTTCACGCATGAGCTCGGTGTCGACGGCCGCTACCGCTTCCTGCACAATGTCACCGGACTCTGGCTGCTGAGCGAGACCGTGCGGGCGTGGGAATCAGAGGACGGCGCGCCGATCAATCTGCCCGAGCTGCTGGATGCCGCGGCCGCTGTCGCGGGAGACATCGTGGTGTTCGATGCCAACGATCCTTCGCTCAGCGCTCCCGGCGACATGCCAGCCCGGATCGCCGCGGTCCTTCGCGCGCACGGCTCTCCGGTTCCGGAGGATCGTGCGGCCTTCACGCGGACGATCGTGGAATCAATCGCCGCAGCGTTCGCCACCGCGGTGCAGACGGCTGCTGTGCTGACGGGGCGTGAGCTCGACAGCATCCGTCTCGTCGGAGGCGGCTCACTGAACCGTCTCCTCTGCCAGGCCACAGCCGACCGCACCGGTCTGCCGGTGCTCGCCGGCCCCGTCGAGGCGACAGCCCTGGGCAACGTGCTCGTCCAGGCCCGTGCGCTGGGAGCAGCGCCCGCAACGCTCGAGGAGCTGCGCGCACTCGTCGCACGTACGCATGAACCTGAGCGCTACGCCCCGCGCTGAGCGCAGCCTCGCCTGCAGGTCGGCACGCCGCCGCGCACAAACTACGCAGAAACGCACGAACCTCGCAGAGAATCCTGAGATTCCTGCGAGATTCGTGCGTTCTTGCGAACCGGGCGAGTCGACTCAGAAGTCGAATTCACCGATGTTCTCTGCGTCGAACACGAACGGCTCGCCGAGCAGAACGGTCCCGTCAGCGCCGACCTCGAACTCGCCCAGGTCGCCGGCGTCGAACGTGTCGCCCTCAGCGCCGGTGATGTCACCGGAGATCAGCGCCGCCGCAGCGAATGCCGAGAGGTAGCCGAGGTCTTCCGGGTTCCACAGCGCGAACGCGGTGACGGTGCCGTCCTCGACGTACTCGCGCATCTGGTTCGGCGTGCCGAGACCGGTGATCGCAACCGTGCCCTTGTAGTCCGAGGTCGACAGGTAGCGCGCAGCAGCCGCGATGCCGACCGTTGTGGGCGAAACAATGCCCTTCAGCTCGGGGTGCGTCTGCAGCAGTGCCGCCGTCTTGTCGAACGACGTCTGGTCATCATCGTCGCCGTACACAGTCTCGACGAGAGTGATGTCGGGGAAGTCGCTGGCGAGGTACTCCTTCATCAGATCGATCCACGCGTTCTGGTTGGTGGCGTTGGCAGATGCCGACAGCACCGCGATCTCACCCGCACCGCCGATCTGCTCGGCGATGAGGTCGACCTGCACCTTGGCAATGCCGGCAGCATCGGCCTGGTTGATGAACAGGTCGCGGCACTCGGGGTTGGTGTCGGAGTCGAAGGTGACGACCTTCACTCCGGCGTCGCGAGCCTCGTTGAGTGCATCGCAGATCGCCTTCGGGTCGTTCGCCGAGACGACGAGCGCACCGACGCCCTGCTGCGTGGCGGTGTTGATGTAGCTCACCTGGGCGTCAGGGGTGGCCTCGGCCGGTCCGACCTCGGCGAACGTGCCGCCGAGCTCTTCAACAGCGGCTTTGCCGCCCGTGCTGGAGGTGTCGAAGTACGGGTTTCCGAGGTTCTTGGGCAGGAACGTGATCGACAGATTGTCCGATGATCCGCCTTCCGACCCTCCGGCGTCGCCGCCACCCGTCGAACCACTGGTGTCAGCGCAGCCGGTCAGGGCGAGGGCTGCGGCAACGGCGACAGCGGCGAATGCTGTGACACGCTTGCGTGCAAACTTCATTGTTCTTCCTTTCGTTGGGGCTGCCGCAGACGGATGCCGGCGGCACGGAGATCTCAGCTGGTCGAGGTGACCGCTCGTCGAAGCGCTGGAGTCGGCCTGGCTCGAACCCGGTGCGCCCAGCTGAGGAGGCTTGCCGCCACCACAGACAGGACGAGCAGTCCGCCGGTGATGATGTTGATCACGTCAGAGGTCACGTTGGCCAGGCGCAGGGCACTGGAAAGCACTCCGATCAGCAGCACCGCGGCGACCACACCGTGCAGCTGTCCGCGTCCACCGAACACCGAGACGCCTCCGAGCACGACAGCGGCAATGACCTGCAACTCGAGTCCGGTGGCATTATCGCCACGCGCGCTCCCGAAGCGCAGGGTGAAGAAGATCCCGGCGAACGCCGCCACGACACCGGAGAGCACGAACAGAATGAACTTCGTCCGTTCAACGTGCACGCCGGAGAATCGAGCTGCTTCCTTCGACAGGCCGATCGCGTAAATCCCACGGCCGAACGGAGTGAAGTGCAGCAGCACGACGAAGATCACCAGCAGGATGAGGAACGGAATCACGATGTACGGGATCGTCGTCCCGGCGATCTTCGCCTTAGCCAGAGCCGTCCACTGCTCGGGGAAGTCCGTAACGGCGGTGGTGCCGAGCAGGCCGACGGCGAGGCCGCGGAACAGCGCAAGTGTGCCGATCGTCACGGCAAGCGAAGGAAGCCCGACGACCGTGACGAGGAATCCGTTGACCGCACCGCCGATCACACCGACGGCGAGCGCCGCGAGCGCCGCGACCTCGAACGGAGCACCAGCCTGCGTGAGCACGCCGGTCACCACGCTGGCGAGGCCGACCATGCTGCCCACGGACAGATCGATCTCGCCGGTGACGATGACCAGGGCCATCGGGAGGGCGATGAGCAGAATCGGTGCGACATCGAGCAGCAGGTAGTTCACGGTGATCGGCTGAGCAAAGCCCTTCACCGACGTGGCAGCGACGATCATGACCAGGACGAGCAGTGCGATGATCGCGACCTCTCTGGTCAGCAGAATCCTGCGCCAGAGGGAACGATCATGGTCACGGATCACACGGATCGAGCCCGTGGTTGTTGTCATCGTCATGATTGATCCCTCGCCTCGATCAGTTGCTGTCTCTGTCTGACGGCAAGTACGCGGTCAAGCACGATGGCTCCGATGATGAGCGCGCCAACGACGGCCCGCTGCCAGAAGTCCGGTATCCCCAGAATCGGCAGGGCGCGGTTGATGGTCATCAGCAGCATCGCGCCGATCGCCGCACCCCAGACAGAGCCGACGCCGCCCATGATGGCGATTCCTCCGATGACGGCGGCACCCACCGCATCCAGTTCCCATCCCGCACCGGCCTGTGAGCTGACCGAGCCGTAGCGGGCCGCGTAGAAGACACCGGCGAGCCCGGCGAGAGCACCGGACAGGACGAAAGCCGAAAGCACGCGCCGTGTGACCTTGAGCCCGTAGAGCTCTGCCGCAGCGGGATCTGAGCCGATCGCGTAGTACTCACGACCGCCCCGGGTGTTGCGCATGTACCAGGCGGCGACGGCCAGAACGATCAGAGCGACGATGGCAAGCACGGGAATCCCGATCACCTGGGCTGTTCCGAGCGCGAGAAAGTCCCTCGGCATGTCGGATGCGTTGACCCTGTCGCTCCCGGCCCACAGCACGTTGATTCCTCGATAGGCATATAGCGTGCCGAGGGTGATCACCATGGCCGGGACCTTGGCAAGAGCCACGATCGCGCCGTTGATCAGCCCGAGCAGTCCGCCGAAGACGACCGCGGCAAGGACGACAAGAATGATCGGGATGCCGGGAATGTCGATGAACAGTCGCCCGGTCAGGTAGGCGGTCAGGCCCATCACCGACCCGACGGAGAGATCGACGTTACGGGTGATGATGACGATCGCCTGTCCGACTGCCACCAGCATGAGGATGGACGGCGTGAGCAGCAGGTCGCGCCACCCGTCAGCGCTGAACAAGAAGTTCGGGTTCTTCACGGTTGCGGCGATCACCACGAGAGCGAGGGCGATCAGGATGCCGACCTCTCGCGCCTTGCCGACGCCGCCGAATGACTTGCGCAGCCCTGCGCGCGGAGCCGAAATGGTGGTCACGAGTGGATCTCCGTTGCGTGCGTCGCGGCGAACATGACGTTCTCACTGGTGGCTTCGGCGCGGTCGATCTCGGCGGTGATACGCCCCTCCCGCATGACGAGCACGCGGTCGGCCATGCCCAGCACTTCAGGCAGTTCGGAGGAGATCATGAGAATGCCCATCCCCTCGCTGGCAAGCTGCGAGAGCAGGCGGTGCACCTCAGACTTCGTGCCGACATCGATGCCTCGCGTCGGCTCGTCGATGATGAGCACGCGAGGCTTCGTCGCCAGCCACTTCGCGAGGACCACCTTCTGCTGGTTGCCGCCGGACAGAGTCGATGCCACTGAGTCGAGCGCATGCGTCTTGACCTCGAGGCGGCTGGCCCATTCCTTTGCAGCGCGGTTCTCGATGCCGGTTGTGAGTAGGCCGAGCTTCGCCAGCCGGCCGCGGATCGCCAGGGTGATGTTGCTGCCCACCCCGGATTCGATCACCAGCCCCTGCTTGCGCCGGTCTTCGGGAACCAGGGCGAGGCCTGCCCGCATCGCGTCCGTGGGGCTACGGTGCGGCACCGTCTTTCCCAGCATCCGTACCTCGCCCTCTCGGTAGGGGTCGACGCCGAAGACGGCTCGAGCGACCTCGCTGCGACCAGCGCCGACGAGTCCGGCGAGCGCGACGATCTCACCGGCACGCACGGTGAACGAGATGTCGTGGAAGATGCCTGCGCTCGTCAGGCCCGAGACTTCGAGAAGTGGGTCCCCGACGGGAACGATCTGCTTGGGAAACAACTCGGTGACATCGCGCCCGACCATCTGCCGTACGAGCTCGTCGGAGGTGGTCTCAGCGATCGGCGTCGTGCTGATGTACGCGCCGTCGCGCATCACGGTGACGGTGTCGCACAGGGCGAACACCTCATCGAACCGATGGGAGATGAACAGGACGGCACGGCCCTCATCTCGCAGGCTTCGGGCCACGGCGAAGAGCCGGTCGACCTCGACGCCGCTGAGCGCAGCAGTCGGCTCATCCATGATGAGCACACTGGCATCCAAGGAGATTGCCTTGGCGATCTCGATGATCTGCTGGTCCGCGATCGACAGGCCTTCGGTGAGACGGTCGGGATCGAGGGCGACGCCGAGGCGATCGAAAATCTGCTCGACCTCTCGGCGCATCGCCTTGCGATCGATGCGCCCGAACCGGTTCGTGGGCTGGCGCCCCATGAAGATGTTCTCGGTGACCGAGAGATCAGGAAACAGCGTGGGCTCCTGGTAGATCACGGCGATTCCGGAAGCCTTTGACTGTGCGGTGCTAGAGAAATCGACCGCTTCACCGTGCAATCGGAACTCGCCGGAGTCGCGGCGGTACAGGCCCGCCATGATCTTCACGAGCGTCGATTTACCCGCCCCGTTCTCGCCGATGAGCGCGTGGATCGACTTCGGCCGCAGCGTGAGACTGCCCGAGCGCAGCGCTATGACCGGCCCGAAAGACTTCACGACACGATGCAGCTCCAGCGCGGGGCTGCGCAAACGGGGATTGTCGTCTTCGACGGCCATCGGCGCGTCCTCTCCGTTGAGGTGAATCCGGATGCTTCGTTTTGAAACTACATGAATCGATTCATGAGCGTTCAGGCTAGTGTATGAAACAACCCGAGGACGTCAACCCCACGGTGACCTAATCGTGACCCGATCAATCAAAAGGAATGCAGAATGTCGGTGAGTATCCGCGATGTCGCCCAGCGTGCCGGCGTCTCCGTCGGCACCGTTTCGAATGTGCTCAACCGTCCCGACGAAGTGTCTGCAGAGTCGGTCGAACGAGTCGGACAGGCCATCGAAGAGCTCGGCTACGTGCGCAATGACGCGGCCAGAAAACTGCGCGGCGGGGTCAGCTCGACGGTCGGGTTCGTCGTGCTCGACGGCCAGAACCCGTTCTACAACGACGTCGTCCGCGGAGCGGAGGACGAGGCCACCCGCCATGGAATCGCGATCCTGTACGGGAACACCGATGAGGATCCCTCCCGGGAGAAGGTGTACCTCGACCTTTTTCGCGAACAGCAGGTTCGCGGACTCCTCATCGCACCGTACGGCGATGTGATGACGCAGTTGCGTCGATTCCGCTCCAGTGGCATCGCGACTGTTCTCGTCGACCGTTTCAGCGCCGACAGCGGGTTCTCATCCGTCTCGGTCGACAGCGTCGCAGGCGGACGGCTCGCAATCGATCACCTGATCGAGGCGGGACGACGCCGAATCGCCTTCGTCGGCGGCCCGTTCGAGATGCGCCAGGTCACCGACCGCCTCGCAGGCGCGCGTGCTGCCGCAGAGAACGCCGCCGTCCCCGTCGATCTCGAGGTCATCGCCACGGCCGCCATGACGGTGGAGGAGGGCGCTGCCGCCGGCACTCGCGTGCTGGCGCGTTCACGACGGGACTGGCCGGACGCGATCTTCGCCGCCAACGATCTGCTGGCGCTCGGCCTGTTGCAGTCCCTGGTCATCGATGGGCGGATGCTCGTCCCGGACGAGATCGCCATTATCGGTTTCGACGACAACCCGTTCGCTGCCGCGGCGGCTGTTCCGCTGTCGTCCATCCGCCAGCCGAGCCGCATGATCGGGCGCACCGCGCTGCGGGTTCTGCTGGAAGAAGCAGCGGATTCATCCAGCATCCCGCGTCAGACGGTGTTCCCGCCCGAGCTCGTCATCCGCAGGTCGACGACCGGCTGAGGCCTGCTCTACCGAACGTTGCCGTTCGAGCATGTCGCCTGAGCCGCCGAGTTGCCCTTGATGGCGTCGGGCAGCGCGTACACGCTGGGATCCGGCACCGCTTCCGGGTCGACCGGGGCCGCCGGCTCTTCCACGATGACACCCTCATTGTCGGTGTTCACATGGGTCACCTGCAGCTGCTGGTTCGCATTGATCGCGTCCCACATCAGCTGAGCGTCCGCCGTGTTGGAGACGACCTTGTTCACGTCGGCCGGGTCACCGAAGGTCGGATACTGCAGGAACACGATGTCCTCGAACGGTACGTCCTTGACCGCGAGACCGATCTGCGCGATCGTCATCGGGTTGGTCAACGACGTGGATGCCTCGAGGTTGGTGAGTGCGGTGTTCGCCAGGCGCAGCATGGTCGGCACGTTTCCGAGAACCTCACCGCTGATGAGCTTGCGCGCCAGGCTCGACATGTACTGCTGCTGGTTTCCGATGCGGCCGAGGTCGCTGCCGTCGCCGACCCCGTGCCGGGTGCGCAGGAACTGCAGCGCCTCCAGGCCCGTGACGGTATGCGTGCCGGCTGCCATGTCCAAACCGGTGTGATAATCCTTGATCGGGCTGGCCAGACATACATCGACGCCACCGATGGAGTTGGTGATCTCGATCACACCGCCGAAGGTGACGGATGCCGCGAACTCGATGTCCTGGCCGGTGAGCTCAGTGATCGTCTTGGCGACGCAGTTCAAACCGCCGTACATGTAGGCGCTGTTGAGGGGCTGCTTGCTCATCGCCGAAGTGGTGCCGCCGCTTTCCGTCGTGCACGACGGGATGGGGAGCATCAGGTCACGGGGAAAACTCACCGCGGTGAGCCGGCGCGGCTCCTCCGACACGTGCAGCAGGATGTTGACGTCGTTGAGGTTGCCTTCGGAATCAGGCCCCGCGCACCGGTCGCCGAACAGATGCGCGTACTCCACTTCGCACGAGTCAGTGCCCACCAGAAGCAGGTCGAACCCGCCCTCGTACTCGCTGATGTTCGGCGGAGCAGCCTCCTGCCCCTCGAGCTCGACCGCATTCGCGCTGACGGTGTTACTGAGGTCGGTCACCACGAAAGCACCGATGCTCAGCGCGCTCACCAGCACGACGGTCAGCCCGACGCCGAGCATTTTGAGCAGCTGCGCGACAGGTCCTGGCGATCGCAACTGACCATGGCGCGCGACGGTTCTGCGGCGGCGGATCTTCTCGCTCACTCGATGCCTTTCACTCTGACTGCAGTGCTACGAAGTACCGCAGTCAGTTTTCTGCGGAGGGTGTGGGATTCGAACCCACGAGACATTTCTGCCCACTGGTTTTCAAGACCAGCTCCATCGGCCACTCGGACAACCCTCCATCAACAGATGAATCTGCTGATCAGTGGTCGAGTCTAGTCGCTTTCATTCTCGCGCTTCGACCTGAGGAGCCGCTGGATGGTTCACCAGGGTATCCAACGCGAGCGCGAGCCCACCGTCTTCGACGTCAGCGGTGACCTCACCCGCGGCATCCTTCACCTCGGGCGGCGCCTGTCCCATCGCAACGGCTCGTCCGCCGATGCGTAGCGACCACTCGAACATGCCGATGTCGTTGCGGCCATCACCCGCGACGAATACGTTGCCGCCGTCAATGCCCAGTTCGGAATGAACGCGTGCGAGCGCGGTGCCCTTGTCAACACCGTGCGGGGCGATGTCGAGCCAGGCCGTCCAGCCGATCGCGTAGGAAACCTCGTTGAGTCCGGCATCCACAACCAGTCGGTGAAAGTCCTCCTCGTCGTGCCCGGGCGAGACGACCACCACGCGCGAGACGGGACGCGAACCCAACTCGTCCAGCGTGACCTGGCGACCGCCGGCGAGCGTCCAGTCATCGACCTCACCGGTGAACAGCCGTTGCCCGGATTCCAACTCAACCATGTAGTGGGCTTCGGGGAGCCGCTCGGTGAGCAGCGCCAGCACGGTTGTCGGGTCGAACAGTTCGACGTTCCACCGCTCCCAACTGTCACCCACCCGGCGCATGGTGACCGCGCCGTTCGAGCAGACCACGAATTCAGGAGTGAGCTCCAGCTCGTCGACCCAGCGCTCGGTGGCCATCCAACTGCGCCCCGTGGCGATCGTGACGATGTTTCCGGCATCGCGGACCCGGGCCACGGCCTCGGGCACGCCGGGACTCATCGTCTCGTCCTGGAGGATAATCGTTCCGTCGACGTCGAGGCCGACAAGCCAAGCGGCGGTCATGCCTGCGGCTCCAGAACTTCCAACCCGCCCAGATACGGCCGCAGCGCCTCAGGAACGATCACCGAGCCGTCCGCCTGCTGATGGGTCTCCAGCAGCGCGACAATCCAGCGCGTCGTCGCCAGTGTGCCGTTCAGGGTGGCGACATGCTGCGTCTTGGCGGGCGCGTCATCCTCCGTTGCCGGGCGGTGGCGAACGTCGAGTCGGCGAGCCTGGAACGTGGTGCAGTTCGAGGTCGAGGTCAGCTCGCGGAACGCACCCTGCGTGGGAACCCAGGCCTCGATGTCGAATTTGCGCGCAGCGCTGGATCCGAGATCCCCCGCCGCGACGTCGATCACCCGGTACGACAGCCCAAGCGAGGTCAGCATTTCCTCCTGCAGGGCGACGAGGCGCAGGTGTTCCGCTTCGGCGTCTTCCAGGGTCGTGTAGACGAACATCTCCAGCTTGTTGAACTGGTGCACGCGGATGATTCCGCGGGTGTCTTTGCCGTACGACCCGGCCTCACGGCGGTAGCAGGTCGACCAGCCGGCGTAGCGCAGGGCACCATCGGACAGGTCGACGATCTCATCCTTGTGGTATCCGGCGAGCGCAACTTCGCTCGTGCCCACGAGATACAGGTCGTCTTCCTTGTCGAGGTGGTAGACCTCGTCGGCGTGCTCGCCGAGGAATCCGGTTCCCTGCATGATTTCCGGGCGCACCAGCGTCGGGGTGATCATCGGCACGAAACCGTTTTGCAGAGCCTTGTCGAGCGCCATGTTCATCAGTGCGATCTCGAGGCGGGCGCCGATGCCGCGCAGGAAGTAGAACCGCGAGCCCGACACCTTCGCCCCGCGCTCCATGTCGATGGCGCCGAGGATCTCACCGATCTCGAGGTGGTCGCGGGCTTCGAAGTCGAATGTCGGCGCTTCGCCGACGCGGCGCAGTTCAACGAAGTCCGCTTCGCCGCCGGCGGGGACGCCGTCGATGATCACGTTCTCGATGCGCCCGAGAGCGGATACCGCGGCATCCGATGCCTCGTTCGATGCCTGCTGCGCCTGCTTGACCCGCTCAGCGAGTTCTTTCACCTGCGCGACAAGAGCCGCTTTCTCGTCCTTGGGGGCTTTCGCCACCTGCTTGCCGAAAGCGTTCTGTTCGGCACGCAGATCCTCGAACGCGGTCAGCGCCGAACGACGGGAACGATCGGCCTCGATAGCCGCATCAACAGTGGCTTCGTCGTTGCCACGGGCTGCCTGCGAGCGACGGACGAGGTCGGGCTGGTCGCGAAGAAGAGCAAGGTCGATCATTCGACAAGTCTAGTTGGCGTGACACGCGCGAGCGGATGCTGGCCGTAGAGTGATCGGCATGACGCAGAGCACCTCGCAGCACCGCCAGGCCGCTCTCATCTACAACCCGATCAAGGTCGACGAGAAGCGTCTGCGCGCTACCGTCCGCGAACTGTCGAGGACCGCTGGTTGGGCGCACCCCGCTTTCTACCCCACAACGGTCATGGATGCTGGGCAAGGCATGACGCGCGAGGCCCTGGATCGCGGCGTGGACGTCGTGCTCGTCGCCGGCGGCGATGGCACGGTGCGCGCGGTGGCCGAGGAGATGGCCGGCACCGGGGTGCCGCTATCGATCGTGCCCAGCGGTACCGGCAATCTGCTCGCTCGCAACCTCGGTCTTCCCCTGCTGGATCCGGACGCGATGATTCGCGCGGCGCTGCGCGGGTTCCGGCATCCCATCGATATCGGCTGGGCGAAGCTGACCCGAGCCAACGGCGAAACCGGAGAGCATGCGTTCGTGGTGCTGGCCGGCATGGGCCTGGATGCCGACATGATCGCGAACACGCGGCCGGATCTGAAGAAATCAGTGGGCTGGGTGGCGTATGTCGACGGCGCGGCACGCTCACTGCCCAATGCCAAGCCCTTCCGCATCGTCTACCAGGCGGACGAATCTCGCCTGCACTCCACGAAGGTGCACAGCGTGCTCTTCGCGAACTGCGGCACGCTGCCGGCGGGAATCTCCCTCATCCCCTCGGCATCCATCACCGACGGCGAAATGGATATCGCGATCATCCAGCCAACCGGACCACTCGGCTGGCTCGGGGTATGGCGCAAGATCTGGTGGGACAACTCGGTGCTGCGCCGGTTCCGCGCCGGACGGCTGGTTCTGCAGCGGCGCGGCAAGGATGCTTCGGTGCGCTATCTGCGCGCACAGAGCATTGAAGCAGCTGCCGTCGCACCGACCCCGATCGAACTGGATGGCGACGGATTCGGTCTGGCCGTGCGCATCGAGTGCCGGGTCGACCCCGGCGCCCTGCTGGTGACGTTGCCCGAGGGCCATCGCACCGACGCGCTCTGAGATCAACCCTCGATCACTCAGCTCCCGATCACGGTGACTGTGCCGTCGAGGTTGTCACCGACGAGGGTCAGAATGAAGTCATTCTCCTCGCTGTCATCGCTGTCATCGCTGAATCCGAGCATCGTCGCTCGAGGCGCCATGTCCATGGTGCAAATTCCGTCATGAGGCTTGAATGTCACCGTCGCACCACCCGGCTGTTCCTCGAGATTTTCCACGACCGGAGGGCAAGTCGACGATCCCCAGGTGAGCAGCACGACGCCTTCGTCGTCGAACCAGCCCGCACTGGGCAGGAAGTCAGATGGTTCACCCGGGGTGCCGGCAAGGGCGGCGTTCCCGTCAAGATCGATATCGTCTGTGACGTCACCGGCGGTGACGATGAACTCGACGTCCTGTTTCGGATCAACGCCCTCAGGAACTCCACCGATGCTCGCGCGAGGAACGAGGTCGTCAGTGCAGGCCGTCTCCGCACCGTCTGCGCTGGGTGCATCGACGAGAGCGACCGTGACCGTCTGCCCGCTCGCGGTGACCTCATCGACGACCGGAACGCACATCGAAGAGCCCCAAGTCACGATGGCGAACAGACGCCCATCGTCGAGCCATGCCGCTTCAAAGTCATCTTCAGCTACCGGCACCGTCGACGATCCAGAGCCATCCGGGGTCGGGGCGCTCGACGTGCTCGGTGTGGACGATCCCGGCGAAGTCGTGCAACCGGCAACGAGCAGAGCAGTGGCGAGCACAGCCGCTGCCGACATCACAAGACGCAAAGAGGAAGTCATGCGCTCAGAGTATCGCTCGACGCGCGTCAGCGGCAGAGAGCCCTGCCGATATTGACGCAGTCGTTACTGCAGTGCAGAGGTAAGCCGAGCAAGGTTATCGAGGACAGTGGAGCGCAGCGGCTGCTGCATCCACTCCTCGAGCGTGAGCTCGCGACTCAATGAGCGATACTTGTCTTCCACTGCTCTCATCTCGGCGACAAACTCCTCGCCGCGCACGAGCATCGAGATCTCGAGGTTGAGACCGAACGAGCGCATGTCCATGTTGCTCGAACCAATGACCGCAATCTCGTCATCGATCGTCAGGCTCTTCGTGTGCAGAATGTACGGCTTGCGGTACATCCAGATGCGGACACCGGCCCGCAGCAGCGCCTCGTAATAGCTTCGCTGTGCGTGGTAGACGACCGCCTGATCGCCCTCTTCCGAGACGAAAAGCTCGACATGCACGCCGCGGTCGCAGGCGGCGCTGACGGCAAACAGCAGAGCTTCGTCCGGCACGAAGTACGGGCTAACGATCATGACCTTCTCGCGGGCGGCGTACAGCAGCGCGAGGAACAGCCGCAGGTTGTTCTCAACCTCGAACCCGGGGCCGGAGGGGATGATCTGACAGTCCAGGTCCGCGCTGCCGATCTCCGCCTGGGTGATGTCGATCTCGGAAAGGATCTCGTCGGTCTCGCTGTACCAGTCACTGAGGAAGATCGCGTTCAGGCTCAGCACGATCGGACCGTCGACGCGTGCCATCAGGTCAACCCAGTGCAGCCCGCGCTTGATGTTCTTGGGCAGGTTGTAGGTGGAATCGGTGATGTTCTGCGAACCCAGGTAACCGACGTTGCCGTCGACCACGAGAAGCTTGCGGTGGTTGCGCAGGTCAGGGCGCTGCATCCGCCCCTTCAAAGGCTGCATGGGCAGCATCAGGTGCCAGTCGGCCCCCATCGCATCGAGCCGCTTGATGGTCTTGCGATAACGCGGCTTCCAGCGGTTCGCCCAGTGATCCAGCAGCACGCGCACCTCGACCCCGCGCGCGGCGACCTCTTCGAGAGCGCGGAAGAAGTTGTCAGTGGAGTCGTCAGACTGCAGGATGTAGAACTCCACGTGGACGTAGTCCGTCGCGGTGCGAATCGTCTCCGCCATCGCGTCCAACGATTCCTGATAGTCGCTGATCAGATGCGCGCCGTTATCACCGGAGATCGGCAGAGCCCCGAGGTTCTGGTTCATCGCCACCAGCGAGGGGAACCACTCCGGGGCGTTCGGGCGCAGCGTGCCGAAGTGCAGCTGATCGCTGGCCTCTTTGATGTACGCGTTGATCTGGTCTTGTTTACGCCGACGTGCACGCGGCAGCCTCGGGTTGCCGATGACGAGGAAAAGGAGCACGCCCACGTACGGGATGAAGAACACTGCCAGCAGCCAGGCCATCGCGGATGTAGGCCGGCGGTTGCGCGGGATCACGATGATCGCGATCACACGGATCGTGATGTCGATGACGGCGGCGATCGCAAGAATCCACCACGGCCATCCAACCACGCCCATCACCCCCGGTAAGAACCTGTCAGAACCTGCCGAATTCGGCGTCTGAGATCAGAGTAGCCGGTAAGTCGAAATCGCCCGTCAGGGGCGCGGGGGCAAACCGCGTACGGCTCGCTCTTCGGCTTCTACCCTGGCACGAGCGTTGCGTTCCGTGCGATCGGAGCGCAAGATCGCCCGCAGCACGAAGAAAAACACGAACGCGACAGCAAGGGTCGGCAGGAGCGACCACGCCGCAGCGACCCAGAAGTTGTCCATCCCTCCATCGTACGCTGTCGGCCCTGGGGGTCGGCACGACTTGTCCTCCACAATCGAGGTGCTGACAGATGTGGCTGTGAGTTCGGTTTCGGATGCTCGAACCGCGGCACACTTTCGACATGAACACAGTCCTTCGAGCCACCGATTCCGCCGAGTTCCTCGGCATCGTGCCCACCCTTGCCGGGTTCAGACCCCGACAGAGCGTCGTCCTGCTCCCCTTTCACGATTCCCGCACTCACGGCGCCATGCGCATCGATCTGCCCCGCCCCGACGTTGACCTGAACACCTACGTCGACACCGCTGTAGAGCTGATCACTCGGGTCGATGGGATGAACGCTATCGCTGTCGTGGTCTACACCGATGAGTACCCGCAGCACACCCCCGACGGCATCGTTCTGCCATCGTGCGTGCTGGTCGACAATCTCCTCGAGGTGGTCGATGATCTGGGGCTGCGCATCGTGGATGCCCTCTGCGTGACCCCGGAGGGGTGGTCGAGCTATCTGGATGACGACCCGGTCCTGCAGCCGCTCGACGTCATTCCCGAACCCGCAGCGCCCCCGGAACTCGACGTCGACACCGATCAGGATGCCGGAGCGGAGCTGCCGAAGATCGGCGTGTTCGAGCAGGAACGAGTCGCCCGGGCTCTGCGTGATCTGACCGCATTCCTCTCCGCCGATGAGGAGCCGCGCAACCAGCGCATCAATCCGCAGGCCATCGAAGCATCCGGAATGCTCGACGATCTGCCGCAGTTCTTCGAAGACGCTCTCGACGACCCCGAGAATATGCCGCCGTACGCCGCGGCCGGGCTGCTGTGGTGTCTGAACCTGCCGCCGTTCCGCGACTCCGCGCTGCTGCAATGGGCGACGGATCTGCCTACCGGCGTTCGCGCATTGGCGGCGCAGCTGGCCTATGCGCACGAGGCGGAGACCATCTCGGATGAGCTCGGAATGGTACTGCTCGGTCGCGGCATCGCGCCGGATCCTGAACGGCTCAAGGCAGCGCTGGCCCTGACGCAGCACCTTGCCGCGCGAGCACCACGCGCCGCGCGTCCGGCGCCCCTCACTCTCGCAGCTTGGCTGTCGTGGGCGCTGGGTCGCTCAACCCATACCGCCCGCTATCTCGACGCCGTCGCCGAGATCGACCCGGCGTACTCGATGGCACGGTTGATCGATGTCATGACGAGCGCTGCTGTGCTGCCCGAGTGGGTTTTCCAGCGCGGGGGCGCATAAGCCCCCCGCGCTGATGGTCACTTGACGAGCGGGAACAGAATCGTCTCGCGGATGCCCAGGCCGGTGATCGCCATGAGCAGCCGGTCGATGCCCATCCCCATACCGCCCGATGGCGGCATACCGTGCTCCAGGGCACGGAGGAACTCCTCATCGACTCGCATCGCCTCGACGTCTCCGCGGGAGGCAAGCTTCGCCTGCTCGACGAAGCGCTCCCGCTGGATGACCGGATCGACGAGCTCGGAATAGCCGGTGGCCAGTTCGAACCCGCGAATGTACAGGTCCCACTTCTCCACGACGCCCGGAATCGAGCGGTGCTCGCGCACCAGCGGCGAGGTGTCGACGGGGAAGTCCATCACGAAGGTCGGGCGGGTCAGATCACCCTTGACGAAGTGCTCCCACAGTTCTTCGATGAGCTTGCCGTGCGTGGCGTGCGGCGGCACATCCACACCGTGCTTCTCTGCGAAGGCGATGAGGTCTTCGACGGCATCCTCGGTCGTGAATGTGCGCGCAGTCGCCTCGGACAGCGAGTCGTACATCGACACGCGATCCCACTGGCCACCGAGGTCGTACTCGGTGCCGTCAGCCCACGTCACCGTCGTCGAACCAGAAACGGCGATGGCAGCCTTCTGCACGAGTTCTTGGGTCATCTCCGCCATCTGGTTGTAGTCGCCGTAGGCCTGATAGGCCTCGAGCATGGCGAACTCCGGGCTGTGCGTCGAGTCCGCACCTTCGTTGCGGAAGTTGCGGTTGATCTCGAACACGCGCTCGAGACCGCCGACAACCGCGCGCTTCAGGTAGAGCTCGGGCGCGATGCGCAGGTACAGCTCGGTATCGAAGGCGTTGGAGTGCGTGATGAACGGACGAGCGGATGCCCCGCCGTGCTGCACCTGCAGCATCGGCGTCTCCACCTCAAGGTATTCGTGTGAGGAGAACGTCGCACGAAGGCTCGCGTTGACCGCGGCCCGTGCACGCACGGTGACGCGTGCCTGCTCGCGGAGAATGAGGTCGAGGTAACGGCTGCGCACGCGGCTCTCATCGCTCAGGTCGGCGTAGGCGTTCGGCAGCGGCAGGATCGCTTTCGATGCGATCGTCCAGTCATCTGCCATGATCGACAGCTCGCCGCGGCGGCTGGAGATGACTTGGCCGTGCACGAAGACGTGGTCGCCGAGATCGACGAACTCCTTCCAGCCCGCAAGCGATTCATCGCCGACCTCTGCCAGTGAGACCATCGCCTGGATGCGAGAGCCATCGCCGGCCTGCAGGGTGGCGAAGCAGAGCTTGCCGGTGTTGCGGCTGAACACCACACGACCGGCGACACCGACGACGACGCCGGTCTCGGCCCCGGCCTCGAGGTCGCCGTATTCGGCGCGCAGCGCGGGGATAGTGTGCGTCACGGGAACAGCGACCGGGAACGCCCCGCCCGCGGCATCCGCTCGCTGTTCGATCAGCCGCTCTCGCTTGGCGAGACGCACGGCCTTCTGCTCGTGAATGTCCTCGGCGGAGGCGTCGTCGGGGGTTGATGCAGGCGCGTCAGGCGCGGGGGTCATAGCGGCTCCTTGAAAGTCTGTCCCAGTTTACCGGGCTGGGCACTCGCCCCCTTCCCCTGGGGGCTTCGTCCAGGTAGCCGCAGCACGCGTGGCTACGCTCGAAGCATGACTCCGAGTCGCCTTCCCCGTATTCTCGCTCTTCTCGCCGCGGCGGTGGGGGCGGTGCTGTTCGGGTCGGCGCCCGCAACAGCGGCTGTTGCCGCGTCGACGAACGTCAACGACTTCGACTTCTCGTCGTGGGATTCCACGTTCGAGATCAGCCTCGATGACGAGGGACGCGCGAAGATGCACGTCGAGGAGACCCGCGTTGCGGAGTTCCCCGACTTCGACCAGAACCGCGGAATCGTCGCCGGCTACCCGACTTCTTTCGAGGGCGCCAGCATCGACACGAGGATCCTCTCCGTGCGCGATGAGAACGGTGACGACGTCCCCTACGAGACCGATGACGACGACGGTTTCCTGTATGTACTCACGGGCAACGACGACTATGTGCACGGCCCGACGACGTACGTCATCGAGTACGAGATGCGCGATGTGATCCTCGCGGCGACCGAGAGCGGGCTCGACGAGTTCTATTGGAACCTTCTGCCCCTGGACAGCACTCAGGACATTGCATCCTTCCACGCGGAGATCCGCTTTGATGATCAGCTGGCCGAACATCTCACCGGCAGCGCCTCCTCCTGCTACCAGGGAGAGCAGGATTCCACCGCCACGTGCGACATCACCATCGACGGCGCGACGTTCAGCGTCGCCGCGCGTGATGTGCCTGCGGGCGAAGGCCTTACTGTCGCGATCGGCCTCGATTCGGGCACGGTGACTCAGCCGTCCGCGCGCCAGCCCAACGCTGCCACCGACGTACTGCCGTACGCCGTGGGCGGCGGTGCTCTTCTGCTCTCGCTCGGCGGGTGGTTCGCCACTCGATCCATGATTCGCTCCCGCCGACGCGGAACCGGCATCATCGTCGCACAGTACGACGTGCCCGGTTCCATGCCGCCTCTGCTGGCGAGTGCGATCGTCCCGAAGGCGAAGGACGCTCTCAGCGCCCAGATCATCCACCTCGCTGTGCAGGGCCTGCTCCGCGTGGAGGAGCTCCCGGAGGAAGGCCAGAAGAAGCGTCGGCCACGCCTGCGCCGACTCGACGCACCGATTCCCGATCCGCTCGATCAACGGTCACTGAAGGCACTGTTCGGCAGCACCGAATTGGGCGTCGTCATGAAGATGCCCAAGAACAGCTCGTCATTTGCGGCACGGATTCAGAAGCTGCTCGCGGCGGCGCCGAAGGAAGCGGACAAGCGCGGATTCACGACGCAGGCCCGCAGCACGCTGGCACGCATCATCCAGACCCTCGCTCTGGTGGTGTTCGCCGGCATGGTGCTTCTGCTGGGCTGGGGCATGTTCACCGGACGCGCGTCGGCAGGTCCGGTCTTTTTCATGACTCTGCTGTGCGGCATCGCCGTGCTCATCTCCAGCGTCGTCGCCTTCAAAAAGCACACCGTCCTCACCAAGGAAGGTGCACTGCAGTTGGAGTATCTGGAGGGCGTGCGCGAGTTCATTCGCGTCGCCGAAGCCGACCGGCTGCAGATGCTGCAGTCGTACACCGGCGCAGAGCGGCGCAGCGACGGCAGCATCGATGTGATCCACCTCTACGAGAAGCTGCTCCCCTATGCGATCTTGTTCGGCCAGGAGCGCGAATGGGGCACGGTGCTCGAAGTCGCCTACGGCGCCGCGCAGCAAGACCCGGAATGGGTCAACGGCTCCCACTACGGCCTGGTCACCCGCATGCTGATCTTCTCGTCGGTCACCCAGACGTCGTCCACCTACACAGCCCCGAGCAGCGGTTCATCGAGCGCCGGCGGGTCGATGGGTGGAGGCTTCTCCGGCGGCGGAGGCGGCGGCGGGTTCTCCGGCGGACGCTGACGGCCAGGGCGTCAGGGCAGGAGCGGGTCGGATGCCTCGCGCAGCGCCCGTTCGACGGTCGACTGCACGAGCGCAGAGAGGTACCCGCCCGGGTTCTCCACGCCGATTCCCCGCAGCAGCGACGTCGACTGTCCGATGATCGCTCGAGAGAATTCGGATGCCGTCGCAATCGCCTCCGCGTAGGCCGCACGGTTGTCTTCATCGACGACGACCGGCTCGCACCCCAGTTCCACGGCGAGCGCCTGCGCGATCGGCAGCACCGGAGCGGGGGCTGTGACAGCAGCGAAGCTCACCTGCAGTTGGCGCAGATCAATCGAGGTTCCGGTGAATGAGATCGCCGGGTGCACCGCCAGCGGGATCGCGCCCGAACGCTGCGCGGGCTCGAGCACACCGATCCCATACGCCGGGTCGGTGTGCAGCACGAGCTGTCCGGGTTGCCAAGCACCGACCTCGGCGAGACCGTGGACGAGGCCCGGTAGTTCCTCATGCGGCACGGCCAGGATCACCAACTCGCTGCGCCGCAGCACTTCGGCGGCGTCGAGCACCGGAACATCCGGAAGGATCCCGGCAACACGATCGTCGTCGGACCCGCTCGTGATCCCCGTGATCGCATGCCCCGCTCCGGCCAGCGCAGCACCGATCACCGGCCCGACTCGTCCGGCGCCGACGATGCCGACACCGAGGCGTCCGTCACGCTTCACGCGGTTCCCCGTCTGCGTCCGCGGCCGCTGAGCCTGTCGAAGGGCCCCCGCCCGCAGCATCCTCCACCACGTGAACGTGCTGCGCCCACCGGTGGCTCTGATCCCGCCCAGTCGCGGCGTAGGTTTTCTGCGCGATATCGTGCATCGTCGCCATCATTGTGACGCTGTCGATTCCGACGACCTCGCCGAGGATCGGCCCGGCGACGCTGTGCGCCTTCATCCAGGCCACCCGCTGGACGCGGTCGATGGGCCCCTGCGAGACGGAGATGCCCTGCAGCCGAGCCAGCGGGACAACAGCGAGCTTGCGCCATACCTGGCCGCGACGCATCAGCAGTGCGAAGTCAGTGACGGCGAGTCCATGCCTCTTCCACGACACCGGTCGGCGCCACCATGCTCGCCGCTCCAGTGAGGTGTACGGATCCTCAGCCTGCGGCCCCAGGATGCCGTGCTCCCAGACCAGCGGCAGATCCTCCGCCGGCAGGTTCGGGAGGATCAGTGCGAGCACGCGCTCCACGTCGGCGCGGGTGCCGACCGGGAGCACCACGTTGAACTGCTGCGCCGAGCTGGACTGCTGCTGTGAGGCGCTTTTTCCCGACATGCGGTTGATCTTGATCGCCCACCAGCCGAAGGGCCGCCACAGCAACGACTGCGTCACTTCAGCCGCGAAGATGCGGCCAGGCGGAATCGTCTCGGTCACCGTAGTGAACAGGCCGTAGGTGATGCGCACACCGTCGGGGGTGGGAGCGATCGAGTAGCGCAGCGACTTGGAGATCTGGCCCCAGGTGATGGCGACTGTCGCGATGATGAACGGAATCCCCATCCCGAGGATTATTGCCACCACGCCGATCCAGGCATCCGGGTCCCCGTCGGAGAGGATCACGGGGATCGTGAATCCGAGCGAGACCGCGTAGATCACCAGGAAGAACAGGAACCAGAGAACCCCGGTCAGTAAATGTGAGCCGACGAGTCGGCCGGTGGGGATCTTCACGACACTTTCCGGCTCGACGTCTGCCAGGTCCACGCCGCCGATGAGGTCATTGACCCCGTGGTTCATCGAACCGACCAGCTGCGAGCGCATCGTCGCCGACGCTGTTGCCGGCTGCACACCGGGGGTCTCGCCACGACGCATCGCGCGTGCTCCGGATGCGAGGCGGAGGATGTCTGAGCGCACACCCTCGGCCTTGGACGTGGAAAGGTACTCCAGCGGCACGTTCGCGTCGGTTCCCGCACCGACGACCTCGAGTTTGGCCAGCCCGATCAGGCGTGCGGGGAAGGGCCGCGTCAGGTTGACGCCCTGCACACGATCCAGGGGCGCCCGACGCTGCGAACGGAAGATGATGCCTTTTCGCACCTCGACGTGTTCGTCGGAGATGCGGAATTCCTGGAACCGCCAGACCATCCAAAAGAGCAGAATCAGCACGATGAGAACGCCGAGCACGGCGAGCAGTGCGACCAGAATGAGGTTGTTCGCCATCACCCAGTCCACGGGGTCACCGGCGCCGTAGTACTCGTCGACATGTACCTCTTCTGGGGCGAAGAGGTTGATCGCCCAGAAGATGATGCGATCGCGGAAGTTGTTCAGCACGACACCGGCGACGATGATGAGCACCAGGCCGCCCTTGAACAGCGGGGTCAGCGGGTGCAGCCGATGCCATTCACCGTCTGCGAGCGATGTGCTCGGCACGGGAACGTTCTGTGCTGGCGTGCTCTCGGCGGGGGTGCTCACAGGCCGGTCCGACGGGTCTCGGCGACCTCGATGAGGGTGTCGCGAAGTGCTTCGGCAGCGGCCTGGGTCAGTCCCGGAATCTGCACACCCGTCGTCGCCGCGGCAGTGACCAGCTTCAGCTGAGATACGCCGAAGGCGCGGTCGAGCGGCCCGTGCGTGATGTCGACCAGCTGCATGCGCCCGTAGGGAACGGCGATGACGCGCTGCCACAGAATGCCCTTGCGGAACACGATGTCATCCGCACGCAGCATGTAGCCGACAGCCTTCGCCTGGCGGGGCAGGATCACCAGAGTGAACAGAATCACCACGGTGATGATCCCGGCGGGAATCCACACCCACTTCTGGTCGAAGACCAGTCCGACGACAAGCGCCGCGATGATCACCAGGGCGAGCAGCAGCCCCTCCTGCACGAACTGCGAGACGACGTAGCGCGGCGAGATCTGGTGCCAGTGCCCATCAAGCGCCAGTCGTCCGGCCCCGCGAGGCTCGCGGATCTGCTCGTAGGTGCCCTCATCGAGCACCGGTTGCGCAGCCGGTGATCGGTCAGCGCCCGTCGGCTCCGGCGGTGTGATCTGGCTGTCGGTCATCAGGTTCCTTCGGAAGAGTGCAGAAGTGTTCAGCGACGAGTGCTGCGGCAACGAGGACGAGCGAACTCACCACGAGCGCGGCCATCGCCACAATCGACCCTACCTGTGCGGTCACCGGCCGCGAGAGGAGAAACACTCCTAACCCGGCACCGAAACCCGCCATGAGCGCGCCCAGAAGGCTCGATGCCCGCGCGAGCGTCGCCGCACGGATTGCGCGGAACGGATCGATACGTCCGGCCGTGCGCCCCTGCACGCTGCGCCGTACCGGCCACGCGAGCGCGAGCACGGCGGCCGCGATCAGCAGCAGGAGGACGGGCAAGAAACCTGATGGGGCGAAAGTTGCGCGTCCCGATACCGTCAGCAGATGGTCAAGCAGATACCCCGCTCCGCCGCCGACCAACGCGAGCAGGATCAGCGCGACCGCAGATGTGCGCTTCACGGATGCCCCTGGCTGCTGCCCGCGGCATCCGTTCGCAGATCCGCGACCAGACGATCAATCCGTCCGACTCCGGGGATTTCGGCATCCGGATCGAGGCTCAGCCACGGCTCCAAGACGAACAGCCGCTCGGCGGCGCGCGGATGCGGCAACAGCAGCTGTGGATCGTCCGAGGTCACGTCTGCATAGGTGATCAGGTCGAGGTCGAGGGTGCGGTCGCCCCAGCGTTCCCGTCGCACCCGACCGTGCTCGTCCTCGATGGCGTGCAGCAGCCCGAGCAGGACTTCGGGCGCGAGCCGGGTGGCGAACACGACGACGGCGTTCACATAGGTCGGAGCATCCGGGTCCGGTCCATCCAGGCGCACCGCCACCGTCTCGTACAGCGGCGACAGCCGCACGTCCTCGACGAGCGGCAGCCGGGAGATGCGCTCGACCGCACGGCGGATCGTCTCTTCGCGGTCGCCGAGATTCGCCCCGATGGCGACCACCGCGTTCACGCTTTCGCGACCGGACCGTGCGTTCGGGGCGGTCAACGGGGGCATCCTCGTCATCAACCCTCCCCCGCCTGCGTGCGTGTGATCTGCACCGATACGTCCGAGAAAGTCAGGGCGATCGGAGCATGCGGCTTGTGGACCGTAACGGTCACCTGCTGAACACGCCGGTCCGCGAGTGCGACGTCGGCGATGCGCTGGGCGAGCGTCTCGATGAGGTTGACCGGTTCACCGGCGACAACGGCCGCCACGTTCTCGGCGAGCTCGCCGTAGTGGACGGTGTCGGTGACATCATCGGATGCCGCGGCATCCGTCAGCGGAAGATGCAGGCTGAGGTCGATCACGAACTCCTGGCCGCTCTCGCGTTCGTGCTCGAAGACGCCGTGTCGGCCGAACACCGTGAGCCCGGTGAGCTGAATCACATCGGTCGACATCGTCATCCCTCCCAGGCGTGCGCGACCGCGAGGGCATCCCGGGTCGCTGCGACGTTGTGCACCCGCACGGCCCAGATACCGTGACGGGCTGCGAGAGCGCTGGTGACCGCGGTGGCAAGATCGCGGCGTTCGATGTCGACGTCCGCGGGAGCGCCACTGAGCGTCTCGGACAGGAACCGTTTGCGCGAGGTGCCGATGAGCACCCGATGCCCGAGCGCCTTGATATCGGCGATCCCGCGCAGCACATCCCAGTTCTGCTCCCCCGCCTTGGCGAATCCGATGCCCGGGTCGACGATGATGCGTGCCGGTGCGATGCCGGCGGCGGCCGCCGCACCCACGCGCGCTCGCAGTTCGCTCGCGACCTCGCGTGACGCCCGACGGTAGTCGGCGTGCGCATACATGTCGTCTGAAGGACCCCGCCAGTGTCCGATCGCGAAATCGGCGCCGGATGAGGCGACGGCTGCCAGCATGCCGGGGTCGGCGAGACCGCCGGAGACGTCATTGACGATGCGGGCGCCGGCTCGAACTGCGGCTGCGGCTGTCGAGGCGTTCAGTGTGTCGATGCTCACCGGAATGCCGCGGGCGGCGAAGGCTTCGACAACAGGCAGCACCCGTTGCTCTTCGACGGCCGGATCGACGCGTTCGGAGCCAGGACGGGTCGACTCGCCGCCGACATCGAGCACGGATGCACCGGCATCTCGCAGTGCGAGTCCGTGGGCGATCGCACGCTGAGGGTCGATGAACTGCCCGCCGTCGCTGAAGGAGTCCGGTGTGACGTTGACGATGCCCCAGATGCCGGTCATTGATCCGGTCCCTGAGCCGGTCGAAGGGTACCGATCAGTGCGATCAGTTCCTGCCGTGCGATCGGCTCGCTGTAGTCACCGCGCGCAGCGATCGTCAGCGTGGAGGCTTCACTCTGGCGGCCGCCGCGCATCGTCACGCACCCGTGCGTGGCATCCAGCACCACCAGCACACCGCGAGTATCGAGGTGCTCGGCGATGGTGTCGGCGATCTGCTCACCGAGCCGTTCCTGCACCTGCGGGCGGGCGGCGAGAGTCTCGACAACACGGACGAGCGCTCCGAGGCCGACGACCTGCTCACCCGGCAGATAGGCGATGTGCGCACGGCCGGCGAAGGGCAGCAGGTGGTGCTCGCACACCGAGCGGAAACGGATGTCACGCAGCATCACAGCGCCTGACGGCAGCGTCTCGGGCGCCGGACCGCGAGAAACGCTGATCGTACGAGCGAGCGGCTCCGCAGCATCCTCACCGACTCCGGCGAAGAACTCCGCGTACAGATCGGCCATCCGCGCCGGCGTCTGCTTGAGTCCTGGGCGCTCCGGATCCTCTCCGATCGCTTCGAGAAGCTCGCGAGTCAGCCGCTCGACACGCTCCCTGTCGACGGCCACGATCAGGCCGTCGCCGGGCGTGCCTGTCCGGATGCCGGCGCGCCGTCGGTCGCACCGAGAGATGCCGAAGCATCCGCCGCGCCCTCGACGGAAGCTGCAGCATCCGCCGGAATCACGCGCTTGGGCACCTCGATCGGGGGACGCTCCGACACCGGGCGCTCGTTGCTCGACAGCCACAGCGGGCGCTCGGGAAGCTTGCGCACATCGCTGAAGATCTCGGCGATCCGGTTGTGGTCGAGGGTCTCCTCCTCGAGGAGGGCCAGGGCGAGGCGGTCGAGGACGTCACGGTTGTCGCTGATCACCTGGTAGGCCTCATCGTGCGCCTGCTCGATGAGCTGTCGCACCTGATTGTCGACGCGTTCGGCCACCGATTCGGAGTACTCGCGCCCGCGGCCCATGTCGCGACCAGCGAAGGGCTCGCCGCCCTCGGAGCCGAGCTTGATCGGGCCGAGATCGGTCGTCATGCCGTACTCGATGACCATCTTGCGGGCGATGCTGGTCGCCTTCTCGATGTCGTTGGACGCACCGGTGGTCGGGTCGTGGAAGATGAGCTCCTCCGCGACGCGGCCACCCATCGCGTAGGTCAGCTGGTCCTGCAGTTCGTTGCGCGTGACCGAGTACTTGTCATCCAGCGGCATCACCATCGTGTAGCCGAGGGCCTTGCCACGAGGCAGGATCGTGATCTTGGTGACGGGATCGGTGTAGTTCATCGCCGCCGCAGCCAGTGCGTGTCCACCCTCGTGGTACGCGGTGATGAGCCGCTCACGATCCTTCATGACGCGCGTGCGACGCTGCGGGCCGGCGATCACGCGGTCGATGGCTTCGTCCAGCGCACGGTTATCGACCAGCTGCGCGTTCGAGCGCGCGGTCAGCAGCGCAGCCTCATTAAGCACGTTGGCAAGATCTGCACCGGTGAAGCCCGGGGTCTTGCGTGCGACGACTTCGAGGTCGACGCTCTCTGCGAGCGGCTTGCCCTTGGCGTGCACCTGCAGAATGTGCAGTCGGCCCTTGAGGTCCGGAGCATCCACACCGATCTGGCGGTCGAAACGGCCCGGGCGCAACAGGGCAGGATCGAGGATGTCGGGGCGGTTCGTCGCCGCGATCACGATGACGTTCGCGTTCGGGTCAAAGCCGTCCATCTCGACGAGCATCTGGTTCAGCGTCTGCTCACGCTCATCGTTGCCGCCACCCATGCCGGCACCGCGGTGACGTCCGACGGCGTCGATCTCATCGATGAAGATGATGGCGGGAGAGTTCTCCTTGGCCTGGTTGAACAGGTCACGCACTCGGGATGCGCCGACACCGACGAACATCTCGACGAAGTCAGAACCCGAAATCGAGTAGAACGGGGCACCCGCTTCGCCGGCGACAGCGCGGGCGAGCAGGGTCTTGCCGGTTCCGGGAGGGCCGTACAGCAGCACGCCCTTCGGGATACGAGCGCCGATCGCCTGGAACCGCGCGGGATCCTGGAGGAAATCCTTGATCTCCTCGAGCTCCTCGATCGCCTCATCGGCCCCGGCGACATCGGCGAAGGTGACCGTCGGCGTCTCCTTGCTGACCAGCTTCGCCTTGGACTTGCCGAACTGCATGACCTTGCCGCCGCCGCCCTGCATCGAGGACAGCAGCCACCAGAACAGCAGCCCCAGCAGGACGAGCGGAAGAAGAAGAGAGAGGAAGCCGTCAAACCAGGTCGCGCGCGGCACGACGTCGTTGAAGCCGTCCTTCGGGTCTGCCTGGGTGATGGCGGTGACAACCTCGTCCGCGCGGGCATCCACGTAGTAGAACTGGACCTTCTTGGAGTCCTCGAACGCCTTCGACAGCGTCATATCGACACGCTGATCACCGTCGGTGTTCGTGACCTCGGTGACGGTCTCGCCGGAGAGAAGGTCGAGGCCTTCCTGCGTCGTGATCGTCTTCGGAGCGCCGAGGTTCGAGATCAGCAGAAACCCGCCGAACAGCAAAATACCGATCAGCGCCACATACACCAGCGGATTCCGGGTGATCTTCTTCACGTTCATGATGCGATCAGCGTATCGCGCCTCGGTTAGTGGTCCCCTGTGATTCGCCCACGGCGTACGCTTTCGACCGCTGAGCTTGTTGAAGCGTCCGGGCGGCGCGCGACTTAGGAGTACACGTGCGGCGCGAGCACCGCGACGTCGCGCAGGTTGCGGTAGCGCTCGTCGTAGTCGAGGCCGTAGCCGACGACGAAGTCGGTGGGAATGTCGAAGCCGACGTACTTGCAGTCGATTTCGACCTTGGCCGCTTCGGGTTTGCGCAGCAGCGCCAGCACTTCAATCGACTCGGGTCCGCGCGACTCGAAGTTCTCCAGCAGCCAGCTCAGGGTGAGCCCCGAGTCGATGATGTCCTCGACGATCAGCACGTGCTTGCCGTGCAGATCGGTGTCGAGGTCCTTGCGGATCTGCACAACACCGCTTGATTTCGTGCTGGATCCGTAGCTGGACACCGCCATCCAGTCCATCGGTGCGTGCATGGGCAGCGCCCGGGCGAAGTCGGCCATCACCATCACCGCGCCCTTGAGAACGCCGACCAGCAGCAGGTCTTTGCCGGCATAGTCTTCGGTGACTCGGGCTGCGAGCTCATCGAGTTTGGCGATGATCTCCTCCTCTGTGACGAGGATGTCTGCAAGGTCTTCTTGAATTTCAGCCGCACGCATGTATTGCATTTTAGGTGACGGATGCTGTGGGTGCCCCGCTACTGTGATGATCAAGCGGGCGTTCGCCCTCAGATGGAAGGACTTCTCATGGCTCTCGACGACATCCTCAAGCAGCTACCACTCGATGACATCGCGGCAAAGCTCGGTGTCTCCCCGGACGTCGCGAAGTCGGCTGTCGAGCAGGGCGGGGCCGTTCTGCTGAGCGGTCTGGCCCAGAACGCACAGAGCAGCGAAGGCTCGGCGGCGATCCAGAACGCGCTCAAGAAGCACCAGGGCGCGTCGGGGGCATCCTCGCTCGATGACATCGACCAGGCCGATGGCGGCAAGATCGTCAAGCACGTGCTGGGTGATTCTGAGAAGGACGTCACCGCGAAGCTGAACTCGTCGGAGAAGACCGCCGGAATCGACTTCGGAAAGCTGCTGCCGATCCTCGCGCCGATCGTCATGGGCCTGATCGCGAATGCGACGAAGGACAAGTCTTCATCGAACAACGCAGAATCCGGTGGCGGACTCGGCGATGTCATCGGCGGGCTCCTCGGCGGCGGGAACAGCTCGGGCGGCGGCATCGGCGACCTGCTCGGCGGTCTTCTCGGCGGCGGCAACAATTCCGGCGGTGGGGGCATCGGCGACCTGCTGGGCGGACTCTTCGGCGGGAAGAAGTAGCCCGCTCATCGAGCGGTGAAGACGATCCGCCCACCCTGCCGCGCGGCCGTGCACCCGGGCAGATCGATCGGGCCCTGACCTGACCAGTCGGTCACCAGTCGAGCGACTTCGACGGTCTGCGTGCGGGTCAGGCTCGCCCCGAACTCGCTGTCCGCGACGAGGCGGATGATGCGGTTGCGAAGGGCAGCCGGGTTCGCCGCGAGCGCCGCGACGCTGACAGAGATCCCGGCCTCGGCATGCTCGACGATGTCTTCGATCGTCTCGTGGATCATCTCGTCGAACGCTTCGGCGTCTTCGCGCAGCTGCTCGGCTGTTCGCGCGAGCGCTTCGGCGATGCCGGGGCCGAGTTCTGATTCCAGGACCGGAAGCACGCGTTCGCGCACGCGGACTCGTGCGAACCGGTCTTGGAGATTATGCGGATCATCCCAGGGTGTGAAATCGGATGCTGCGCAGAACGCGCGGGTCACTTCACGCCGCACCGCCAGCATCGGCCGGAGCCATGCGACGCCCTCGTCGTCGGTGCGTGCTGGTGCCATTCCCATGAGGCTGGCGGCTCCGGAGCCGCGGGCGAGCCCGAGCAGCACCGTTTCGGCCTGGTCGTCGAGCGTGTGTCCCAGCAGCACTGCGCGGGCGCGCAGCTCGATCGCGATTCGACGCAGCGCCGCGTAGCGCGCGTCGCGGGCCGCGGCCTCTGGCCCGCCGGTCCCCGTTCCGCTGCATGCGACGTGCACGCGCTCGCTGAGTGCACGGATGCCAAGGCCTTCCGCCTTCGCGACGGCCGAAGCCGCAACCTCCGCCGATCGTTCTTGCAGACCGTGGTCGATCGTGACGCTCACCACCTGGATGCTCCGCGCGCGCGCTTCGAAGGCGGTCGCAGCAGCGAGCGCCAGAGAGTCTGCACCACCCGAGAGCGCGACGACGACGGTCGAGTCGTCGGGCAGGTCGAGAAGGGCGGTGCGCACGGCGCGGCGAAGCTCAGCGATAGCGGGTGACAGAGAGGGCACACGACAACGGTACGACACCGAAGAGCCCCTACCGCGGCATCCGTCTCGGTCATATTCTGGGCCCGTGACGCAATCGTCGGAGTCGGCCGAGGAAGCGGTCACAATGGCGCCGGAGAGGCTGAAGGCGTTCGTGGATGCGGTCGTTGCCATAGCGATGACGCTGTTGATCCTGCCGCTACTCGAATCGATCTCCGATGAGGCCGGCACCGGCGCCACTACGTGGGAATTCTTGGTCTCGCATCGGGGCCAGCTGATCAGCTTCATCCTCAGCTTTCTGCTGATCGCGATGTTCTGGATGGAGCATCACCGACAGTACGATCAGGTGTTTCGTGTCACGATGCCGCTCGTCTGGATCAACGTCGCGTGGATGCTGACGATCGTCTGGCTGCCCGTGCCGACGGCGATGCTCGGTCAGATGGAGACCGACCCGCTGCAGGCGCTGGTCTACATCGGCACGCTGATCCTCACGCAGGCCGCCACCCTCGCCGGCAAGCTGTATTTGATCCGGCATCCGTCCCTTTCCGGCTTCACGGCGCAACGGCTATGGCACGGGGCGATCGGCGACATCGCAGCTATCGCCCTGTTCTGCATCGCGTTGCCGATCGCGGCCTGGGTGCATGAGGTCGGCTACTTCGCTCTGCTGCTGTTGGTCTTCTCAACACCCCTGGAGAAGTTGCTTGAGCGACTGCGCGGGTAGGCTAGTCCGCGGCATCCCAACCGTCTTTCTTGAGGAGTACACGCATGGGCGCACACGACGCCGTCATTGAGATCCCGCGCGGCAGCCGCGTGAAGTACGAAGTCGACCACGAAACCGGACGAGTCCACCTCGACCGCGTGCTCTACACGACGTTCGGCTATCCGGCCGATTACGGCTACTTCGACAACACGCTCGGCGAGGATGGCGACCCGCTGGACGTGCTGGTTCTCCTGGACCACGCGCTCTTCCCCGGTGTCGTCGTCGAGGTCCGCCCCGTCGCCGTTCTGAAGATGAGCGACGAGGCCGGCGGCGATGACAAGCTCGTCGCCGTGCTGTCGAAAGACCCGCGTTGGGCGCACATCCAGGACATCGACGACATCGCCGAGTACACGAAGAAGGAGATCACGCACTTCTTCGAGCACTACAAGGACCTCGAGCCCAACAAGTGGGTCAAGGTCGATGCGTGGGGTGACGCTGCCGAGGCGCAGCGCATCCTCGACGAAGCCATCGTGCGCTTCGGCGAGAACGGTCACTGAACCGTTCCCCTATGTAGAAGCCCTCGGATCCGCTGTATTGCGGCCGAGGGCTTCTTCGTGTGCGGGAGGCGTCAGACGGAGATTCCGTGCGCCGCCATGAAGTTGATCGGGTTCGTGTAGCCACCGTTGATATACACCTCGTAGTGCAGGTGGCAGCCGAAGGAGTTGCCGGTGTTGCCCGCGTAGGCGATGATCTGGCCGGCGTTGACCCACTGGCCCCAGCTGACGGCGAAGGAGTTGATGTGCGCATAGCCGGTGCCCACACCGCCGCCGTGCTGAATGCGGACGTAGTTGCCGTAGCCGCCGTTCCAGCCGGCGTAGTCGACGGTTCCTGACTGCGCCGCGAAGATCGGTGTGCCGCAGCCGTTGGCGAGGTCGACGCCGTAGTGGAATCCGCTCGAGCAGTAGCTGCTGCCGCACTGCACAGTGCGCGGGCCGTAGCCCGATGAGCGCCAGCCTCCGTGCGGGCGAACCCAGCCGCCGCTGCCGACTGCAGCGGGACTCTCTCCGCCTCCGCCGCCGCCACCACCGCCGCCACCGCCACCGCCACCGGCGGCTGCTTCTTCTTCACGACGTCGCCGTTCTTCTTCAGCGCGGCGTCGCGCTTCCTCTTCGGCTGCGCGGCGTGCGGCTTCTTCAGCCTTGCGCTTCTCTTCGGCAATGCGCTTGGCTTCAGCAACGCCCGCCTGGTAGTCGGCGACGGTCTTCGCAGTTTCGCCTTTGAGGGCTTGCAGCTGTGCTTCGAGCGTGATTCGGTGTTCGGCCTGCTCTGCGAGAGCGGCTTGGGCGGCCGCTGCGGCGTCCTGCGCTGCGCGCATCTTCTCTTCCGCGACCTTCTGCAGACGGTCGCGCTCATCGCGTGCCACCACGGCCTGATCGCTGAGCGATTGCGCGGAGTTTCGAGCGGCGACGGCGTCGTCGTAGACGGACTGGTTGTACTGCAGGAGCTTGTCCATCGTGCCCAGGCGGGACAGCAGCTGATCCGCGTTCGCCGCGGAACCGGCGAAGAAGAGTTCCAGTGCGGTGTCGTCGCCACCGTTGCGGTAAAGCTGTGCGGCGACCTGGCCGGCTTTGCGGGCCGACTCATCGGCGATCTTCGCCTGAGCGTCAGCCTGCGACTGAAGCGCCTCGGCTTCGGCGATCGCTGCGAAATATTCCTGCTGAGCCTCGAAGAACTCATTGCCGGCTGCCTCTGCGGCCGCCTGTGTCTCAGCGACGCGCTGGGTGAGGGATTGGATCAAGCCCTCGATGCGGGTGATCTCGCCGGCTTTGGCTGCTTCATTGTTTCGCGCACGTTCGACGTCTTCCCACGTGGGGTAGCTGGCGGCATAAGCAGCGTTGACACCGGAGCCGATACCGAACGCGCTGAGCGCGACGGCGCTGAGTGCGCCAAGACCGAGGGCGTTGCGCCGGGTGAGGACGTTCTTCTGCCAGAAGGTGCGGCGCTCATCGATGCTGGGCGCGCAACCACAGGAGTCCCCTGCGTCGAGCGCAGCATCCATCAAGGACTGCTCGTCGTTCACACGGCCCCTTCCACCCAATTCACTTATGCCACAGTAACAACATCTTTAACATCCGCAACAGCACGCGGGGCGCCAGGAGGCCATGGATATGAGCCATCCTCTCCCCGAAACGCCCGGGCGTTCGGCGGACGCGCCCTCGATTAGCTTTTTGCCCAAAAGATCGCTTATGCTTGAGCGTCGGCAAGGAAGTCCCCCGGGACAGCCTCGGCCCCATCGTTTAGCGGCCTAGGACGCCGCCCTTTCACGGCGGTAGCACGGGTTCGAATCCCGTTGGGGTCACTCCGATATAATTTAATATGCATGGCCCTGTAGCGCAGTTGGTTAGCGTGCCGCCCTGTCACGGCGGAGGTCGCGGGTTCAAGTCCCGTCAGGGTCGCTCTAAGCGACGGGCCCTTATTTCGGTAAGGGCCTTTCGTCTAGGATGCGGCAGATTTATGATGTGCCGCATGGCTCTGTAGCTCAGTTGGTAGAGCGCACGACTGAAAATCGTGAGGTCACGGGATCGACGCCCGTCGGAGCCACAGGGGTCATCATTACAGTGATCCTAGAAACCCTCGCCTAGCTTCTACATGGCGGGGGTTTTGCTTTGCCCTGGTGAGAGGCGGTTTCCGTCCCCGATCATTGAGCGAACAGAGCGAGACGAAACGCGCCTCCCCTCCCGGTGATTGAGCGAGCGGATCGAGACGAAACGGGCTCCTCGGAGACGTCGTGCCTGTTTTGTGCCGGCAGCCACCCTGGACAGCCCCGCCCGATCGGTGCATAATTATTGTTTCAAACCAATGATTGTGCAGCCATGGAGATCTCGACAAAGGAAGCAGCTCGGCGCTTACAAGTGAGCCCGCAGCGAGTGCTCTCCCTACTTCATGACGAACAACTCGCAGGCAGACGTGTGGGGCGCACCTGGCTCGTCGCCGAGACCTCGGTTGCCGCGCGCGCATCACTCGGAATCTCAGCAGGACGCCCGTGGACTGCGGCAACCATCCGTCGCATCATCGATGCTCTCTCGGACGGCGGGCGGCTCAGCAAGCGTGACACCGGTCTGATCATGCACACAAGCGCTGAGGAGCTCGCGGCGAAGATAGGCCAGGCGATCACAGTTCGCCGGTACTCCACGAAATGGATGGAGCGCGTGGCCGAGCATCTGATCTTCACGGGCGAGAATGCGATCGATCGGATCACTACCGAGCCATGGCGGCAGTTGCACGCCGGCGCGCGTGGTCTCCACGGGTATGTTCACAGCGACGACGCATTTCGGACGTTCGCGGCCGCTGCGCGCCTCGTCGAGGATTCAACTGGTGACGTATTCGTCTACCGGATTCGCGACGATGTGTTCCCGTGGCCGGAGACGCCCGTCGGGCTCGTCGCCGCGGACTGCTTCCGCTCGACATCGACGCGGGTCAGGTCAGTGGGAGTTGATGCACTGCTGAAGATGAGGGCGCAATGGTTGACGAGCATCGCCTGACAGACGTCGATATTGCAGCTCTACCGTGGCCGCTGCTGATCGAAGTCGTCGAGGCGACCCCACCTCACAGCTGGGTGCTGATGGGTGGGATGATGACTCACCTCCACGCGCTACGAGGCCGTGTCTCCGCCGCTCGGCCCACAACGGACGTTGACGTGCTCCTGAACCTCCAAGCAATCGCCGCTGATGTGAGCGCTGTAGTCGGACCGCTCCAGCGCCTGGGCATGCGTCCAGTGGAACCCAGTGGCCCCTTCCATAGATTCACGCGAGGCGAAGACGTCGTCGACATCATGGTGACCAACCTGGCTGGCCGCGCGAGATGGATGTCGCGCCCCATCATGCGCGCCCCTGGCGCCACGCTCGCGCTGCAGGATCCGGACGTCTACATCGTGGAAGCCGACGGCCGCGACGTTCGGATCGCCGTTCCTCGAACACCGGCGGCGCTCGTACTCAAGGCCGCCGCGTTCAAGAACGATCAAAGAGACCGCGGGCGCCACCTCGAAGACATTGTGGTTCTCCTTGCGGCCGACACCAACAACCCGCTGAAGTACTCGAGCATCCCCACCACTCAACGTCGACACCTGCGGCCAGCAGTAGATCACCTCGCCGATATTGGCCACCCTGCCTGGCAGATACTCGACGAGCACGACCGGGAGCTCGCGAGACGCGCGTTCGAGACGCTGGTGCAGCAGACTTGAACGCGTTGGCGCACACGACGCGAGGATCTGTGAGAACTTTCTATACTCTTTCAAGGCCGGCCTAGCGGCCAGCTGCGCCGCCTGCGGTGCGTCCGGTCCTCGGCGGCGCTACGTGGCTGGGCCAGATCGAAGCTTGATCTCGCCCCGGATAGGCTAAGGGAAGTTCGCCGACGAACTACCCAAGGAGCCAACAACGTGACGCAACCTTCGATCATGTCTCGAGCAGGTTTCACTTCCGATCCATTTGCCACCTGGGACTCTGACCGCGAGGAACTGCTCGCCGAGTACTTCGTCCCACCGCCATACTTCCCCAGCGTGCTCGGTGATCCCACGGCGCCCGAACCGACTATCATCTTCTCGCCACGTGGAACCGGAAAGTCTGCTCTTCGCCGCATGCTCGAAGTGAATTCGACGAACGACTCAAACCCCTACCTCGCGATTGCGTACATGGATTTCGAATGGGCAGGCGCCACGACCCCAACCGTGGAACAACACCAGATTGAGATCGCTCGTCTACTGGCCCTCGCGATCCTGTCCGAGATTGAAGCGGAACCCACGGAAGCGTCCTCCCACATCGACGACTACGACAAGGTCGTCCTCAAGACTGCGACGACTGCGTTGTTATCCTCCTTGACTGCAACGCAATTTCGCGCCGCGATGGGGTCCATTAAGAACCGTCACGACAAGGCCAGCGAACTGTGGGCCAAGTACGGCGGGCTCGTCACCGGCATCGTCGGCGCGCTGTCTGCTGCTGCTGGGCTCACGACCTCACCGATCAACGCGGAATTGGTCTCGTCGCCAACCGCGTTGTCAGCTGGCGCGAAGGACCTGCTAGCCGATCTAGTGACCATTGCCCGCAAGCTTGCTTGGAGGTCGGTCTACGTTCTGGTAGATCGGGTCGACGAGACGTCGGCAACCGCAGCCGATCCGCAGGCGGCGTTCAACGTAATCCGATCATTGGTGACCAGCCTTCCCACGCTCGAGCAACCAGGAATTGGCTTCAAGCTATTCCTATGGGATCAGACTGAGGCGTTGTTCCGGACACAAGGCGGGCGCCCTGACCGGGTGACCATCAAGCCGCTCCGGTGGTCTGTCGAAGAACTCTCAGAGATGCTCTCGCGCCGGCTGTTGACTTTCTCGGGTCGGGAAATCTCCTCCTTCAACAACCTGATGAGCGAGGAAGCCGGAATCGATGCCCATGCACTGCTCTGTTATCTGGCCCACGGCTCTCCCCGCGACATGATCCGCCTCGCTAAGCACGTCATCGCGGAGGCTACGCGGGCAGGAGACACTGAGGCGATTTCGCGAAGTGACCTCATGCGAGGAATCCGGGAGTTCTCCGGCCAGCGGGTTGAGGAACTTTTCCCACGCATAGAGGTAGATTTCTCGCGTGTCCCGGGTGCCAGCTTCACCACGCCGAAGCTCGCCAGCGACGTTTTCAAAATCTCAGTCCCAGCGATGCGACAGAAGATTCTTCAGTGGGATGCAATTGGCGCCGTGAGTAAGGTCGGAGAACAGCAGACCGGACGCAATCGTCCCCTCCACGTATACGCTTTCAGCGATCCGCGCATTCTCCTCCGAAACAGAGAAGTCGCAGATATCGAACGATACCTCGACACTTATATCATCGAGTGCGAAGGCTGTAACGAAATCGCAATAGGCTCAGAAGCGGGCCTCTTCTGCTCGAAGTGCAATAGCGAGGTCTCGTTGCAGAATTCCCGGAGCCTCCTCAAGATAGTAACCACACCGTGATTCGGGCCAGTTCGCGCCGGTAGCTCAGCTGAAACCGCCCTCAGCCAGTTGTCACTAACCATGGCGTTTCCCTCGGAATCACGCGGCCAGTGAGTACCCACTGACCCAACGCATCTAACCGAACATCCTGGGGTCATTGGATCGACTCCCGTCGGAGCCGCTGTCTCTTACGAGGCTTCTACTCGTGCGGCACACGTACTCTTACGCCAGGTCAGGTCAGGGCTTCTCTGCGACCGCATGCGAGTCTGCCGACCAGAACCATACCGGTTGCCAGTTCCCCCGCGCGTCTCGAGTCTGCCAGGCTTAGTCAGTGGAGTCATTCGATACATGGTTCGGACGAGTTGCTAACAGCCTGACGATACTGGCTGCGATCATTGCAATTGCGGGAGTGGTCTGGGCTGTTCGTTCGCGCGCCAAGCTCAAGGTCACGTCATCATCGTGGCCCAGTCTCGTACCCTCGATTACCTTCCACATCAGCTCGGATGGATCCAACCCGGTTCGTAATCTTGACGTGGTTGGCGGCCAATTGACTCCGCATGACTTCTCGATGCACGGAGATGCGATCGTGAGAAGACCTGAACTGCACCGTGGTGAGCACGTTCTTGTCGACGTCTTCGACCCCGCTGAAACCCATCACTCGGACCCGCCACGAGCGAACGAGTACAGGTGGGAGATTCACCCCGACGAGGGCTTCTACATGCAGGTGCGATGGCAGTCCCCCCTTTTCTCATGGCGCCAGGAGAGTCGCACTTACGTGTGGTCGACGGCTGATCGGTACGCGTTGGGCAGCCCACAGAAGCTCACGGGAAGAGCAGAATTGCGTTTCTTGAAGCGAACACAAGATTTCGCGCTTAACCCGACGCTGAGCACATTCTCTCCACCACCGCGCATTGTCGCGCAGCTAGCGACTGATCACACATTCGATGCCCTACTTTCGGGCTATCGCGGCGTCTCACTCGTAGGCCTCGGCCCGACTTGGCAGGGGGCGCATTGGCTCAACGTCCAACGCGCTCTTTCTGCATTCGCCTCAAAGCACGCGAAGCAGGTGCAAACCCTTTTCGTCAACACCGATGAATCGCCAGGAATCTCATCACGATACGACGTCAACGTTGCGCCGACGTTCATGGCCTTCAGCGGTGGCGAAATAGTCGCTACGCATGACGGACTCTCCTCCTACCAAGACCTCGAGACCACGTTCGTACCCTTACTCGCGCGCAGACACCGGAATAGCACTCGACGCCCACGTTGAGCGACCCACCTTACAGGGGTTGGATCTCGCGGCCGACGTGCCGATATTGTGCCGGTAACCCCTCTGAAACCACCCTCAACCAGTCGCGAGCAACCATGACGACTTCCCCGGAATCACGCGGCAAACGGCGACCAACAAGTACCCGCTACCTCACCGAATCCAACTGAAAATCGTGAGGTCACGGGATCGACGCCCGTCAGAGCCACAGGGGTCATCATTACAGTGGTCCTGGAAACCCTCGCCTAGCTTCTACATGGCGGGGGTTTTGTTTTGCCCTGGAAACACTGGAGTTACGGAGGCGTTCGGGGTCGAGTGCTGAGCGGCCACACACCTTCCTGCGCATCACGCCCGCGACAACTCGCGGGCCCCGCCGAGCGACGAGGCGAACACGTGTTGCTTGGTAAGCTACTACGCGTGAAAACTCAGATGTCTGTTGTCATATTCGCTGTCTCGTCTGTGATGTTGTTGGGTTGCGCGGCTGCTATTTCTCCCGACCCCGTTGAGGACACTGGCCAGAATGCCTCACCGGGCAACGATGTTTCCGACTCAGTACCGCCGGCGCCCAAAACACTGTCGATCGACCACATTTCATCATGTGATGACCTGGAATCAACGATGGCGCCGTACATCGATGGACTCACTCAGATCGAAGGAAACAGCGTCAACGAGTGGGGCGTGAGCTGTACCTGGACGATGCCGGAAGACAATACTGACTGGGCAAATGCCCGCGAGGTCTCACTCGGCGTCACACCGGTAGACGACGCGTCGACCAGGCCTGACATTCCAGGACTGCAACAGGTCTTTCCCGAAACCGCCGAGATCACGGACAAGTGGGTCGCAGAACTCGGCGGTGTCGCGTACGTCGTTGAGATGGGTACCGGAACGGTAGCCGCACTCCAGTCGGTGGTGTGGACGCCAGAATTTGAGGTAGCAGTCGGAGGCGGTCGCTGGGAAGATATGCCCGCACTCGACGGCACCGCTGCACTCGAGGTTGCGCGCGCGGTGCTGCGCTAAGACGAGGGGGTCCAGCGCGGCGGCGCAAGCGGGTGGTTGTACCAGCAACGAGTGCACCGAGGCCGGATGCGGCGCGTACTCTCAAACCCACTTCCTGAAAGTGACTTATAGCGCGCATCCTCTTGGGCCGATGCCTCCAGTTCCGGATCCGCACAACCGCGGCGCTCTGGCAGGGTTGAGTGCATCATGTTTTTCGCTCTTTCTGGCCCTGACGACGCATCGCCCGTGCTCCTTCTCCACGGCGGCGGCGTTGCCGGGTGGATGTGGGACTCCCTGAGGGGACGGCTAGAGCCCGATTACACCGTTCTTGTTCCCGATCTACCTGCCCACGGTCGCTCGGCCGGCGAGTCGTACGTCTCCCATTCAGAGACCGTCGCTGCGCTCTCGCAGCTGCTCGCCGCGACGGTGCCTAGTCGGCCGGTGACCGTGATCGGCTTTTCTCTCGGAGCCCAGCTCGCCATTCAACTTGCGTCCGAACATCCTGACCTCGTAAGCCAAGTGATCGTCATCAGCGCTCAGGCGAAGGCCATGCCGTTCACTGGCTTCACGCTCGGCGCGCTCGGCTTCAGCGCTCCCCTGGCTCGCCAACGATGGTTCGCGAAACTGCAAGCCCGGGAGCTATTCGTACCTCCTCACCTGATGGAGGATTACATCAGTACCAGCGCCAGCATCACGAAGGCAACGCTCTTGGCCGCCGTGGGCGACAACATGAGGTTCGAGCTACCCGCGGGATGGTCGACATTCCCGGGGCGCGTAATCATCATGGTCGGACGACGAGAGCGACGTTTGATGCGCGATTCAGCCGACAGCATCCACGCAGCACTACCCGGCAGCGAACTCTCGATTATCGACGACTGCGGCCATGGCATCCCTCTACAACGCCCGGAGTATTTCAACGACCGCGTAATTCGCTGGCTCCCCGCGGCCTGAATCAGCCGGCGAGATCAGCAGTACGGCGGGCGAGATCCGCAACGACATCGCTCAGCTGACCGGTCTTCTCGAGCATCGCGCGCTGGCGCATTGCGCCGTTACCTCGCGCGAAGATCTGCTCGATCTGCTCGTCGACAAGTGACTCGTCGCCGTTCTCGCGCAGTGCTGCGCGAATGTGGTCGACGAGATCAGTGATGATCTCACGCGCAGCCCGCGGCTTCAGCGTTTCCGGATCGATCAGGTCACCTTCGATGCCGAACCGTCCCGCCTGCCAGCTCATGAGCCGAAGCATCGACACAGACAGGGGCAGCGGCTCCTCCCCCGCGCGCCACGCCGCAGCAGCCGTATCCACGAGACCCCGGCACAGAGCTGCGATGAGCACCGCATCTGCAGCATCCGGGCAAACATCGGAGACACGGATCTCGACCGTCGGATAGTGGTGCGACAACCTGGCGTCGAAATAGACCATGCCCTCATCGAGAATGGCACCGGATGCGATCATCGAGCGGACGAGCTCGCGATAGCTCTCCGCAGACCCGAATGTCTCAGTGGGACCGGCCGTGGGCCAACGCACCATCGCCTGCGAGCGGAAACTCGCGTACTTCGTGTCCTCCCCCTGCCAGAACGGCGAGTTCGCGCTCAGCGCGAGCAGCACAGGCAACCAGCCTCGAATGCGGTCGAGCACACCCACGCCTTCATCGTCCGATTCGACCGAGACGTGCACGTGACATGCTCCCGTGAGCTGCTCGGTTGTGGTCAGCCCGAAGTGCTCCACCATCTGCAGGTAACGGGGCTTGCCGACGATCGCAGCTTCGACCCGAAGCGGCGATGTTCCTGAGGCGATCACGCGAGCACCCGCACGGCGTGCCGCGGTGATCGCATGATCACGCCACGCCCGAACATCGTCGCCGAGCGCGACCATGTCGGTGTGTGGAATCGTGTCTGTCTCGACCTGCTGCTGCTGCAACTCGTGCTCGAGTGAACCGCCTGGCGGTTCCTCGACGTCGGCCGATGCGCCGCCGCTGGGAGGCTCGACAGGGTTCGCGACTTCTTCGGCATACCTCAGCGTGCGCGCAGCAACCGATCGTGGCCGGCCCGTCTCCGCGTCTACGAGCAGCAGTTCTTCTTCAACTCCGACAGTGCGCATGCGCCCAGTGTGTCAGGTCGACTCGATAACGGCAGAAGCGGTTGCGCGGAGAGCGGAACCGATGAGCCGGGGTTGCCTGCACGCGTCGAAGAGGGGAAACTCGGCCTTGCAACGAGAGGAGAACAGCCCCATGTGCCGACTGCTTGGCTACGTCACCACCCGTCCGACGTCGATCGTCGATGTTCTCGGACACGACGATTTCGAGACGTTCACCGCGCTCACCGAGGTGCACGGCGATGGGTGGGGCATGGCATGGCATCGCGCGCTCGGTGGCGACACCGAAGCGGTATCGTCCGCGCTCAACGCTTCCCTCGACCCGCATTACACGGCACTGTCAGAACAGGAACTCGGATGCTGCGGGCTCGTGCACCTGCGCTGGGCGACCGGCGGGCTGCCCGTGTCGCCCGAGAACACGCACCCCTTCACCGATGACGGCTACGCATTCGCGCACAACGGACATATCTCTCCGATCTCTCACCTCGAATCACAGCTCAGCACGGCGTCACAAGACAAACTCATCGGCGACACCGACAGCGAGCGCTACTTCCGTCTCGTCATGCAATGCATCGATGAAGCTGCAGGCGATGAAGCAGAGGGTGTCACTCGTGCGCTTGAGATCCTGGTTCGCGAGTTCCCCAACTCGAGCCTCAACGCCCTTCTCCTGACCCCGAGCAAGCTGTTCGCGATTCATATCAACAGCCGTGTCGATTCGCCCGTCGAATCCCTACGCGAGCTCTTCGAGTCCGACGAGGCGATGCCCGCCAGCCACGCGACCGAGTACTACGCCATGAACTACCGCATCACGGTCGACGCCGTTCACGTGATCTCCAGCGGCCTCGATGCAGAAGGATGGACACCGGTCCCCGAAGACAGCGCCGTGATGATCGACCTCGCGACTCGCGAGGTGACGAGGCTGCATCCCGTGCCACTCTCGTAGTCGGAGCACGGACGAGCGACTCCCCGCGCCACAGCTAAGCTGATCGCAATCCAACCCCCGGGAGTCGATGCAAAGGTGAACGCTGACAACGAGAGTCGCCGCATCGAGCTGACCTTACACAAGCCCTGGTTCGCTCTGTACGCCGGCGTCAGACCAACACTGATCATCGAAGGCCGCGGACAGCCGACGCAGTGGGGCCTGGGCACGTGGCAGGTGCCGTCCGACCGAACGGTGACAGTGGGCGTGTTTCTCTTCAACCGGCTCTGGCGCTTCGGACAGGCGGACTTTACCCTCGAACCGCACGACCGGCCGGCGCTGGAATACCGGGCGCCGACGCTGCCGTTCCTCCGTGGTCGAATCCGTCTTCATCCGAACCAGAACGCAGACTCTGTCCCGCAAGGGTGACGTTCAGCCGTCGCGCGGAGAGAATGGGTACATGCCTCGCGAACACCCCTGGCGGCTGCTGAGCACCGTGCGCCGTGTGATCCGGTCCGATCCGTCCGAGGTCGCGCTCACCGAGGCGTATCCGGTGCTCAACGAGACTGTTGTCGTCAAGATCCTCGACCTCGCGCTGCGGATCGGTGAGTCGATGTTCACGGTCGGTGCCTCCGCGCACGACGTGACCTTCGCCATCGTCCGCGTCGCCCAGGTGTACGGCCTGACCGGTGTGCACGTTGACGTCACCTATAACTCGGTCAACGTCTCGTACCACCGCGGTGAGGAGGACTGGCCCACGACCCTGTTGCGCGTGGTCAAAGCCGCGTCACCCGACCACGCAAAACTGCAGCGCCTGCAAGCGCTCCTGGTCGACATCAGCGAGGGGATGGAGCTCGGCGAAGCACGCCTGGCATTCCGTGTCATCCGCCGCACGCCATTCCTGTACCGCCCGATTGTCGTGATCGTTTCGCGCGCACTGCTCACCGTCGGCGTCGCGTTCCTGTTCAGCGCCTCACCGCTGATGATGCTGCTGACCTTCATCGCAGCGCTCGGGGCCGCGTTCACCCAGGCAGGGCTGGCACGCATTCAGGTGCCGTCGTTCTTCAGCCAGACTGCCGGCGCATTCGTCATCACCGCCGTCGCGACCATCGTGTCAGCGTTGGGCGCTGCGAACATCACGCCGTTCACTGACGTGCAACCGTCGATCATGGTCGCATCGGGGATCGTGCTGATGCTCTCCGGACTCACCGTCGTCGGTGCCGCTCAGGATGCTATCGACGGGTTCGCGGTAACGGCGGTCGGCCGGATCCTCGACCTCACGATGCAGACCCTGGGGGTCGTGCTCGGCATCTTGATCGGACTGGAACTCGCCCGTCTCGTCGGTTTCAGCATGGCCTTGCCCACCGACACCCTGCCGTTCGGATCGCTCCCCTCTCAGATCGTGGGCGCCATCATTATTGCGGTCTCCGTGGCCCTGTTCAACGGCGCCGGGATGCGCATCATCGTCGTCAGCGCCCTGCTGAGCGTGATCGCGATCATCGGCTACAACCTCGCGATACTGCTCGACATCCACGCGGCCGGTGCGAGCGGCGTGGGGGCTCTCCTTGCCAGCTTCATCGGCGTGCTTCTCGCCCGCAACCAGCATGTTCCTTCGGTCGCGGTCACCACCGCGGCGATCGTCCCCCTCGTGCCCGGCTCCGCCGTGTTCCGCGGGCTGCTCGGCATCGTCGACTCCGACGGAACGGTCGAGGGGATGCTAGCCGGCATCAGCCCGCTCGTGTTGGCTGCCACGATCGGCGTGGGCCTCGCGGCCGGGGCTTCGCTCGGACTTTACCTCGGCACACCGCTGCGCGCGACGCTCGCCAGTGTGGCGAAATCCCGCGCGCGCGTCCGCCGCTGAGCCTGACCCGCGCAGTCTCGGTCAGCCGCGACTGCGCGCGACGTAGACCGTATTGGATGACACGCCACCCGTGACCGGATTGTCGAAGTCCACGACATGCGCGACGGCATCGTCGAACACCGCGTTCAACTCGATCATGAAGACATCGTCAGGCGGATCATCCGACCACAGCGCGAAGATCCCCCGCGTTGCGAGGTGCCGGTCCAGAGCCCGCAACCCCGCCGCCGTATAAAGATCGGCGTGGGTGGGATCCAGCTGGTGTCGCGGTGAGTGATCCACGTCGAGCAGGATGGCCGAGTATCCGGCACGGTCCCCCGCAGGCTCAGCCCGAACGATGGCGAAGAAATCGTCCTCGACAAGCGTCGTTCGAGCATCTTCGACGAGTTCGGCCGACGCCGGCAGCAGCTTGCGCTCATGCCAGCCGATCACCGCACCGAGCCTGTCGATCACCGTGAGCGCGCGCATGCGCTCGTCACGCAAAGCGGCGACGGCTGTGTACCCGAGCCCGAGGCCTCCCACCAGGACGGACAGATCATCGCCTTCGACAGCGGCGAGTCCGAGATTTGCCAGCTCTTCCTCCGCCACCGTGAACAGACTCGACATGAGGTACTCGTCACCGAGTTTTACCTCGTAGATCTCCTGTCCTACCGACGGCTCCGTGCGCCGTCGCAGCATCAGGTCGCCGATCGGGGTGGGCTGCCAGTCAAGCTCTTCGAACCGAGTGATCACTGCGGCATCCCTCCGTTTCTGCTCACCCTACCTCCGCTACGACCCAGACACTGCAAGTATGGGTCTCGTGAACAGCGATCAGGGAACGCGGAAGAACGCCCCAGACGGGTCATCGACAGCACGCCCGCCCACACGCGCGGTGAAAGTCGCACGAAATATCGCGCGCAGCCTGAAGGACCTGTCGCCGAAGGGCGTGCACCCGGCGCTGATCCCCGGCGTGGGGGTCGAGCAGACCGGACGGGTGTATCGCACCGACTGGTTGGTGTTCGGTGTCGCAGCGGCCTTTGTCGTCGCATTCATCGGCTGGGGCATCCTCGGCGGCGAGAGCCTCTCCACCACTGCGCAGTCCACACTGAATTGGGTCATTGAGTACACCGGAGTCCTGTTCACCTCCGTGGCCACAGCGATCCTGCTGTTCATGATCTTCCTCGGCGTCAGCAAGTACGGCCGCATTCCCCTCGGGCGCGACGATGAAGCCCCGGAGTTCTCGATGTTCTCCTGGATCTCGATGCTCTTCGCCGCGGGCATGGGCATCGGCCTGGTGTTCTGGGGCGCCGCAGAGCCGCTGACATTCTTCGACAACCCGCCACCGGGAACCGTCGAAGGCGGAACGCTCGAGGCCATGCAGACCGCACAGGCCCAGGTTCTGTATCACTGGGGCCCGCAGGCATGGGCTTTCTACGCACTGGTGGGCGTCGCCATCGCATACGGATCCTTCCGGCGAGGGCGCACGCCGCTCATCTCGTCGGTGTTCGCGCCCTTGCTGGGCGAGCACAAGACGACGGGCCCGATTGGCAAGACGATCGACATCTTCTCGATCCTCGTGACGCTCTTCGGAACGGCGGCGTCTCTCGGTCTCGGCGCTCTGCAGATCGGTCACGGAGTCGAGCTCGTCGCCGGCATCGGCGAGATCGGCAACGGCGTCCTCATCGCCGTGATCGCCGTCCTCACCGCCTGCTTCATCGCCTCCGCAGCATCCGGCGTGTCCAAGGGCATCCAGGCACTGTCGAATATCAACTCGGTAGCGGCCATCGTGCTGTCGTTGTTCGTCTTCTTCGTCGGCCCATCGCTGCTGATCCTGAACATGATCCCGGCAATCGCTTTCGAGTTCATCAATGACCTTCCCCAGATGATGGGTCGCTCGGGCGCGCAAGGCGAAGCGACGGAGCAGTTCCTGGCATCCTGGACAATTTTCTACTGGGCGTGGTGGATCTCGTGGTCGCCGTTCGTCGGCATGTTCATCGCCAAGATCTCCCGTGGCCGCACGATCCGGCAGTTCGTGCTGGTCGTGATCGCCGTTCCATCGCTGATCTCTCTGGTGTGGTTCGCGATCTTCGGAACAACCGCGATCGATCTGCAGATGAACGGAGCAGAGCTGGCGACGACGCCGCCGGAGAATGTGCTCTTCGGCGTGCTCGAGAACCTGCCACTCACCGGCATCACGAACATCATGCTGATGCTCCTCATCGCGATCTTCTTCATCACCGGCGCCGACTCGGCGTCACTCGTCATGGGCACGATGTCACAGCAGGGCGACCCGACGCCCAAGCGTTGGGTCACGATCACGTGGGGCACGCTCGTCGGCGTGATCGCTGCGGTTCTGCTCGTCACCGGGGTCGAGGGAAGCGGTCTGCGCGCACTGCAGAACGTGACGATCATCGCGGCGCTGCCATTCGCCATCATCCTGGTATTCATGATGATCGCGCTGATGAAGGATCTCGGCCGCGATCCGCTGATCCTGCGCGACAAGTATGCGCGGCAAGCGCTGCGACACAGCGTGCGCACCGGGCTGGCCGAGTTCGGTGACGACTTCGCGCTCGTCCCGAGTGAATACGATCACTCCCAGGACGATCACCCCTGGATCGACGTGCCCGTAGACGAGGCGTTCACCGAAGTTTTCGAGACCTCGTCGCTTCCGATCATCGTCGTCGACGCAGATACTGCGGACGAACAGGATGCCGCCGATGAACAGTCCGCGAAGCTCGACGATCCAGGCAAGACTCATGAGTGACGCGCCCATCGAAGGCTGGACTCGCCTCTGAATGCTGTCGCCTAGGCGATGACCCCCACCTCCGCGTCGGGCGGCACGACCTTCCGGTCCTGCGCGGGAAACAGCACCTTCTGCACGATGATGATGATGCTCGCCATCACCGGGATCGCCACCAGCGCACCGAGGATTCCGCCGAGCGCGCCGCCGCCGACCGCCGCGATCACGACGATCGCACCGGGCACGGACACCGCTCGGCTCATGATGCGCGGACTCAGCACATACGCCTCGATCTGCATGTAGATGAGGTAGTAGGCGGCTGCGATCAACGCGGTGACCGGTGCGTCGATCAGGCAGACGAGCGAGATGATGATCGAAGCGCTGAGGGTTCCAACAAGCGGGATGAGCGAGCCGATGAACGCGATGAGTGCGAGCAGCGCCGGCACCGGCGCCCCGATGATGCTCATCAAGATGATCGTCAGCACCGCGTTGATCGACGCCAGACTGGCCTGACCGATCACGTAGCGCCCCACCGCCGTTGACACGTCTTCGAGAAGTTCGGTGAAACGCGCCCGCCGATACGCGGGAACGAACCGCGCGGCTGTCCGCTTCATGCTTCGAAGCGACGCCATGAAGTACAGCGTCAGGATGAGCACGATGATCACCCCGGTGACCCCGCTGGCGATCCCCGATCCCACAGCGATCAACCCGCCGCCGATCTGGCCGAGGTTATCGGGATCCTGGATGAATTCCAGAGCACCATCGGCGGCGTTCGCAATCTCGGCGGCGTACTGGCCGGTCACCTGTGTGAACCAGTCGCTGCTCATCACGTCTTCGATCAGCATCGGGGCATCCTCGATGAGATTGGCGATCTGACGCACGATGATCGGCACGATCGCGAGCAGGATGCCGGCGAAGATCACCAGCACTCCGGCGACGACCACGCTCACCGCCGCCGCACGCGGCATCCGCTTCTCCAGGAAGACCACGATGGGATCGAGGCCGAGGGCGAGGAATAGCGCCACTCCGACGTAGATCAAGACCGTCGCGAGCTGACCGACGATCGCGCCGATCAGAAGCGCGACGAGCACACCCAGCGCCCCGACGAGTCCGAATGTGAACGGTTCGATTCGGTTCAGGTGGCTGCTGCCGCCCGGCAGTCCGCGATCACTGCTCGCTCTGATGCGACCCCACATGCTGCCCCCTCGAGCTCAGTTCCGGTGTGATATTTGAGCACCCGATGCGCGGTACGTCAAGGGGCTGGATCGCCGGCATCCCGCACACCAGCCATCAGGCGTCCCAGACAGGGGGCCGAGGGAGTGCGCCTGTGCGGCGCTCCAGTTCCGCGGCGAGCGCGATGATCGCCGCTTCCCCTCCGGGGCGCCCGATGAGCTGCACGCTTACCGGATGCCCCGAGGCATCCAGCATCACCGGCACCACCACCGCCGGGAGCCCAGCGACGTTCACAAAGCTCGAGTACGGCGCATAACGCACCTGCTGCGAGAAGTTCTCCGCTGCGTCGGTCGGGTGGAACCATCCGATCGGCCGCGGCGGCAGCGCGAGCGCCGGTGTCAGGACTGCGTCGAACGGTGCGAACGCGGTGATCGTCTCGCGCTCGAACACCGTCGCAGCGGCGAGCGCATCCAGCACCTGGGTGCCGCTGAGGGCACGCCCCTCGCGGGCGAGCCACGCGGTGATCGGCTCGACCAGCTCAAGCTCAGTATCCGACAGGGTCATTCGCGCAGCGCTCGTGCGCCAGATCGTGGTGAACATCTCCGCGTACCCGCGCGGACGCCAGTCGAACTCGTCGATGCCCTGCCCCGCATCCGTCAGCAGCGCCATCGCGACGTCGACAGCGCGCGCCGCGTCCGGGTCGAGTGCGATGTCTTCGTCGTCATCCCAGGGTGAGACCATCGTCACGCCGATGCGAGCGGATGCCGTGGCCGCCGTCGCCGCATCGAGGAAAGAGCCGCGCCCCGGTGCCCCGGTGGCGTACGGATACGGCCGTCCGCTGACCTGCACGTCCAGCAGCAGCGCGGCATCCGCGACGGTGCGCGCGATGGGGCCGGCGACTGCGAGCCCGCCGGGGCTGTCGAGTCCGGATGCGAATGAGATCCTCCCCCGAGACGGCTTCAGTCCGACGACTCCGACGGTTGCGGCGGGAATTCGAATCGACCCGCCACCGTCGGAAGCCGGGGCGAGCGGCAGCAGCCCGGCAGCCACAGCGGTCGCGGCCCCTCCGCTCGATCCCCCCGCGCCGTTGTCCGTGTTCCACGGGTCTCGCGCGGGAGGCGCGACCTTCGACTCGGTGTATCCCGTCAATCCGAACTCGGGGGTGTTCGTCTTGCCGAGGCTGATGCCCCCGGCCTCATCGAGCACCGCCGCCTGATCGGCTGTGGCATCCGGAACGAAGTCGCGGTGCAGCTGGGAGCCGAATCGTGTCGGCACGCCCGCGCGAGCCACGAGGTCTTTGTCGGCGAACGGCAGACCCCACAGCGCCCCCGCGGGCGCAGCAGCCGAAAGCAATGCGGCTCGCGCGAGCGCAGCATCCGCCGTCACCTCGACGAAGGCTCCCACCGCGCCGTTGACGCGCTCGATCCGGTCGAGATAATGCGCGACGAGCTCAACGGGGCTGACGTCGCTCGCCCGCAACACCGCCAGCTGCTCGATCGCGGTCAGGTCGTGCAGTTCAGCCATACTTCGACCCTAGGCCGGGTCACGGGTTTCGGTGTCAGCGATGCTGTTGCGGGCCACCGTGCCCACCCTGGGGCGGTGCACCGTATACGCCTGGTGGGCGCTGCGCCGCCCTCTCTGCATCAGCGCGGAGGATGCCGTTCTTCACCGCCGTCCGCATGATCAGATATCCGATCCATAGCGTCAACGCGATGACAGCGAGGTAGATCACCAGCGCGAAGATGAGCGCGCCGATTCCTAGTCCTGCCGCCAACCCTGAGTAATCGTCCATGCCCACAAGGTAGCGAATCGTTCGGTGCTCCGAAAGGGTTGGCATCCACCGATCAGTGGATGCCGATATCAGTCTCCCCACTGCTGGCACCGCGGTAGCTCCACCGCCATGCTGGAACCATGACGGAAAACGTGATCGAGGTTCGTGACCTGCGAAAGTCCTATGGCAGCTTTACCGCCGTCGACGGCATCAGCTTCGACATCCATCGCGGCGAGACCTTCGCGCTGCTCGGGCCCAACGGTGCAGGCAAGTCGACAACAATCGAGATCCTCGAGGGATACCGCAAACGCACGTCCGGCGATGTCCGTGTGCTGGGCGTTGATCCGCAGCGCGGTGGGCTGGATTGGAAGGCACGGCTCGGCATCGTCCTGCAGTCCACCGGCGAGGCCGGAAATTTCACTGTTCGGGAACTGCTGACCGAGTTCGCCGGCTACTACCCCCGACCCCGTGACATTGACGAGGTCATCGCGGCGGTCGGACTCGAACAGAAGCAGAAGACACGCGTCGGCAAACTCTCCGGCGGGCAGCAGCGTCGCATAGACGTCGCCCTCGGCATCATCGGCCGACCCGAGGTCCTCTTCCTCGACGAGCCGACGACGGGCTTCGATCCCGAGGCACGTCACCAGTTCTGGGATCTGATCCGCTCGCTCAAAGCCGAAGGAACCAGCATCCTGCTCACCACTCATTACCTCGACGAGGCGGCCCAACTCGGCGACCGTGCGGCGGTGATCACGGGCGGTCAGATCTCCGCGATCGGCCGCATCAATGAGATCGGCGGGGCGGATGCCCGCATCCCCCTCGTGCGCTGGATCGACGCCGACGGTACGACACGTGAGGAGCGCACCGACAAGCCAGGCTCCGTCGTGGCAGAGCTCTTCCGCGACGGCGGCGAGCCTCGCGGCCTCGAGATTGTCCGCCCCACTCTGGAGGACATCTACCTCGGCCTGATCCGCGAGCAGTCCGACGCCAACGCCGCGCACAACTCCGGAGATCTGCCGCCCGTCCGGGAGGCAGACCCCGGAAATACGCACTTCCCCGTCGCCGCCTCCGCTATTTCTCAGGAGTTGTGAACATGAACGCCACGACAATGAACGCCACGACAATGAACGCCACGACAGTGACCGCCACCGAGAGGTTCGGCCTGGCACGCACCTTCCGCCTCGGCCTTCGGCGCGTCCCCTTCGAGCTGCGCCAGTACTTCCGCGCGGGCGACCAGGTGTTTTTCACCTTTCTGTTCCCGACCCTGATGTACGTCATCTTTGCCACGATCTTCACGGGCGATATCGGCGAAGGACCCGATGCCGTGAGCATGGCCACCTACTACCTTCCGGGGCTCATCGCCGGCGGCATCCTGCTCTCCGGCGTGCAGGGCCCCGCGCTCGAGATTGCAGCGGAGAAGAGCGACGGTACCCTCAAGCGCCTCGGCGGCACCCCGGTTGCGCCCCTCACCTATTTCATCGGCAAGCTCGGTGAGGTGTTCGTCACCGCCATCATGCAGATCGCCCTGTTGATCGTTGTCGCTGTCGCGCTCTACGGCGTCGAGCTGCCGGCGGATGCTGCCGCCTGGGGCCGATTCGCCTGGGTCTTCGTTCTCGGGCTCATCACCTGCACCCTGCTCGGAATCGCGCTGTCTGCCGTTCCCCGTACGGGGAAGTCCGCCGCCGCGGTCGTCATCCCGATCGTGCTGCTCATCCAGTTCATCTCCGGCGTCTACATCGCCTTCTCGATGCTCCCCGAATGGCTGCAGAATGCCGCGGGCGTGCTACCGGTGAAGTGGATCGCGCAGGGCATGCGCTCGGTGTTCCTTCCGGACTCATTCAAAGCCGCCGAAGTCAGCGGATCCTGGGATCTCGGGCTCATCGCGCTCGTGCTCGTCGGGTGGCTCGTCGTCGGACTCGTGATCAGCAGGCTCACCTTCCGTTGGATCCATCGCAACGGATGAGTGGCGCGCGCCTCTCATCGGGGTGGAAGAGTGGACATATGAACACGAGCAGCCGCGAACGTCTGGGGTGGGACATCGCCAGCGGCGCGCTGTTCATCGTGATCACGATCATCGCGTTCGTGGACACTCCCCGATTTGTCGGATCACCGTGGATGCTGGTCGCCGTCGCGGCTGGCATCCTTGCCGTCTACGCGTTCGGCGCTCGCCGGTACGTCTGTATCAGCGAAGCACCGATGCCGTCTCCGGCGACGTCCGCGACTCTCCAGGTATCGCTGGTCGCGCTCCTCGCGGTCGGCGTTTTACTCGACCCGAACATGCTCCTGCTGCAGACCATCGTGCTGCCGCTGATCTGGATGACAGCACGCTCCGTCCCCCAGGCAGTTATCGTGACGCTCACGAACGCGGTTGTGCTGGGTCTCGCCTATTCGGTGTGGGGCGGGTTCCAGCAGGAGACCGTGATCGCGGGATTCATCACTTCTTTCCTGTCGGCGGCGTTCAGCCTCGCCCTGGGGCTGTGGATCACGCGCATCGCCGATTGGGGCGCTGAGCGTCAGCGTCTGCTCTCCGATCTCACCGAGGCGCAGAAGAGCCTGAAGGCGGCAAGCCATGAGGCTGGCGCCACCGCCGAGCGCTCGCGCCTCGCCCGCGAGGTGCACGACACGATCGCCCAGAGCCTGACGAGCATCGTGATGCTCGCCGAACGCGCCCGACACGATGGGTCTGCCGATACGATCGCCATGATCGAGGAAACAGCGCGGGATGCGCTTCGCGAGACGCGAGCGCTTGTAGTCGTCGAGTCTCCAGCGTCCACGCCGTCCGGATCGCTGGCGCATGCTTTGCACCGACTGGGCGAGCGATTCCAGCGCGAGACCGGCGTGGACGTGCGCGTCGAGGCGTCTGAGTGCGACGTCCCCCGCGACATCCAGGTCGTCCTGCTGCGATGTGCGCAAGAGGGCCTCGCGAACGTCCGCAAGCACGCTGCGGCGAGCGCCGCATCCGTCGTTCTCAAGATCAGCGAGGACGCGACTCTCACCGTGCGCGACGATGGCCGGGGTCTACGGGAGGCGACGATCGATAGCGGACGAGGGTTCGGACTCTCCGGTATGCGTGATCGAGTCGCCCTCGTGGGCGGAGCGCTGGGTGTAACGGACATGGCGCCGAACGGCACGGCCCTGACCGTGCGCATTCCCTTAACGGCCGAGAGCTCTTTGACCGCTGAGAGGGTATCCGAATGATCCGCGTCCTGGTCGCCGACGATCACCCCATCGTGCGCTCCGGTATCGTCGGCCTGCTTTCGCTGGATGACGGACTCGAGGTCGTCGGTGAAGCATCCGATGGTGTCGAGGTCGTCGAGCTTGCGCGCACATTGCGCCCGGATGTCGTGCTGTTAGACCTGCGAATGCCTCGACTCTCGGGTGCGGAGGCCACCGCCAAACTCGCCGAAGAACTGCCGGAGGTGCGCGTGCTCGTGCTCACCACCTATGAGAGTGATGACGACATCCTGGGTGCGATCGAGGCCGGCGCCAGCGGGTATCTGCTGAAGGCGGCGCCTCACGAGGAGATCGTCGCCGGGATCCGCTCCGTCGCCGAAGGACATACGGTGCTCGCGCCGTCGATCGCGGCGACGCTCGTGACCCGGATGCGGATGGCATCCGAAGATCGCCCACAACTGAGCCCGCGCGAAATCGACGTGCTGCGTCTGGTCGCCGCTGGAGGCAGTAATCCCGCGATCGCGAAGTCACTGTTCATTGGCGAGGCGACGGTGAAGACGCATCTGCTCCATGTGTTCGAGAAGCTCGGCGTCTCAGACCGCACCCGCGCCGTCACGCTCGCGTTGGAACTCGGGCTGCTCTAGCCAGTCGGGGGCGCAAGTTTCGCGGCCGAAACGAACTTCTGCGGCCGATCCCAAAGGATCTGGCCGCAGAAGTTGCGTTTCGCCGCAGAAGTTGGTGGTCGGAAGGCTACGCCTTCTGGAACTGTGCCACCGCGGGGCAGTCGAACGGGTCGCTTGCGGCGAGTCCCACCCGGTTCAAGTACTCGATGACGATCGCATACGAGCGGAGGATCGTGGTCTCGGTGTACGGCACGTCGTTGGCGAGGCAGTAGTCACGAACGATTTCGCGCGCCTGAGCCAGATATGGGCGAGGCATGCTCGGGAACAGGTGGTGCTCGACCTGGTAGTTGAGGCCACCGAGGAACGTGGTCACCCACCAGCCGCCGGAGATGTTGCGCGAGGTGCGCACCTGCTTCGTGAAGAAGTCCAGTCGGGCGCCCGGCTCGATGATCGGCATGCCCTTGTGGTTAGGAGCGAACGCAATGCCCATGTAGACACCGAAGACGGCAAACTGCACGCCTGCGAAGGCGAACGCCATCCCCAGCGGGAGCATGATGAACACGGGCACCAGCACGGCTGCCAGACGTCCCACGATGAGGCCGATCTCAAGCCACCGACCCTTGACGTCCTTCTTCGTGAAGAGGTACTTAAGCCCCTGCAAGTGCAGGTTGAGGCCCAACAGTGTGAGCAGCGGGAAGAACAGCCACCCCTGTTTGCGGGTGATCAGACGGATGAAGCCGCGCGACTTGGCGGCATCCTCCTCAAGGAACGAGATGGTATCGACGGCGATGTCCGGGTCCTTGCCGACCTGGTTCGGGTTGCCGTGGTGCTTGGTGTGCTTGTTGTCCCACCAGGAGTAGCTCATGCCGACGAGCCCGATGAGAATGCGGGCGAGACGGAAGTTCGCCGGGCCCGACGTCAGGATCTGACGGTGCGCGGCCTCGTGGCCGAGAAATCCGATCTGGGTGAAGATGATGCCGAGAGCTGCGGCGATGAGCAGCTGGAACCAGCTGTCGCCGAGCAGGATGAACCCGGTGATCGCCCCGCCGAGAGCTACGACGATGCCAGCGGCGACAACAGCATAGAACCAGACCGCTCGCCGCAGCAGGCCAGTTTCTTTAACCACCTGCAACACGCTCTTATACGCCTTCGCCATCGGGGGGAAGTCAGCGTTGCCCGCGTATGTCTGGCGTACTGGTCCGAGAGTGTTGCTGGTCGCTTCCGCGACCGTTGAGGTGGCGATACTGCTCTCCTGCCGATCGGAGCCCGTGAGCTGGGGTAGCAAAGGCGGATGCCCCGTGCTTTCTTCAGGCTACGCCCGGCCGTATACGCCAACGCGTATACGTCGCAGGACTACTCCTTAAGCGCGGACGCGTGAGAGGTGGCGGCGTAGGGTCTGTCGAATGGAGCGCATACTGCGTCGAGGCGTGCCTTCGAGCGCCTGGCGCGCGTCGACGAGGCTCGTGAAGGACCCGAGATTGACGCCGTGGTTGTCGTAGGCGACGTGTGCGGTGCTGTCGGATTCGACGAATCCGGCGTACTCTCCCCCGCGGGTTGCGACAAAGACGTTGTCGTCTGCCTGCTTCCAGCTCAGGGGCATAGGTGAATAGGTGGTGGTACTGCTCATTGTGTTGCTCATTGCTTTGGGTGGGCGCGCGCAAGCGCACCTCATGTTCTTGAGACCAAGAGCGGATGCCGCGCGCGTCGGTGCGAGCGGTCCTTTACGGCCCTGATCAGTGGCAACATGACGCACCGGAATTGCGGCGAATCTTTCACATTGCTCCACCAGTCTACCCGAAAACGCCTGAGCCGGCGTTTCTCGGACGAATCGACCGATCGGATTGTTTCCTCCATTCGCGTGAATTATCTTCCCCTCACGCCCGAGATCCGCTAGAGTGACCATCGTCTGCAGTACCTGCTGCGAACGAACACTGTGTGGGAATGGTGTTCATCCTCTGTGATGTGGGATCACAGAGAAGGAGCAGGACCCGAGGGGTCGGGAATGCAGACATGTACCGAGAGCGTTTGCTCGCGGTCTGGGGAACACTGGGGAACACATGTCGCACTGGGGATTTCTGCGTACATTCACGGCTCGGAGAGCAGCGTGACGTCCGTCGAGGATGCGCTGCAGCTCACGCGCAGCGGGTCTAAGTTCGCGCCTCTGGTCACGCCGCGCGCGACCAGAGTTACACCGCATGACGCTGCCGCACCACGAGTGTCGGCGACGTTGGAGAGACGGCAGCAGTGGGAGCGTCGCTACCGCTTGCGGTTGAATCTGACGGACTCCGCGGTGATTGCGGCCGTCGCTGCGCTGACGGCGCTGATTCAGCTGTCTCTGATCGGGACAGCGGCCGATGTCATCCTCCGCGGTGCGATCCTTCTGGTCGCGACCCTGTATGTGATGTTGGCCGCGCTGAACACGCGGTCAGCTGCGATCATCGGCTCGGGCACCACCGAGTACCGTCGTGTCGCGCACGCCGGCGGGCTCGCGTTCGGGGTCGTGGCAATTGTCGGCATCCTCATGGAGTGGGAAGGCCTGCGGCCGCTGCTCGTCATCGCTCTGCCGACCGGGATGCTGGGGCTCCTGGTCGCACGGTGGAGCTGGCGGCGGTGGCTGCAGCGCCAGCGACTGGGCGGCGCGTATGTCTCGCGCACTCTCGTCGTCGGCGCCACAGAGGACGTCGAGTATGTGATCAACTCGCTGCGCACCAGCGGCGAGAACGGCTACTTCGTCGTGGGGACGACGCTGCTGGATCGCAATGCCAACCACATCGTGGTTGGCGAAACGCAGTACACGGTGGTTGGAAACGTCACGACCGTTGCGGCTGCGGCAACTCAGCTCGGCGCAGACACCATCATCGTGGCCAGCCGGCCCGATGGTGACGCCGACTTCGTCAAGCACCTGAGCTGGCAGTTGGAAGGAACTGCCGCCGAGCTCGTGCTCTCGAGTCGTCTGACGGATGTGGCAGGACCGCGCATCTCGCTTCGTCAGGTCGACGGGCTGCCGCTGATCCAGGTGCGCATCCCCACTTACGAAGGTGGGGTGCACCTGCTCAAGCGCGCGCTGGATATCGCTGTCTCAGCGCTGGCGTTGATCGCGATCGGCACGGTTACGCCTGTGATCGCGCTGCTGATCAAGTTGGACGCGCCAGGTCCGGTCTTCTTTCGTCAGGAGCGCGTCGGCCGCGACGGGCGCACATTCCGCATGGTGAAGTTCCGTTCGATGAGGACGGATGCTGAGCAGCAACTGGCCGCGTTGAAAGAGCAGAACCAAGGGGCGGGGCTGCTGTTCAAGATGAAAGACGATCCGCGCGTCACACGGGTCGGAAAGGTGCTGCGAAAGCTGTCCTTGGACGAGCTGCCGCAGTTCTGGAACGTGCTGACCGGCGACATGAGCGTCGTCGGTCCGCGGCCTCCGCTGCCGAGCGAGGTCACCGCGTACGACGGGACGGTCTTCCGCCGCCTCTACATTAAGCCGGGAATCACCGGCCTCTGGCAGGTCTCTGGCCGCAGCGATCTCTCCTGGGACGAAAGCGTGCGGCTGGATCTGCAGTACGTCGAGAACTGGTCTGTGATGAACGATCTGCAGATCATGTGGCGCACAGGTCGGGCAATGGTGCAGCCGAAGGGGGCGTACTGATGAACACATCCGATGAGGCACAGCCTCGACCTCGCCGTTGGATTCCGCAGACGATCGCGGGGTTGGCCGCTATCGCGGCAGTCGGCATCGGCATCGCTCTTGTGGTGCCTGCACTGACAGCCCCGCCCTCCGCCTCAGAACCGGACGAGGTGCTGGCATCGGGAGACACCGGCGATGACGAGAACATGTCCGAAGACCCGCTGACAACGGTGACACCGCCGACAGCTGCGCCATTGACAGGTGACGAACAAGTCGAAACCGAACGCGCCACAGATGCCGTCGATGCATTGGTGGCGGCAACGGACGAGATCGGTTTGCGCGGTGACGGGTCTGCCGTCGGCGTTGACGCGATCGCGACCGGCTGGGTACTCGGCGAGCTGCAGGCTCGGGCGCAAGAGCAGTACGACCTGGGTTACCGGCAGACCGGAGAGGCCGTGGTCACCAGTACGACCACGATCGCCGCCGACCTGGACGCGGCGCCCGCCACTATGACGCTGAAGGTCTGCATCGACGCCTCCGCTGTCGACGTCACCGATGCGGCCGGCAACTCACTGAAAGCCGCGCTGTACAACCCGGGGCATCCCGTCGCCCACGTCTACGGAGCTGTCTTCGAAGACGAAACCTGGAAGATCTCCACCCATGACATCCCGGACGAGCAAGACTGCCCCGCAGTCTGACCGGCCGAGTACCCACCTACGGAAGACGATGATGAACACCATCTCCATCCCGCGCCGGTCTCGGACCGCGCGCATTGCGACCGGCTCAGCCTTGGCCATCGCGGCGATGATCGCGACGCTGCTTGTCCCGACTCCCGCCACCGCAGCAGATACGGCGCTGCCAGACGGGCTCACCCAGGAGACGGCTGCCGCCTCGTGCTGGGAGATCAAGCAGAGCCATCCCGGCTCCGGCGATGGCATCTACTGGCTGGTGACGCCCGAGCTGGTGGCTCCCGAGCAGTTCTACTGCGACCAAACCACCGACGGCGGCGGATGGGTGCTGATCGGCCGCGGACGGGAGGCATGGAAGGAGGGCTACAACGGTCTGCGCACGCCAGCCCAGGTGCGCGGCACCATCACCGGCACAGGTGCTTTCCTTCCCGCACAGCTGCCGTCAGCCATGATCGATGGGCTCCTCAACGGCGAGGACGTCGACGATCTGGCTGACGGCATCAGGTTACGCCGCGCGACGAACACCGGCGGAACGCAGTGGCAAGAGGCCCGCTTCAACTTCGTGCACCGTGATCGGTGGGTCTGGTCCTTCGGTGCCGAGCACCGGGTGCAGAACTACTCATTCGCCGGTTCCAACGGATCGGGCGGACAGACCAGGAACTTCGGCAACAACAACCAGTACAACCGCGTCGTCTTCGCCGAGCAGTCCTCGCACAGCTACCTCAACGGCTGGGCGTTCGGGTCGAACGTCGGCGGCAGCGCCGACAGCAGTTCCTATCTGTGGAGCCCGAGCAGGCAGGGCTACGCCCGTCCGTTCACGCAGGTTTTCCTCCGGCCCACGCTGACGCTGGCCGAGCTCGATTTCGGTTCGGTTCCTGACACCGGGTCGCCCGCTACAACGGTCGACGCCATTCCGGAGAGCGACGCGCTGACGACGAACTGGGGCGTTTCGGGATTCGCCAACGGCAGCAACGGCGAACTCAACACTGAAGTCGCCGCGTTCGGCGAGTCCAACGGCAACGTGATCGTCGGCGGCAATTTCAAGTACGTGCAGCGCACACAGGCAGGCGCGGATCAGGTCGAGCAGTCGAATCTGGCCGCATTCGATGTCAACACAGGGCAGTGGAATCCGTCATTCCGGCCAACGCTGAACGGGCAGGTCAAAGCGATCGCGACTCTGCCGGATGGCCGCATCGCGATCGGCGGGCAGTTCTCGGTCGTCAACGGCGTCACGCAGCCGGGTCTCGCGTTCCTCGACCCTGCTACCGGAGCGCTCTCCGGCTGGCAGGTGGCCGCCGAGCACCGTTCGACCGGTGGTGTGCCATACATCCGCGGGCTCGATGTCCAGGACAACTATCTGTACGTCGCCGGATCGTTCACCCACCTCACACCGGTGGGTTCGAGTCCTAGCGCCAGCACCTGGAACGGCGGGCGCATCGACCTGACCACTGGTCAGCCCGACATCCGTTGGAACGCGTTCCTCAACGGCACATCCGTCTCGGTGGACGCTTCTGACCAGGGAGATCGCACCTACTTCTCGGGGTACTTCAAGATGAAGCAGAGCACCTCGACTCCGAGCGCGGCAGCGATCCAGACTGCCCCTGACGCTCCCCTGGTCGACCCTCTGTGGGTTCCACGCTTCTCGAAGTCGGGCACCGACGGCGCAGGCAACATCACCGGCAACGTCTGGCAGCTCGGTGTCCAGGAGTCGGGCGACAAGGTCTGGCTCGGCGGCTCCGAACACTCGCTGTTCGCCTACGACCGCACCACCTTCACGCTGCTGCGCGGCTCCATCACCAACGATGGCGGAGACTTCCAGACCGTCGAGACGAACGGCCCCCTCGTCATCGCCGGATGCCACTGCGGCAACTGGGTCTACCAGGACGCCTACACGTGGAGCAACCCGGGGACCGGATGGCAGCAAGCCGACAAGATAGACCTGATCGGCGCCTGGGATGCCACAACCGGCGACTACATCGCAGCCTGGGCGCCCACGCTGCAGGCTCGTGCTGGTTACGGCGCTTGGGGGTCCTTCTACGATTCAACCGGCGTGCTCTGGGTCGGCGGCGACTTCAGCCGCTCGGTGCGCTCGGGAGGAGTTGCGCAGTGGTCGGGCGGATACGTCCGGTTCGCACCGACAGACACAACGGCCCCGACCACTCCGGGTGATATCAATGCGGTCCCTGCGGGCGTATCCGAGACGAACCTCAGCTGGGGTGGATCCTCCGACGTCGGCGGCGTGACCTACGAGGTACTGCGTGAGAACCGGGTGATTGCGTCGACGACGACGGCGGCATATACCGTTCCGGTCACCGACGAGCCGGCAAGCTACTTCGTCCGCGCTCGCGATAATGCCGGCAACCGCTCGGCGTCAACGCCCGCGGTTGTGGTGGCTCCGCTGCCTGAGTCTGCGCTCATCTTCGCCGACGCCGAGTCGGAATGGAGCTGGCGCTACTCGAATGATGCACTGCCGTCCGACTGGAATGCGATCGACTTCGATGACTCCGGCTGGGAAACCGGAAGCGGTCTCTTCGGCCGGGGCGTCAACGCAGCGACGGTCGACATCGAGCCGGTCGACATCCCGAGCAACCCCTTGAGCGCGCAGTTCCGCCGCACTTTCGAGGTGACCGAGGCCGCGAGCGTCGTCGACGGCACCGTCACCGTGATTGCCGATGACGGCGTCGTGGTCTATCTCAACGGCGTCGAACTCGGCCGCTCGAACATGCCTGAGGGGACGCTCAGCCAGAATTCCTACGCGAACTCGGCACCGCGGTACTCGACGGCGGTCGCCAATCCGATCACCTTCGCGGTTCCGGCCGACGTGCTCGTCAACGGTGACAACGTCATCGCTGCCGCAACGCACGCCAGTTGGCGGGCGACCGTCGATCTCAGCTTCCAGCTGTCGTTCACCGCGGATCGCGGCGAGATGCCCGAGGCTCCGGATGCGGTGACCGCTCTTTCCGGCACGAGTAGCGCTGACGCCGTCACGCTGACGTGGACCGCGCCGGCCGAGGGCACCGCGCCCACCGGTTACACGGTCACCCGCGACGGCGAAGCGGTGGGAACGACGGATGCTGAGACGACGACGTTCACCGACACGGGGCTATCGCCGGAGACCGAATACACCTATGAGGTTGTCGCGAACGGCCTCGGCAGCCTGGTCTCGCCTCCCACGACAGCAGTCGTCACCACGACACCACCGCCGGATGCCAACGAGCTGCCGGTGGTCGTAGACGACACATCACTGTGGTCATGGCGCTACTCGAATGACGCGCTGCCCTCGGACTGGAACTCGGTGGTGTTCGATGATTCCGCCTGGGAAACGGGCACCGGCCTGTTCGCACGCGGTGTCAACGGTGCGACCACGAACATCGAACCGGTCGACATTCCGAGCAACCCGCTGAGCGCACAGTTTCGGCATACCTTCGACGTTGTTCAAGCAGCCAGCTTGACCGACGGCACGGTCACCGTGATCGCCGACGATGGCGTCGTCGTTCATCTGAACGGCGTCGAGCTCGGCCGCTCGAACCTGCCAGAGGGCACGCTGACACAGAACTCGTACGCGAACTCCGCGCCGCGATACTCGGCGGCGGCTGCGAACCCCGTGACCTTTACCGTCCCGGCCAGCCTGCTGATCAACGGAGACAACGTCATCGCAGCATCCACACATGCCGGCTGGCGGGCAACCACCGACCTCAGCTTCCAGCTTTCATACACCGCCGAGCGGGGTGAGATGGCATCCGCACCGAACCCGGTGACGGGACTGGCTGCGACCAGCACCGCAACCTCCGTGACTCTCACCTGGGCGGCTCCTGCCGAAGGCGCCGCCCCGACCGGATACGTGATCACCCGAGGCGGCGAGAACGTCGGCGCTGTGGATGCGGCGACCACGACCTTCACCGAGGAGGGGCTGACGGCGACCACTGCGTACGCCTACAGCGTGACCGCCACAGGACTGGGAAGCCTGGTGTCTCCGCCCGCCACCGTGGAGGCGAGCACGACGGCGCCGCCTGCTGAGAACGAACTTCCGGTCACCGTCGACGGCGCTTCGGTGTGGAGCTGGCGGTACTCGAACGACGCTCTGCCCGAAGACTGGAACGCACTTGCCTTCGACGACTCCGCGTGGGCGACCGGAACCGGACTCTTCGGCCGCGGTTTCGCCGGTGTCACAACCGACATCGAACCCGTCGATATTCCCAGCAATCCGCTCAGCGCCCAGTTCCGACACGCATTCACCGTGCTCGACGCCGGCTCGGTCGCAGACGGCACAGTCACCGCGATTGCCAACGACGGCGTCGTGCTCTATCTCAACGGCGTGGAACTGGGACGGGCAAACCTGCCCGACGGCCCGATCACACAGAACACCTACACGACCATCGCACCGCGACACTCGACAGCGTCCGCCTCCCCCGTCGCCTTCACCGTGCCGGCTGCGCTGCTCCAGGAGGGGGAGAACATCATCGCGGCATCGACGCACGCGAGCTGGCGGGCAACACCCGACCTCACCTTCGAGCTCGCATTGAGTATGCTTCGCGAATGAGCAGGCTTACGACGGCGCAGGCCAGGCACGCGCTTGCCTCTGCACAAAAATCAGGGGCGGGCGTTCCGGCGTACCTGCGTTGGGTGAACCGCCCACTCGGCGGCCAGGTCGCCGTGATCGCTGCGGCATGGGGATGGAGCCCCAATGGCGTCACCGCTCTGAGCGCGGCGTTCGGCGCACTCGGGGTCGGGGTCCTCGCCGGTGTCACGGCGTGGTGGGCTGGGCCGGTTGCTGCTGTACTCCTCCTCCTCGGTTACATCTTGGATTCGGCCGACGGGCAGCTCGCTCGCATCCAACGCCGCGGCGGACCGGCCGGCGAATGGCTCGATCACGTCGTCGACGGTATCCGTGCACCTCTCGTGCATATCGCGATCGCCATCCATCTGCTGCGCACAGACGCGGCGCTCTGGCTCGTGCTCATGGCTGCCCTGTTCTCGGCGCTCGTGTCGGCATGGTTCCTGTCTCAGCTGCTCGCAGAGAAGCTGCTGCCGAAGCAGCCACGCGATGCGTCGGATGCGTCCGCCGGCATCCTGACGTCGTTCGTCAAACAGCCGCATGACACCTCCACGACCTATCTCGCGCTGGTATTTCTCGGGCTGCCCCTCGTATTCGCCGTGCTCTACACGGCACTGTTCGCCTGGCACGTGCTGATGTTCGCCGGATCGCTGCGACGCAAGTACGTCCAGCTCGCAGCGCTGTGAGGTCACCGCTGAATCACCTACCCGCTCTCATTCGCTCGCCCAGCCGGTCGCTCATCACAGCGACCGGTCAGGATGCGAGCCTCGAAGTCGAACCCCGGGTCCTGCCGGCCTGGCCGGTGCTCACGGTCTTATGGGGTTACCCGATCTTCTGGTTGCTGGGGTTATTGCCGTTCGTCTCCGTGATCATGGCGATCCCGATGCTGGCGTTGCTGATCATGCGGCGACGCATTCTGTTCGTCCCGGGCATTCTCCCGTGGATCGGCTTCGTCCTGTGGATGATCCCCTCCGCCCTGATGATCGACCAGCTCGGCCGCGGCGTGGGGCTGGGAGTTCGATTCAGTCAGTTCCTGGCGCTCGCGATCATCATGGTCTACATCGTCAACGCCCGCACCTCACTGTCACCCAAGCGCGTGTTCAACGGCCTGACCTTCATCTGGCTGTTCATCATCGTCGGCGGCTATCTGGGGATGTTCTTCCCCGACGCTCAGCTGACGATGACCGTCGGCCGACTGATGCCCGACGCGCTCACCAGCAACGACTACGTCGCCGAGCTCGTCTTCCCGACCCTGGCGGAGATCCAGACTCCCTGGGGCGCGGAGGAGCCTTTCGTCCGGCCCTCAGCTCCGTTCTCATACACCAACGGCTGGGGAGCCGCGATCGCCGTTCTCACACCGATCGCGATCGGAACGGCCATCGGGCACCGCACCGCGCGCGCAATGTGGATGCTGGTGATCGCACTGGTCGCTGCGATCCCGCCAGCGATCGCCACCACGAACCGCGGCCTGTTCATCGGACTCGCCGGTGCCGTCATCTACGTTCTGTTCTGTCTGCTGATCCGCGGTCGCGTCCTGGCCTTCTTCTGGGTCACGATGCTCGGGCTGGCCGGAGCGGTCATCCTGCTGCTGTCCGGGGTCCTCGACGGAATCATCGCCCGCCAGGAGACAGTCGACACGACCGAGGGTCGTGGTGATCTGTACCTGGAAACCTGGGAGCGGACACTGGAATCGCCGATCATCGGCTACGGCGCACCGCGCCCGAGTTTGATGAGCGAGATCCACGTGGGCACTCAGGGTGCCATCTGGAACGCGATGTTCTGCTTCGGGCTCGTCGGGCTTTTCCTGTTCGTCGGGATGATTGTGCTCGGCGCTGTCCGCACCTTTGACGCGCCCAACCTTTCTGCCGTGTGGATCCACACCAGCGTGGTCGTCACGGTGTTCCTGTCGATCTTCTACGGACTGGACCGCCAGCTCGTCTTCGTCGGCATCGCGCTTGCCGTGCTGCTCCGAGAGAAATACCTCGGCTCATCGTCGTACTGGATCACCGAACCCGTTCCCTTCGCCCGAGCCAAGAATGAAGAGTGAACGCCTCGCACGCAGTGGCGTGATCAGCCTGTTCGGCTCAGCCTTCGCCGCGGTCGCCGCCCTCGTTCTCACGGCGATCGTCGGAAATACCCTCGGCGCGAGCGGCACGGGGTTGTTCTTCCAGGCGATGGGAATCTTCACGATCCTCACTCAGGTGCTGCGACTGGGCACCAACAGCGGGATCGTGCGTTTCATCTCCGAGCAGCGAGCCTTCGAACGGGCCGGCGCGGAATGGCGCATCATCGTGTACGCCGCGGCCCCGGTCGCTGTCGTGTCGGCCGCGGCATCGGTCGCGGTGTGGTTTTTGGCGGATGCCCTGAGCGCTTGGCTGGCAACACCCGCTGATGCGGACGGGCTCGCGGCACTGCTGCGCGCGATGGCGCCATTCGTTGTGCTGGGTGCCCTGATCGGAGTTCTGCAGATCTCAGCGCGCATGCTGCGCGGCGTGACCGCGTTCACACTGCTGCAGAGCGTGCTGTTGCCGGCGAGCAGGCTGCTCACCGTGCTGTTCGCGGTCTCGATCGCGGCTGTCGCAGCCTGGGGCGCGTTCGAGGCGTGGCTGTGGCCCCTGCCGGTATGGGTGCTCATCACCGCGGCTGTCATCGCCCCGCCGCTGATCCGCGATATCCGCCGACGGGCAGAGTCCACTGCGGAAACACGTCCGAGCTTCCGCGCGTTCTGGCGTTTCAACGCTCCCCGATCGGTGAGCTCCGGGCTCGAGACGGCATTGGAATGGGCGGACGTGCTCATCATCGCGGCCGTCGCGTCGCCCGCGGCTGCCGGTGTCTATGCCGTCGCCACTCGCGCCACCCGTGCGGGCGGTGTCGTCGACAAGGCGATGCGCGTGGCCGTCTCCCCCACGATCTCCGCACTGCTGGCCCGTGATCGCTTCGAAGACTCCACCCTGCTGCACACCAAGGTCGTGCGAGCAATGATCCTGATGAACTGGCCCTTCTACCTGCTGTTGATCTCGATGGGCTCCGCCGTACTGGCGATCTTCGGCGACGAGTTCATCATCGGGTGGGGGCCGATGATGTTGCTCGCTGCAGCCATGATGTTCCAGACCGCCTGCGGGATGCTGCAGAGCATTCTGCTGCAGGGAGGAAAGAGCACGTGGCAGATGTACAACAAGTCGGTGGCGCTGGCGCTCAGCATCGGCGGCAACCTCGCTCTCGTGCCGCTGTGGGGCATCTGGGGTGCGGCTGTCACCTGGGTCGTCGTGGTCGTCGTCGACAATCTCATCGCCGCCGTTCAAGTGCACCGCGGCATGCATGTGAATCTGCAGCCGATGAAGCTGATTCCGGCGATGATCGCACCGGTCGTCGTGTTCGGAGGCGGCGGCGCCCTCTTCGGGTGGTGGGGAGGCACCAGTTTCGGGATGCTGATCGTCGGCGGCGTCACACTCTGCGCGGTCTACGGCATCACCCTGTGGCTTTTCCGCCATCGCTTGCATATCGAAACGCTGTGGAAGAAAGTCCCCGGCATCGGCCGGTACGCGTAGCGCGAGCGTTCGTGCTCCCCGCGATCACCTTCGCAGCTTGGCTGCGATGATTGCTGCCGCGCTGCGCAGCAGCCGCGGGATGAAGGCACCCCACGGCGCCCGTCGGATCGGCTGCTCGAGTAATGCACGAACACGATCTGCTCCCGGTGTGGAGATCTCCTGCGGCGCCGCCGCAGTGTGAGCATCCGCCAGAGAACGATCCAGGAGTGCGTTCAGATCGGCCGATGTCAGAGCACGGCGGATGACGCCGAGCGATTCCATCTCTGCCGAAAAGACGAGCTGATGATCGTCCACCACCTCACCGTCGCCCGGTACCCGGGGCACGACGATCGGGACGATACCGAGCGCGCGCATGTCCATCACGCCACCCGCACCTCCCTGCAGCACCACCGCGTCCGCCTGTCGGCACAGCTCCAGCAGGTCGGTGTACGGCAGGATCTCGATGTTCTCAGCCCCGACGACGGCGGTCGACGGCCCGTGCTGCATGACCAGCCGTACCCCGTCGGTGGTCTGCAACCAGTTCTGCATCCACTGCGAGAGCCGGTCGAACGGCAGATGATAGGTGCCCGCGGAAACGACCACCAGCGGCGCGGTCACAGCACCACCCCGACGTTGCGTGAGCCCGGATAGAACTCGCGCATCCGCTCCCACTGCACGAGAAACTCATCGGCGAACGGGTACACGAGCCGTCCGCTCAGCCCCGGAGAGGTGATGCGATCGACGGGCTCGAGATACACGGTGCGCGCACCGAAGAACCGCGCCTGAGTGAAGAACGGCAACGCGATGGCAGCTCCCGTGGAGAACACGACATCCGGACGCTCTTTTGCGAGCACCCGCCGCGCCAGTGCAAAGTTGCGCATCAGATTCGGCAGGTTGCGCACCGTCGGATAGTGAATCTCGTAGACCTTCTCCGACGCGAGTCGGGATCGGGCATCCTCGACGGGGAATGTCGCCCAGCATCGTTCATGCTCGCCCCACCACTCGCGCAGCGCAAGCGCCTGAGTGAGATGCCCGCCTGACGAGCAGGCGATGAGCACCTTCATGCTCAGATGCCCTTGCCGCGGCTGCGCACGAAGCGGATCACGGCGTCTGCACTCACCAGTCGCCAGGAGATGGCGATGGCGAGTGCGGCCTTGATCTGCTTCGGGTTGTGGCGCAGCGCGCGCCATCCCCACCGCCGGCCTTCCTTGCGCTGATTGTTCGCAACCAGGGCGAAGGCGATCTGCGCCTCGATCCGCCCGAGTGCAGCAGGGATGGTGGCGATATCCGGATGCTTGCGCAGCAGATACTGCAGAGCCTCGGCGTACACGGCCCACTGTCCGAAATAGTAGGACTGACCCTGCCAGCGCACGCGCACCAGCGGTTCATTCACAACAGTGACGGTGCCGTGATCCGAAGCGCGCAACAGCAGGTCATAGTCTTCGCCATAGGCGCGCGGGAGGTCCTCATCGATCAGCCCCACCGGCCCCAACAGCACGTCGCGACGAAACAGCAGGCCTCCCGAGGGGATACCCGGATGCCGGTCGCGCAGGAAGTCCTCGTGCGTGAGGTCGTCCTTCTCGACGAGACGCACGTGTGTGTTGACACCGTCATCCAGCACCATCGCGGTCGCGATGGCGATCGCATCCGGGCGCTCCTCCAGGCGTTTCAGCTGCGCCTCGAGCTTTCCTGGCAGCCACTCGTCATCGTCGTCGAGGAAGGCGACCAGCTCACCCTTCGACTCAAGGATTCCGGAGTTTCGAGCTCCTGCGAGCCCGCGCACTCGGGAATTGGCGATCCCCCTGACAGACCAGCCGTCGGGCACTTCGACCTCAGGCACCTCGATCGGGCAGGCGTCGAAGACGATGATCACCTCGCCTGTACTGGTAGTCCCCTGATTCAGGATACTTTCGACGGCGAGCTTCATGAGCTCCGGACGTTTATGCGTCGGCACGACAACAGACACTTCACAAAGCACGTGCGCTTCCCCTTAGTCACGCGTCCGATACCCGCTCCCCAGCGTGTTCGGAATCCCCAGATTTGCTGCGGGTCCCACCCCGTCAGAAAATCACTGACACGAAAGTCAGCTTGGCCGCTAGTATAGCGAACAGTGCTCCCGTGGGAAGGGGCACTGTTCTGGGGAACTTTCTGGGGAAGGGGATTCGTCGTGCCAGACGAAACAATCACACCGCGCGCACGCGTCGGAGTCGTCGGAGTCGGAAAGATGGGGCTCTCCCATCTGGCAATCGTCCGTGCACTGCGAAATGTCGAGCTGGTCGGAGTCGTCGACTCCACCGATTACCTGCTCGACGTCTTGAACAAGTACACCGGGGCTGCCACATTCTCCACGCTGGAGAAGATGCTCGATCAGGCGCAGCCGGACGCGATCATCATCGCCACGCCGACCGGGTCGCATGCGGCGCTGGTGCGCAGCGCGCTGGAACGCGGCGTGCACGTGTTCTGCGAGAAACCGCTGACGCTGAGCGCTGAGGAGTCCCGAGAGCTCGCCGACTTCGCCGCTGAGCACCGGCTCGTCGCCCAGGTTGGCTACCACAACCGCTTCATTGCGACGTTCCAGGCGGTCAAGCAGCTACTCGAGCAGAATGCGATCGGCCGCGTGACACACGTCCTCGCCGAGGCCTACGGGCCGGTCGTGCTGAAGGCCAAGGGTTCCACCTGGCGCAGCAAGCGCGCGACCGGTGGCGGTTGCCTGTACGACTACGCGGCGCATCCGCTCGACCTCGTGCACTGGTACCTGGGGAGCCCCGATCGTGTTCGCGGCTCGGTGCTCAACAGCATCTTCTCCGCGGACACCGACGACGAGGTCTACGCAACTCTCGATTACGCCGACGGCGCGAGCGTACAGCTCTCGGTCAACTGGTCCGATGAGTCGTATCGCAAGATGTCGACGTCGATCACGATCTCCGGTTCGCAGGGGCGCATCGTCGCGGATCGGCAGGAGTTGCGCGTGTATCTGCGTGACGACGCGACGATCCCGGACGGGTACCGCACGGGCTGGAACATCAAATACACCACCGATCTCACCGAGCAGGTGTCGTTCTACCTGCGTGGTGAGGAGTACAGCGCACAACTGGAGAGCTTCATCGACTCGATCGCCGCGGGCGAGACCGAGGCCCGGCAGAACAGTTTCGCCAGCGCCGCCCACACCGATCAGGTGATCGAGTGGATCCTGCAGGACGCTGCCGGCGAAAAGATTCCCGGGGCGTTGACCGCGCTTCCGGATGCCCCGAGACGGAGCCTGTTCGGATGGAGGAAAAGCGCATGAGCACGGTGAAGACCAGCGAGATGGACCTGCTCCTTCTCGGCGACAACCAGTTCTTCGGCATCAACCACATGTCCGAGGAGAAGGCCCGCGCCCAGGCGATCCGCTTCCAAGACACCGAGGCGATCATCGACGTGATCGACATCGCACTGGACAGTGGCATCCGCACTCTGATGTGCACGACGCACGATCGCATCGCAGAGGTGTGCGATCACATGCGCGCGAACCAGGACCGCTACGCGGATTACCGGTTCTACCCCTGCATGCCGTACGCCCATAAGTACGCGAACGCGATCACTGACAACGGAATGCTGGGCGCTGTGCGCCAGTTCCTGCCCGAAGAGGGACTCCTCAACGCCGCACTGCGCGGCGGCAAATCCTTCATTAACAAGGACATCGAAGGCATCATCACCCTGCTGGTGGATGCTGAGATGAAGATGTTCCACGGGCTGAAGACGCCGGTGATCTTCCTGCAGAACGTCGTGGTCGATCTCATGCTCGGTCTCGGATTCGACGAGGCCTTTGCGATCTTCGACCGGCACGTGCGCGAGCGCTACGGCGCGGAGCCAGGATTCATCACGATGAACCTGCCCATGCTGCTCGATGCGCTCGATCGTGTCGGCGTCGTCAACCCGATCGTGTGTTCGAACATCAACGAAATCGGCTTCCGGATGTCGGGAGGCATTGAGGAGTACGAGCGGGCATTGCAGGAGCGTCCGTTCCGTCCGGTGGCGATGTCGGTCTTCGCATCCGGTGCTATTGCGCCGCAGCGCGCACTGCAGTGGATTCACGATCACGCGAACGTCGAAGCCGTCGTTTTCGGGGCATCCTCACGTGCATCGATCGCCAGCACCACAGGAATCGTCAAGGAAGTTTGGGGAAGGGACCTCTACACTGGCTGAAACCCGACCAAACAGGATGCATCGAGGGGGCTCGGCAGGCATCCGCAATCCTCAGGAGACCTGGAGAGCGTGCAGTGCACCCACTCCTCCCCCTCGATATGAAGAAGACAGCTCATAAATCCGTCCTCCTCCGCTTTCTGATCGCAGCTTTCGCAACCCTCGCGGTGCTTGCCACGTCGTTCGTCGCGGCGCAGCCCGCGAAAGCCGCGACGTCGTCGGTCACGTCGATCATTCCGCGACAATCATCGTGGTCGTATTACCACGGCATCACGGCACCACGGTGGGACTGGCGAACAGCCCCCTCTGCCTGGTCGACCGGTAAGGCCCCCTTCGGCAAGGGCCGCGACATCGGCCCGGTCAGCACCCGCATTCCCGTGCCCAAGGACACCCAGCCGCTCTCAGCGTTCTTCCACAAGACTTTCACGCTCGGCACCGATCTGCCGGAATGGTCGTGGCTGAATACCTGGGCAGATGACGGGATCGTCGTCTGGGTCAACGGCGTCGAGGTCGGCCGCAAGAACGCTTCGACCGGCCAGATCAAGGCGAACAGTTACTCGACGATCGCACCGAATTCCGAGGCAGCGCGTCGTGACCCGGTGACGTTCTCGGTTCCGGCCTCGATTCTGAAAACCGGCAAGAACACGATCGCCGTGCAGGTGCTGTTCAGCTGGCGCAAGACGCCGAACATCAGCTTCGATGCGCACCTCGTACGCGAGGACCGCACGGATACCCCGGCAGTGCCCGTGCCTCCGGTGAAGCCGGTCAAACCGGCTGAGCCCGCACCTCCGGTCAAACCGGCTGAGCCCGTGGCGCCCGCACCACCCGTCAAGCCCGCACCACCCGTCAAGCCCGCACCACCCGCCGACGGCGAGGTCGCCGGCTGGGGCGCACCGGACTGGCGCGACGAGTTCTCCTATGTTGACCCGTCAACCAAGAAGCCCGCCGTTGACCCGGACAAGTGGAACGTTCGCGGGCGTGATGATCTCGGTCTGCTCTTCGATGCGGCAGTGGTCGAACGCGAACAGGTGAGTGTGGACGCTGGCGGCGTGCTGCACATCAAGTCCGACTGGTTGGATAAGCCGACCAAGCGCCCGTCCACGCAGAGTGGGCCGACCAACCTCTGGCACACGACCGGCTATCTGGATCAGCGCAAGCTCGAAGCGGATGACGTATCGATGAGTCAGCGGTACGGACGTTGGGAGATCCGCGCGAAGACCCCGACCGGCGATAACACTCGTGGTGCGCTGGCTGCGTTCTGGCTGCGCAACTCGCAGTCCGGTGAGATCGACATCATGGAAGCCTGGGGTCATGGCGGCACGATGCCCGCCGAGTACGACCGCTGGGTGAAGGACACTGCCGCCACGACCATCCATACCAAGACTGACGGCAGCGGCCGGAAGGAGATCTGGCGTCACCGGGAGCAGGGCGCGACCGCTGTGCCATGGGATGGTTTCCACGTGTACGCGTTCGAGCTCACCCCGACCTATGCCGCGACGTATGTCGACGGTGTCGAGGTGATGCGCGCCACCCCTGCCAGCTACCCGGATCTGTGGGATGAGAAATACTTCGGTACACCGCTGCACATGCGCTTGAACCTGCATGTCGGACCATCGACGACATACTGGGGCCTGCCGGATCCGAACAACCGCTCGGCAACGCAGAAACTCGATTTCCAGATCGACTACGTGCGCTCCTGGGAGTACACCGGCGGCTGAGCCCGACGGAAGCGCCGCTGGCCTGCAGAGGTCAGCGGCGCTTCTTGTCAGCGCTGCGCGCGCTCATCGGCTGAAGCGCCACCGGCTCCGCGTGCTCTGCATCCGCGTGCTCTGCATCCGCGTGCTCTGCATCCGCGTGCTCTGCATCCGCGTGCTCTGAGTCAGCAAGAGTATCGTCCTCGTCAAGCGTGAATTTCGGCTGCTCTGGCCTGTCGTCGTCCTCGGTGACGGTTTCCTCCGTGGGCGCCGTTTCCTCTGATGTCTTGCTGCGCTTGTAGGTGCTGCCGGGCCCATTGCGCACTCGCGAAACGATCAGTGCGGCGATCGCCCCGAGCAGGATGCCGAGGAACATTCCCGCCGCGATGAACACGAGAACGGATGGTCGGTTCGACTTCTGTGGCGGGTCGGCCGGGGTTACGAGAGTTCCCGAGTAGAACGGCGTCGCTGTGATGAGTGCCTGCTGATCGAGCAATGCCTGCAGTTGCTGCTGCGTCGCCGAATGCTGGCTGCTGCCCTCAGCCTGCGAGTCCAGCAGTGACTGCAGCTTCTCAATGGAGTTCCCGAGCTCCGTGGTCGACTTCTCGACGACCGCGCGCGCATTATCGGTGCGCTCCTCACCGTAGGCTGTGGCCAGGGCGTTCGCCCGGTCGGCGGCGAGCTGAGGGCTGTTTGCCGTCACCTGGAAGATCAGCACCTGCGAGTTGCGCGGAACTTCGATCACGGTGTTCGCCCGAAGCGCTTCCATCGAGGTGTCGTCGAGCTCGCTCACGGCTCGATCGATCACGGCAGTCGATGTTGCAACGACACGCTCGGTCTCCATGTTGACGGTGTTGAAGCTCGACCCCGAAGAAAGCACACTGATCGGCTCAACCGTGTGCTGGGCCTCAGCGGTGTACTTCTGCGGGTAGATCGCGAAAATGCCCACACCAGCCAGGGTGAGCACCACAATGGTGCCGACCAGCACAAGCCAGGACTGCATGATCCCTCGGTAGAGGTCTTCCAATGTCCAGTGTGTTGCCACGCGTTTTCTCCCCCAGTCCCCTGCTGCGCTGCACGTCGTTGCACGACGCAGACGCACGTCATCTTACATTTCTCAGCTTCGGACTTCCGAGATCACCAACCGGGCTTTGCCTGCCGCGCTCTCGATGGATTCGACAGCAACCGGCGTGATCGGCACTTCTGCCCCGAGGATTCTGCGGAGTTTGTCGACGGCGAGCGCAACGGCTTCGCCCGATGCATCCGGGTTCGCCACGACATAGCGCAACGTGATCGAGAGATCAGCGTGCTGCACGATCTGCATCTGCCGGATCGCTCCGGGTGATTCCAGGAAGAGACCGCTGAGGCCGCCGGTGATCTGCTTTCCGGACGGCGTGCGGATGATATCCGCGACTCGGCCCTGAACCGGATCGATCCGCGGGAATGCCAGCCCGCAGGCGCATGCTCCCTCGATCGTTCGCGACCGGTCACCCATCTCATAGCGCACGAGCGGAAAGACCTCATTGCTGAAGTCAGTCACGACGACAGACCCCTCGACGCCGTCGGCAAGCGGATGCCCGGTTGCGTCGACGATCTCGACCCGCCGCTGATCAGTGGCTACGTGGAGCCCTTGATGCGCCGAGCACTCGGCGGCGATCCAGGGGATCTCGGCCGAACGGTACGTGTCGAACACCGGGGCACCGAAAGCTCGCTCCAGTAGTTCCCGTTGCCCGGGCTGCAGCATCGCCGCCGTCACAGAGACCGCTGTCGTCGCCAGCGTACGGTTGGTCCGCTCCAGGTGCGCGGCCACAGCAGTCGCACCCTCGACGTAAGCAACGAGCAGCCGCGGTTCGACCCGCTGCCACTGTGCGATGAACGACTGGATCGATTCCTCGGTGACCGCACGCGCATCCAGCAGGAAGTGACGACTCGGCCACCATTGCGCGGCATACAGGAGCGCTTCTTTGCCCTGCCGCACCCGGCGGTAGATGAAAGCCATGTCATCGGCCGGGTGAATACCCCACCAGCGGTAGATCCGCCACCACATCGCGGCGGTCGGTGCAGCTGCATCGTTGCGGATGTGCAGCGGAGCTCCGGTGCTGCCGCCGGTCTGTGATGAGAGTGCACGAGCAGGGGCCACGTTCTGTGCGAGCACAGCATCGCCGGCGCTTCGCAACAGGTCTTTGGTCACCACCGGCAGCCGGCTGAAGTTCGCAGCATCCGCTACATCGTCGCGGGAGAAACCAGCGCCGGAGTAGAGCTCACGATAAAACGGCGAGTTGTCGAACGCGTGCAGAGCGATCCGTGCACTCGCGGTAGCCACGATGTCGGAGAGTTGCTCGAGCGATGCCGTCTCACGCTCGCGCATCTGACGAAACGCCTGCAGATCCGGGCGCATCAAAAGACGAGTCTTGAGTCCGAATATCGCTCTCTTCACAGCTCCCCACAAGCTCCGGCGCGATGCCGATCGTCTCCATCGTAAGACGTACGGGCTGCGCTCAGAGCTCCCCCGGCCGCATCGCCTCAGCGTCGATGGCCTTGAGGATGCGCTGGGCGGCTGTGTCGGTCACCGGCTCCGTGCCCGCAGCATCCGTCCGCCGCGAGCGGCCCCGCCTCGGCGCGTAGACGACCAGGGAGTGGAACAGGAACCGGGCGAAGAACGCGATGACCAGCGAGATCGCCGTGGCCAGGATGCTGGAGATGTGCCAGGTCTCCACCATCAGCGCCATGATCGGGATTCGCAGCGCCGCTTCGACGCCGTTGAAGGTGATGGAGGCCGCGAAGCGTGTCCAGGGGCCGCGGGCGTCCTGACGCATGTCGGCGAAGACGAAGCGCTCCTGCAGGAGGAAGTTTCCGACAATCGTGGCTGCGGCCCCGATAATCGCCGCCCAGATGTAGGGCATCCCCATCGCGATGAGAATCCACATGATGCCGAGGTTTGCCACAGCGCCGATTCCGCCGATCAGGGCGAACATTGACATCTTGCCGAACCGCAGGCGCGTCAGATGCGCGACGAAGGTGGCACCCTGGCGCAGAGTCGCCTTCGACGTTCCGCTTCGGCGTTCCGAGAACTCCATCGGAACTTCGGCGATGCGCACATCCGAGCGCGCCAGGATCTCCAGCAGAATCTTGAACCCCTGCGGACGAAGCGTCGGCACATCCAGCATCCGACGGTCAACGAGGAAGAACCCCGTCATCGGGTCGCTGCTGCGCGCAAGCCTTCGCGGGAACATGGCCTTGGTGAGCCAGGTAGCCGCACGGGAGACACCGAAACGCATGGCGGTTCCCAGCCCGCGGGAGTCACCGCCACCGATATAACGGGATGCCGCTACGACATCGACGTCACCCGCGCCGAAGCGCGCCAGCATGGCCGGGAGAAGCTCGGGCGGATGCTGCAGGTCACCGTCCATCACGATGCAGACGTCTCCGGCGGCTTCCGCCAGCCCCACAGCGACTGCACCGCCCAGTCCGCCAGTGTTCTCGCTGCGGTGGATCACACGCACCGGCAGTGCGGCGTCCCTGGCGACACGTTCGATCTCGGCCGCAGTATCGTCCGAGCTGTCGTCGACGAACAGGATCTCGGCGGCGTGGCCGTTCAGAGCCGCAGCAGTCCGCGCCACAAGCTCGGCGACGTTTTCGCGCTCGTTGAAGGTCGGCACGATGATCGTGACGGCAACGTCCACGTGCGCTCCTCCCCGCGGTTCCGGCATCCATCGTTTCATGCCATCAGCGCATCGAGAAAAGCTCTGCCGCATGAGAAACGTCGTCGGTGCACCTGTTTCATGCAGCAAGTCCTTTTTCGCAGCCTGTCCGCGCAACTCGTGACAGCGCGCGCCGCGCGCGCTAAGCTAACCGAGTACGACTCTGGGGGTCGTGCGTGGCCGTGGGGGCCACTTTCTGGGGAATGAATGATCTGGGGAGATCATGGGGACGCGTATTGGCTATGCCGCGGGAGCTTTCGACCTGTTCCACGTCGGCCATTTGAACCTTCTGCGCCACGCCAAGCAGCAGTGCGATGTGCTGATCGCTGGCGTCGTGAGCGACGAGATGCTGCGGCAGGTGAAGGGCATCGAAGCTGTCATTCCGACCGCTGAGCGCGCCGAGATCGTGCGCCACATCTCGTTCGTCGACGACGTTTACGTCGAGACGGCTCCCGCGAAGATGGATGCCTGGCGAGATGTGCACTTCACACACTTCTTCAAGGGCGACGATTGGCGCGGGACCGAGAAGGGGCAGCGGCTGGAGCGCGAATTCGCCGATGTGGGTGTCGAAGTCGTGTATTTCCCGTACACCGCCCACACCTCGAGCACAGCCCTTCGGCGAGCGCTGGATGCCCTCACCGCAGGGTCCGCACCAACAATGGCAACGGCCCTCTGACAACAAAGCGTCATAGAGCGCAATCGGGGAATACCTCGGGCGTTGGCGCGCTTAGCCTTGAGTGTGCGCATTCGCGCGCATACACAGCTGAGGAACTCTATGACGAAGACACGTTTCGGGCTCACCGCGCTCATCGCCGCCGCTGCCCTGGCTCTGACCGCCTGCTCGGCCGGAGCATCTCCTGACACTGACACTGCCGACGGCCAGGCCGCAACCGGATCGCTGACCTACGTGATCGGCGGCGACCCCACCTCGCTGAACCCGATCAACGTCGGCGACCGCTGGGGTCTGACCACCACCAACATCGTGTACTCGCCGCTGGCGCGCGTCGAAGGCGACGGCACCGTCGTCAACGAGCTCGCCGAAACCATCGAGCCGGCCGACGACGGACTCTCCGTCACCGTGACCCTCAAGGAGGGTCTGCTGTGGTCTGACGGCGAGCCGCTCACCGCCGACGATGTCGTGTTCACCTACACGAACAAGGCCGTCCGCGAGAACGGCGCTGCCGACGCGCTGTGGGTCGGTGACGCGCCCATCACTGCTGAGGCGACCGATGACCGCACCGTCGTGTTCCACCTGCCGTCAGTGAGCGCCGCAGCGCTGAGTAACATCGCCACGGAGACCTACATCATCCCCGAGCACGTCTACGGCGATGTCACCGACTTCTCCGGCGCTGAACTCGACCCGATCGCTGTCGGCTCGGGTCCGTATGTGCTCACCAAATACGAGCGCGGTCAGTACCTGACGTTCGAGCCGAACGAGAACTTCTACGGCGAGGCTCCGAACATCGAGAACCTGACGCTGCAGATCGTTCCGAATGCCGACACGGTCAAGACCGCTCTGCAGACAGGTGAAGCGGATGCCTCATTCGCGACGCCTGACCAGATCGATGAGCTGTCGGCCGCCGGCCTGGACATCTACCCGTACTCCGAGGGCCGCGTCGCCTACCTGGGCCTGAACCTCGCGAAGCTCACCGATAAGGACGTGCGCCAGGCGCTCATGTTCGCGCTGGACCGCAATGAGCTGAACGATGCCGCCTACCTGTCGGATGAGTACTACGAGAACGCCTACACGATCCTGCCGCCGAGCAACGCCTTCGCGACCGAGGACGTTGAAAAGTACGAGCAGGATCTGGATGCGGCATCCGCAGCCGACGGCCTGACGATCACCCTCGCCTACGCCGGCTCCGACCCGGCGCAGACGACCCAGGCGACACTCATCCAGCAGCAGCTGAAGCAGGCCGGCGTCACCGTCGAACTCGCCGGTGTTGAGGGCGCATCGATCTACACCGAGATCGAGAAGGGTGCCGACGCTAAGTACGATGCCTTCCTCGGCGGCTACATCATGGGCGCCGACCCGGACGCATACAGCGCCCTGTACCGCTCCGGTGCATCGTCAAACTTCTTCCACTACGAAAGCCCGGAAACCGACGCACTGTTCGACGCGGGGGCGGCCGAGCTGGATCCCGAGGCGCGCGGTGCGATCTACGACGACCTGCAGGCGCAGATCGCCGAGGATGCGGTGATCTACCCGATCACCGACAACCTCAAGATCCTCGCCGTGAACTCGCGCATCGGCGGCGTCGAAGAGGCCGGACTCGTTCCGATCTACACGATGGAGAACTTCGGTCTGCTGACCGCGAAGTAAAATAATCGGATGCCGTGAGCCGCGCTCAGCGCAGGCTCACGGCATCCGCCTGCTCACCCAGGCGACACACCGGCAGAAGGGCCACCCGTGACCAGGTTCATCGTGCGACGACTCCTCCAGGTCGTCCCGATGCTTCTGCTGCTCTCCTTCGTCGTCTTCCTGCTGATCCAGCTCGCCCCCTACGATGTGGTCGATTCGATCACGACGCCGAACATGTCCGATGAGACGGTCGCAGCGATGCGGGCGAAGTTCGGTCTCGATCAGCCGGTGATCACGCAGTATCTGCTGTGGCTCGGGAACGTCTTCCAGGGGGATTTCGGCTACTCCCTCACCAGCCGCCAGCCGATCAGCTCTGAACTCGCCGCCCGCATCCCGAACACGATCCTGCTGATCGCGCCGGCGTACCTGGCGGCCATGGTGATCGCGATCGTCCTCGGACTAGTCGCCGGTTCACACAAAGGCCGCTGGGCCGACCGGCTCATCGACTCGCTCGCTGGAATCGGCATCGCGATGCCGTCGTTCTGGTTCGCGCTGCTGATGATCTACGTGTTCGGCTATCTGCTGCGGTGGTTCCCCATCATCGGGATGCACACCGTCGGCAAGCAGGGTGATCCGCTGGATCTCCTCGCCCACTACGTGCTGCCGTTCACCGTACTCGTGGTGGCCTTCTTCCCCGATCTCTCCCGGTACGTGCGCTCCTCGACGATCAACCAGCTCTCCCAGGACTACGTGCTTGTCCAGCGCGCGTACGGCTCGCCCCGGCGCCGCATCCTCGGTGTGCATGTCAGCCGCAACGTCCTACTGCCGATCGTCACGCAACTGGGTCTCGCGCTGCCGATGCTAATCACTGGCGCCATCATCACCGAGTCGGTCTTCGCGTGGCCCGGCATCGGGCCGTATTTCCTCACGGCGACCAAGAGCCTGGACTATCCGGTGATTCTGGCGATCCTGCTGCTGTCGGCTCTGCTCGTGATCGTCGGTAACCTCCTCGCCGACATCCTGTATGTCCTCATCGATCCGCGCATCCGCTTGGGAGGTGCAGGCTCGTGACCGCCCCCGTCATCCCCGAGCTTCCGGTTGTGTCCACTCGGCGCCGCCGGCCGCTGCGCTCGGCCTCGGAGATCGCCGCTGCTGCATTCCTCGTGCTGCTGGTCGTCGTGAGCCTGATCACGCCACTGCTTCCGCTCGACCCCGACAGCACCAATCTTGCGATCCGCTGGCAAGGTCCCAGCGCCGCGCACTGGTTGGGAACCGATGATGTCGGCCGCGACTATCTGGCACGAGTGATCTACGGCGGCCGGATCTCCCTCATGGTGGGGGTCCTCGCCATGCTCGCCTCGACCGCGATCGGTGTGATCGTCGGGCTGACCGCAGGATATGCACGCGGCTGGGTGGACGAGGTGCTGATGCGATTCGTCGATTTCATCTCATCGATCCCGTGGATGGTCCTCGTGATCGTCGCGAGCGTGTTCCTGCGCCCGGGGCTGTGGACGATCATCATCGTCATCGGTGCGTTCTCGTGGATGCCGACGGCCCGGCTCGTCCGCGCCGAGACGCTGTCGCTGCGCGAGCGCACCTTCGTCGGCTACGCCCGCTTCATCGGCGAGCGCCCCCGTACCGTGGTGTGGCGCCACGTGGTGCCCGATGCGATGCCCACGATCATCGTGGCTGCGACCGCCACGATCTCTGCGGCGATGCTCACTGAATCGGCGCTGAGCTTCCTGGGTCTCGGCATCCAGCCACCGATGGCCTCGTGGGGCAGTCTGCTCGAATCCGCACAGGGCAGCCTCGCGCGCAGTCCGCTGCTCGCGGTCGTACCCGGGCTCCTGATCATGCTGACGGTACTGTCGTTCAACGTCCTCGGCGACGCCCTGCGCCGCAAGGTGAGCGAGGAGAGCGCCCGATGACACTTCTGCACATCCAGAACCTCACCATCGACCTCCCTGCAGCCGACGGCGTTTTCCGAGTACTGGAGGACCAGACACTCGATGTGCCTGCCGGCGGGATTCTCGGCATCGTCGGCGAATCCGGATCCGGCAAGACGATGCTGCTGCGCGCGATCATGGACATCCTTCCCGAGGGCGCACTCCGCACCTGGTCGCGCATCGAATTCGACGGCGCTGATGTCACCGCTCGCTACGACCATGCACGTCTGCCGATCTCGATGGTCTTCCAAGACCCGCTGACGTCGTTCAATCCGCTGGTGCGCATCGGCGCCCACCTGGTCGAAGTCGCCCGTCGACGCCAGGGGGTCGCTCGCAGACAGGCACGCGGACTCGCCATCGAAGCGCTCACCGCCGCGCGGATTCCCGACCCGGAGCGGGTCTTCTCCCGGTATCCGCATGAGCTCTCCGGCGGGCTGCGCCAGCGCGCGATGATCGCGATGGCCCTGCTCGCTCGACCTCGACTGCTGCTGCTCGACGAGCCGACCACGGCACTGGACGCCACCGTTCAGGCCGAGATCCTCGCGCTCATCCGGCAGTTGCAGGCCGAGCGCGGTCTCACTGTGGTGATCGTCACGCACGATCTCGGTGTCGTCGCAGCACTGTGCGACACGGTCGCCGTGATGAAGGATGGCCGGATCGTCGAGCACGCCGGCGTCGACGAGCTCTTCCGCGCGCCGGAGCATCCGTACACCCGGTCTCTGCTGGCTGCGATCGGAGACGGCCTATGAGCGAGCTCATCCGCGTCGATGACGTGCGAAAGTCCTACGCGGTGCGCAATGCCTGGGGGCGGCAGACCGGAACCCTGAACGCGGTGGACGGTGTCTCTTTGACCATCGATGCCGGCGAGACACTCGGAGTCGTCGGCGAATCCGGGAGCGGGAAGTCGACCCTCGGTCGCCTGATCCTGCAGATCGAGCCGCCGACGGCGGGCTCTGTGATCTACGACGGCGTCGACCTCTCGGCGCTGTCGCGCCGGGATCGCGAAACTCAACGCGGACGGATGCAGGTGATCCACCAGGATCCGTACTCCGCTCTGAACCCGCATCGCTCGGCGCTGGCGAGCGTCATGGAGCCGTTGACGGCGGGCGGTGTTCCGGCGGATGCCGCAGCCACAGCCGCCCGCGAGGCACTGGCCGCGGTGGGTATCGACGAGGCCTCGGCACGCAAGCGCCCGGGAGCGTTCAGCGGCGGTCAGCGTCAGCGCATCGCCATCGCCCGGGCGATCGCTCCCCGTCCGGCGTTCATCGTCTGCGATGAGCCGGTGTCAGCGCTGGACATGTCGATCCAGGCGCAAGTGACCGAACTGCTGCAGAAGCTGCAACGCGAGTTCGATCTGACCTATCTGTTCATCTCGCACGATCTGTCGGTGGTGAAAGAGATCGCGACCCGCACAGCCGTGATGCGGCGTGGGCGCATCGTCGAACTCGCACCGACTGCCGAACTGTTCGAGGCGCCGCAGCATCCGTACACGAAGCGGTTGCTCGAAGCGGTCCTCGTACCCGACCCGCAGCGCGCACGCGAGCGCCTCGCCCACGTGACGACTCGGCCGGCGCCGGAATCCGACGTGCCTGATGGCCCGCTCACAGAGGTCACTCCCGGCCACTACGTCGCGGCCGCCGTCGCTCGCTGAACCGGCGCTAAGCCGTCGCTCGCTGAACCGGCGCTGAGCCGTCGCTCGCTGAGCCGCCGCTGTCGTCGTGAGATCAGCTGCGAACGGCGCGCCGCTCCCCCGCGGTCACTGCCGCTGTGATGCGGTTCGCCGGCGGCGGCAGCGGGCACACGTACTGGTCGCTGAACGCGCACGGCGGCAGGTAGGCCTGGTTGAAGTCGACCGTGGTGGCGCCGGCAGCATCCGGTTCACCGATCGGCAGGAAACGGAACCGGTAGGCCCCGTCTGCCGCTGTCGCATCGGTGATGACGGCGCTCAGCCCGCCCTCGTCACCCGAGACGACCAGGTGATACTCGTTGCCGGCGATCGTGACAGCGACGGTGCCGACGGCGCTGTGCGTGCTCTCGTGGCCATCGACGCTGCGAACCTGGCGTTCCTCGCCTGCCGCTGCCGGCACAAAGCGTCCCGGCAGCTCCCACGCAGCATCCGTCTCGAATGACTCGATCGCTTTCAACGTGAGCCGGTCCGGGTTCTCCGGGTCATACACCCGCAGCGCGAGCGCACCGTCACGGGCAAAGGCACGCAGCTGCAACTCTCCCGCGGTGACATGCGTGAACGGCTCGAGCCGAACAGCGCCGAGGCCGGGCACGTCCTCTCCGTGCACGAGCCCGCCTGCCGCCCACCAGCGTCCGGGGACGCCGTCGTAGCTCTGCGGCTCAGCATCCAACCAGTGTGTGAAGCGCAGCGCGGCGGTGCCATGCGGCGCGTGCACCTGGTTCCAGCGTTCGGTGATGCTCAGCTCGGTTGTGCTCATCCCGCCAGATTACGCGGTTGCCAGATGGCCCGGGGCGGCGTGGGGCGTCCTATCCTGGATATATGACTTCTCCTGCCTCTGACACCATCACGTTGTTCGGCGCCGACTGGTGCCGTGACTGCGTCCGCACCAAGAAGCAGCTCGACGAGCTGGGTATCGAGTACACATACGTCGACCTCGTCGCAGAACCGACAGCGGCCGACGTCGCCAAGGAGATCTCTGGACGCACCAACATCCCCGTGGTCGTGTACCCGGATGCTTCGCACCACGTCGAGCCGAGCAACGATGACGTCACCACGAAGCTGCGCGAGCTCGCACTGATCTGACGCTCGGCGGATGCCGGGGCGTGGGCCCGGCTACACTGGCGCGATGAGCACTGGCGCTCGACCCGAACGAGCTTCCGTACGCCTGTCCGCACGCACGATCGTGAACTATGCGATCGGCTCGCTCGGCACCGGCGGCTATTCCACGCTGCCCGGACTCGTGCTGACGTACTTCCTCACCGACAACCTCGGTGTCGCAGCCCTCGCCGCTGGCATCATCGTCACATCGGCGAAAATCTGGGACGTCATCATCGATCCGCTGATCGGCGCGGCATCCGATCGTCAGCTCGCGCGCACCGGATCACGCCGGGGGTTCATGGTTATCGGCGCGCTCACCCTGCCGATCTTCTTCGCGCTGACCTTCGCCGTTCCACCGTCGTGGGGGCCGGTAGCGGGCGCGACCTGCGTGCTGCTCGCCTTCCTCGCCACCGCCACGTCGTTCAGCCTCTTCCAGGTGCCTTACGTCGCGCTGCCCGCGGAACTCACCCGTGGCTACGACGAGCGCACGCGTCTGCTCGGCTGGCGGGTCGTCGTCCTCACCGCTGCGATCCTGCTGTTCGGCGCGGGCGGTCCGATGCTCCGGCGGGCCACCGGCGATCAGGTGACCGGCTATCTGCTGATGGGGATCGTCGCCGGAGTCGCAATCGGCATCGGGATGCTGATCGCCAGTCGAACCGCGAAGGATGCCGCGGCGCACAGCGTTCCCCGCTCAGGGATCGGCACGACGAGCCTGCGCGAGCAGTACCTCTCCGGCTTCCGCGCCCTGCGTCGCAGTCTGCCCTTCCGTGCGCTTCTGGGCACCTTCCTGCTGCAGGCGCTCGCCACCGGCACGATGCTGGCTGGCGCGCAGTACGTCGCCACCTGGGTGCTGCGTGATGAGGCCGCGGTCGAGGTGCTGTTCATCGCTCTCGTCGGCCCCGCCCTGATCGCGACCCCGGTCTGGACGGTGATTGCGAACAGGATCGGCAAGGAGCGCGCTTTCATCGGCGCCAGCATCCTGTACCTCCTGGCCTCAGCGTCGATCATCTTCGCCGTCTGGGCACCCGGCGCCTGGATTTACGCTTCAGTAGCCGTGGCCGGTATCGCCTATGCCGGTCTGCAATCGCTGCCGATGGCGATGCTGCCCGATGTCATCTCGCACGACGAGCGCACCACGGGTCCCGGTCAGGCTGGAACGTTCACGGGCATCTGGACGGCCGGTGAGACGATCGGCTTCGCGCTCGGGGCGACCACCGTCGCATTGATGCTCGCCTCGACAGGATATGTCTCAAGCATCGCCGGCAGCAGCGTCACGCAACCTGCTGCCGCCGTCGCCGGGATCGTGCTGAGCTTCAGTATCGTCCCCGCCATTCTGATGGCGCTCAGCCTCGTTCCGCTGTCGCGGTACCGGCTGCGCAAAGCCGATATCGACGCCGCTTCGATCCAGCCCGCTTAGGCTGGACACAAGCCGCCAGAGGAGATCCCGATGACTTCAGCGCCCGCAGCCGTACCGACCGCGAGCGGTGTTGATGACGCCGTCCGCGAGCAACTGGACACAGCGATCAGTGAACTGGAGGAGGGAACGCGCACCTGGTCCGCGCTCAGTCTCGGCCAACGCGCCACTCTGCTGCGAACGGTGCGCACTGCGGTCGCGGCATCCGCTGAGGAGTGGGCGCACACAGCCGCAGCATCCAAGGGTCTCTCGGGCAGCCATCCGCTGAGAGGCGAGGAATGGCTCGCCGGCCCGTACAACGTGCTGGGCGCCCTGGATGCGTACGCCGAGACGCTGTCGCGGCTGGCTGACGGACGCAACCCGCTCGAGGGCATCCGTATCGATCGCGCGCCTGGCGGTCGCACGCGTGTGCACGCGTTCCCGCTCACCGGCGCCGACAAGATACTGCTGTCGGGTTTCACCGGCGAGGTGTGGCTCACGCCGGGCACGACGCCACGCTCAGCGCGCGCGGGCGCGGGTCTCGCCCAGCGCACGCCGCAGGATTCCGGAGGAGTGGGCCTCGTGCTCGGCGCCGGCAATGTCACCGCGATTCCCGTCCTCGACGCCCTTTACGAGCTCCTCGCGAACAATCGCACCGTGCTGCTGAAGGTGAACCCGACGCAAGACAGCCTGGTGCCCGTTTTCGAGCACGCTCTCGCGCCACTCATCGAACTCGCCCTCCTGCGGATCGTGCGCGGCGATGGCGCCGTGGGTGCCTATCTCACCGCCAACAAGCGTCTGTCGCACGTGCATATCACCGGCTCTGCCGCTACCTTCGACGCGATCACCTGGGGCCCTTCGACCGGCTCAGGGTCCGCTGCCAGCAAACGGCGGCGCCGCGAGGGACGCCCGCTGCTGAAGAAGCCGATCACCGCAGAACTCGGCGGAGTCTCCCCCATCATCGTCGTGCCAGGCGAGTGGACGGACGCCGACATCACTTTCCAGGCTGAGCACATCGCCACGATGCGACTGCAGAACTGCGGACACAACTGCATCGCCGGTCAGGTCGTGATCATGTCGTCGGATTGGGAGCTGCGCGACGCTTTCCTCGCTGCGCTGCGCAGCGCATACGCGCGGGCCCCCGAACGACCGATGTGGTACCCGGGTTCGGATGCTCATATGAAGCAGGCGGCGCTCGATTACCCGGATGCGCTGGTCCTCGGCGACCGCATGCTGGTGGACATCGGCCCGAACGACGACGCGACCGCGTTGCAGAACACCGAGTACTTCGCACCCGTGCTCGGCGTCGTCGAACTCGCCGGTGCGGGCCAGGATTTCCTCGATGCCGCCGTCGCCCACGCCAATGACCAATTGGAGGGCACCCTGGGCGCGAACGTGCTCATCGACCCGGCCACGCAGCAGTCTCTCGACAGCGGCTTCGAGCGCGCCATCACCGCGTTGCGCTACGGCACCGTCGCGATCAACGCCTGGACCGCCGTCGGCTTCACCAGTCCGACCCTCACCTGGGGCGCCTATCCCGGCAGCACGCTCGAGAAGATCGGCAGCGGGCTGGGCGTGGTTCACAACGCCCTGCTGCTCGATAACGTGGAGCGCTCGGTGGTGCGGGGGCCTTTCCGCCCGTTCCCGCGCTCAGTCGGTTCACTGCTGCCCGGACCCCTGCGTTCGCCAGGCGGTGGACGCTTCACGATCCTGCCCAAGCCGCCGTGGTTCGTCACTGCACGCACCGGCGCTGTGGTCTCGGAAGGCCTCACCCGCTTCCGTGCAAGTGGCGGGATGTTCGGCCTCGTGAAGACGCTGCTGCAGGCGCTGCGCGCCTGAGCCGGCCTCAGTCCCTGAGCCGGCCTCAGTCGTCGGCGAAGAGATCGGTGGCGTCGCGTAGCGCGCTTTGAATGCCCGGTTCGGATGCCGCGTGCCCGGCATCGTCGACCACGACGAACTCCGCCTCGGGCCACGCCCGGTGCAGATCCCATGCAGTCATCATCGGCGTGCAGACGTCGTAGCGCCCCTGCACGATGACGGCGGGGATATCACGGATGGCATCGATTCCGGCCAGCAGCTGTCCTTCAGCCCACCATCCGCGGTTCACGAAGAAGTGGCTCTCGATGCGGGCGAAGGCCACCGCCGTGGCATCCTCTGTCATCTCTGCGACCTTGTCCGCATCCGGGCGAAGCGTAATCGTCGAGCTCTCCCACCTCGACCAGGCCTTCGCAGCCGGCACATGCACGGCCGGGTCCGGATCGAACAGTCGGCGGTGATACGCCTCGATCATCCGGTTGCGCTCGAGCACCGGGATCGGCGCGATGAACCCCTCCCAGAGATCAGGGAAGAGCGCAGCTGCTCCACCCTCGTAGAACCACTCGAGTTCCATTCGACGCAGCGTGAAGATGCCGCGCAGAATCAGCTCGGTGACTGCGCCCGGATGCGCCTGCGCATAGGCGAGCGCGAGCGCACTCCCCCAGGAACCACCGAAAACCTGCCACTTCTCGATGCCGAGGTTCTTGCGCAGGAGCTCGATGTCGGCGATCAGGTGCGCGGTGGTGTTGAAGCGCATATCTGCGTCGGGCGCGCTGGCATGCGGCGTGCTCGTGCCGCATCCGCGCTGATCGAACAGCACAATCCGGTACTTCGCGGGGTCGAAGAACTGCCGATGCCACGCCGCCGTGGCGCCGCCCGGGCCACCGTGCAGGAACACAACGGGCTTGCCCTCCGGGTTGCCGCTGACCTCCCACGCGATGCGCTGGCCGTCACCGACGAACAGCATTCCGGTGTCATACGGCTCGATCGGTGGATACAGGGCATCCAGATTCATATTCAACCCCCGATGAATGTCACTCCGTCAGCTACTGACGGCTCCCTCACCGTATCGCGCGGTGTGCTGCGCTCACGGGAGCCACGGCATCCTGAGACAAAAAGCCGTTCAGAGCTGACTTCCCTCAACAGCGAAAGTGTCGCAGCTGCCGAGTCCGTTCTGGTACCCGCTGGCAAACCATCCCTGTCGCTGATCACTGGATCCGTGCGTCCACGACTCGGGGTTGACGAATCCGGACTGCTCCTGGATGTGATCGTCACCGACGGCCATAGCGGCGTTGAGCGCGTCGGTCAGCTGCGCTTCCGTCGGAGGCTCGAGGTAGTTTCGTCCGTCCGGGTCTTTCAGTTCGGCGACGTCGGCCAGCCACGCGCCCGCATAGCAATCAGCCTGCAGTTCGATGCGGACGCCGTTACTCTCGGGTCCGGTTCCGTTGTTCGGGTAGGAATCCATCACGCCGGTGATGTTCTGAATGTGATGGCCCCACTCGTGGCCGACGATGTAGAGCTGCGCCAGTTCGCCAGCGGATGCGTCGAACTGCTCCCGCATGATCTGGAAGAAGTCGGGGTCGATGTACACGCCCTGCTCAGGCGGGCAGTAGAAGGGGCCGACCGAATTGGATGCCGTTCCGCACTGCGTCGAGGTCTGCCCCTGGAACACATACAGCTGGGGCGGCGTGTACCCCTCGACGTGCTGCGCCCAGTAGTCGTCAAGCAGCAGCTGCGCCCCGGCCATCCGGCAATCGTCATCGGTGTTGGCTTGTTGGCCTGTGTCACAGGCCAACACGGTGCTCTCTGATTGCGCCGAGCTGGGGTCCTGCGTTCCGCCGCCGATGAGTCCACTCAGGTCGATGCCGAACAGGGGCCCTGCCAGCAGCGCCACGATCGCGAGAATACCGATGCCTCCGCCTCCCGCGATTGCGGCGGTCCGTCCGGGGCGACGTGTGCGGTGGCCGGAGATGTCGGCATCTGGATTGAACGTCATGCGATGAGATTACCCCTCGCTCTGGGCTTGTGCGCCCGCCAGTCGTAAGGTCGAAGAATGTCGACCACAATCACGATCACCGGTGCCGGCGGACAGATCGGCTACGCGCTGCTATTCCGCATCGCCGCCGGGGAGATGCTCGGTCCCGGCGAGAAAATCAGGCTGCGACTGCTCGAAATTCCACAGGGTCTCGGAGCTGCGGAGGGAGCAGCCCTTGAGCTGCAGGACGGCGCATTCGATCTGTTGGAGCATGTCGAGGTCACTGACGATGCGGCGGTCGGCTTCGACGGATGCAACATTGCCCTGCTGGTCGGTGCTCGGCCACGCGGCCCCGGCATGGAGCGCGCGGATCTGCTGGCCGCCAACGCCGGAATCTTCGGTCCGCAGGGCACCGCCATCGCCGAGAACGCCGCGGCTGATGTGCGGGTCACCGTGGTCGGCAACCCGGCGAACACGAACGCATTGATCGCAGCATCCGCCGCCGAAGGTGTGCCGGTCGAACGTTTCACCGCGTTGACCCGACTCGACGAGAATCGCGCTCGTGCGCAGCTCGCTCAGGTGCTCGAAAAGCCGGTCTCGAGCATCCGGTTCGTACCGATCTGGGGCAACCATTCTGCGACGCAGTTCCCCGACGTCTCCCACGCGACCGTCGACGGACGGCCCGTGCTCGATGCTCTCGCCGAGCGCGTCGGCGATGTTCGGCGCTGGCTCGATGAGACCTTTATTCCGCGGGTTGCCAAGCGCGGTGCCGAGATCATCGAGGTGCGCGGCTCATCGTCCGTGGCATCCGCAGCCAGCGCGACGATCGACCATGTGCGGGACTGGGTGCTGGGTACGAAGGAGTGCACCTCCGCCGGCGTCGTCTCGCGTGGTGAGTACGGCGTGCCCGAAGGCCTGGTGTCATCGTTCCCGGTGAATTTCGTCGACGGTAACTGGCGCATCGTCGAGGGCCTGGAGATCGACGATTGGTCACGCGCGCGCATCGATGCTTCGGTGGCGGAGCTCATCGAGGAGAGAGACGCGGTGCGGGCGCTCGGGATGCTGTAGTCCCGCCTCACCGGCTTCAGCAGCTTTGCCCCGGACAGGGCACAATGGATGCTGGAGGTGCGTTGATGAGCGATTTAACTGATCTGACGACCGGAGCAGGATCTGCCGAGGCGTTGACGAGTCCCGTGCATCTCCCGCATGTGGCGGCAGAATGCCCGAAGTGCTTCGCCGAGCTGGACCAGAATCATGATTGGTGGCACGCGCGTCCGAAGGGCTCACGTCTGGTCGGACTCGTGGTTTCCCGTGAGGGGATGCCGCCGGTGGTGCAGCAGCGCAATGATCTGACGCGTTTTGGCGTTCCCATCGAAGGGTTCCGGCACCCGGCGCCGGACATCCTCGAGAGCTGGAGCGATCGGCTGACGCGACTCATCGCCACGCTGCAGCAGGGCGACGTTCTCGTTGTCGCCAACGTGCACGCGCTCGGGCGCGACCGCGACGAGGAGGTGCGCACCATCACCGAACTGCGCCAGCGCGGAGTCATGGTGAAGGTGCTCAGCAACGATTCCCGCCATCTCGCCGACGCCGGACGGTAGGTTCAGCGGGCGTCTCGAACCGCTTCGTACAATCGGTCGGCCTCGGCCCGTTGCAGCGCGACCGTGGTCACGGTCGCAGGGTCCACCGGCTCGAAGGTGTCCACGAGGTCCTCTACCCGCGCAGGTGTCAGCCGGTAGGCGCGGAGGCCCCCGCCCTGATCCCGGGCCATACCGCTGGGCCAGACATTCGCCTGCGCACCGGCGACTCCGATGCGCCAGCCGAAGGGCTCGAGCTCCTCGCGCACAAGGCAGAGCGCCTCGAAGGCGTCATCTGCGCGCGCTTGTGCCGTACCGAACCCTGGCGAGCGCATCTCCACGACCCACGAATACGCGTGATCAAGCCGCCACGAAACCGTCGCATCACGTGCGATCCCCTCACGCGACACCTGGATCTTCTGTGAGCTTCGAGTCATCTGGGGGCGCCGTCTGCTCAGTCGTCCGAGTCACTCTGATTGCGTAGCGCTTCATCGTCGAGCAGAGGAAGATCCGCGCGCGTGACGACCTGCGATGTGACCGCATATTCCACCAGACGCGCGCGACGATTCGTCGCCAGCTTGCCCGGGCCACCACGGAGGCCCTGCACACCCATCCGGTCGAGCTTGTCGCAGACGTTGTCGAGCTTGCGGTTGAACTTGCTCATCGTCCACCCCAGGCGCTTGGCTGCATCGCTGGATGACGGCAGCTCGTTCATGCTGACACCTTCACGACTCAGCATCGGCTCAGCAAGCGCCACGATGAGTTGCTTCTGCATCTGAGTGAATCGCGCCGGCATGACGGTGGTTTCGCCGCTCATCGTCGCTTCCACCTGCCGAGTCACCTCATACGGCGCCTGCTCGGTGTGCAGGCTCAACTCGTACGTCACCGGCCCCGCGGTGAATACGATCACGCTGCGCTCGAAGACGAGCGGCATCCGCGCCCCGGGCGAGAGCCAGGATTGCACGGCACCACCGGCACTGGAAACGGTCGCGGCAAGTCGCATGCCAACATTCGCCAACCACCAGAGCCCGTCGTGGTGCTGCAGTTCGAGGAAGTGGCGGTGCAGGTACGGGTTGTCGTCGATCTCCAGATCGCCTTCGCGACCGATAATGAACGACTCTCCCGTGCTCAGCTCATGCCACTCGCCGGCAAACTCCAGACGCAACAGCGATGGGCTCTTCGTCGTGATCGCGTCAACGTCCACTTCACCTTCGACATCAGTCACGTAACAACCCCCCCTCGGTTTCATCCTGCCACGTCGAGGGGATGCGGCCTACGAAGAAGGCAGGTCGAAGGGGCGCGCCGTTTCAGTCGAGCTTCGGGCGCAGTTCCTCGCGGATCTCCTGGTAGTTCTGCGGGGTCACCTTCCAGCGGCTGGTGTCGCTGTCCTCGAACGTGACCTCGTACTCGCCGTTGGTCCGGTCGAACTGCACGAGGATCTTCACCGGCAATGCCGCACCCGGCTTGTAATAGCTTTCGGTGTAGGCGTTCACCAGAGGCCTGACGGCCGAAGGACGCGAAGCAACCGCAGCGATCTCGCCGCTCGGCGAGTAGGTGTAGCCGTGGGTGCCGGCGAATCTGTCACCGTCGAAGTTGATGACCATCGCCAATGATTCCCAGCCCTCACCGGCACCGCTCATGTGCTCGATCAGGCCTCTGATCAGACTGGATATCGCATCATCATTGGGCATGGCGCTCCTTGTCGGTCCGGTCACAGGTTCGGCATGCCTTCCGGTCGAACGCGGTCAAAGATCTGGCCGGCGACGTTGGCGAATTCCGGCCAATCGCGATGAATGACCTCACCGGTGGAAGGATTTCTGACGGTGTACTCGACCTCAAAACTATCAGGACGTCTCGCACCCGGCGGAGTGATGTCGATGGTGTAGTTGACTTCGTAACCCTTTCCAACCCAGTCGGCCCACTCGTTTTCCATCGTCTTCCACGCGCTGAGATTGAGATTCGCCGCTTGTGGAACGATGCCCTCATCCGGGGAATCACCGAAGAAGCGATGCGCGCCCAGGTGTCCGCCCTGGTCGCCAGGCTTCCCCTCTCGCCCGATGTTCGTTGCGTTGTCTCCGCGTGGCGAGCTATCAGGGAGCTCGGTGATCGTGCCGCGTTCCGAGATGGGTCGCCCATTCTCGCCAAAGTGCGTTGCCTTGGTGTTGCGCCCGCGGGTCGTGACGACGCCGTTGTCATAGCGATCGATGTCGTTGACGGAGCCCTTGTTGCGCTTGAGTCGCGACCCCTGGCCGCGGAACAAACCAGCGAGCTGACGCACGTGAACCGGCATGTCATCCAGCGATCTGACGATCGGGATAATGGCATCTCTTTTGATGTTTCCCATAATCAGTCTCCTGTGATGCTGAGGGTCGAAAGGTCTGCCGTCAGCTGGTCCGTCAACGTATCGATGTCGGTGGCGTGCAGTTCCAGTTCGCCCTCTGCTTGCTCGAGAGCCTGCAGGTCGGCGTAGAACTCGTCCGAGTCTCCGACGACCGACTCGACCAACGGGGCATCCAGCGCCGCAGAGATCGCCGCAGGAATGTGCTCCGCCAACGGCTCGACAACCATCGGGAGAATCTGAATCAGAACCTGTTCGATCGCAATGTCGACCGCGGCGTTGAGCAGCTTCTTCTTGAGAAGTAGCATCGGGCCGGCGCCCAGTGCCGTAAGCGGATTAGTCAGCATCGGTATCAACACCATCAGCGTCGTCGATACGTCGAAGATCACCTTTCCCTTCAACCCGAAGACGACGTCTGCTGCAATATCCATGCCGGTCGGCACGGGGCCGAGCAGATCCAACAGCTTCTGCAGGTTCTGCGAACGGTTCGTGTTCCACGCGCTCACATACGCGGGACCTGCCTGTCCGCGCAACGCGAGCGCGAGGTCGCCATTGACCTTGCGGTCCACGGCCTGGATCTTCGTCTCCAGATCGCCGTGGAATACACGGATCATCTCGCTGCCTCGCCGCAGCTCATCCTCATCGATATCCGGCCACTCGAATCCGAGCTTCTCCATCACCCAGATGAGCTCATTCGGCAACATCATTCCCACGGCAAGACCTCCGCGGACGACGTTATTCGCAGCAGTCCAACTCCGCCATGGGTACTGCTTCCCATGGCGACAGGAACGGAGAGTTACTGGGCCGTTGCGTTCGGCGCCTCACCGGGAACGAAGTAGCGCAGCGGCGACAAACCGGTGCGGATGATGGCGTCTCCCGCCGCGTCGAGGAACTCGTTCATCGTCGTCACGCTGAGCTTCGTTCCGTCCGCGGCGCTGTCGGCGATGATGACGTTATCGACGACGGGGAGCAAGGTCGCTGTGCCCTTCGGCCACGCGGCAAACGTCGTCGTGACCCCTGTTTCCAGCACCTGGATCTTGGGATCGGCGAGATGAACGTCCGGGCGCTTCAGCGCGACCGACTGTGCTTCATACGCGCGCACGCTGAACAGGCGAAGCACCCGCTGGATACGCATCTCCAGTGATGGGAACCTCTCACGCCAGGGGAACGGCGCCCACGCACCGTCAACGAGAACAATCGGGTGGCCGCTGACGAGCGGACCACCCGCTTCGTACAGCTCCTCAGCCAGGTCTAAGACACGTGCGATGCCGGCTTCGTCGTCCGAGCAGACGATCACCAACCGGTCGCGTGACAGCACGAGCACGACTGGAGCATCCGCGGGCGACGCCACAGCCAGCAGCGAGGGGTCGACAAGCAGGGATGCTGCCAGCGCCTCATCGTCGACCACGCGCACTCCCTCCACGGGCTCCGGGATCGGCGCGCTCGAAGATGCCTCCGCCACCGCATCGCTGAACGGGTGCGACCATTCCTCTGCCTGCCCCCGGGTGATCGCTGCATCGCTGCCGACTGCATCCAGCCCGACGAAGAGCTCGCCGCCGACGTACTCCACGCGAGGATGAGCGTCACCGGGAGCCGTGATCGACAGCACCCCGAGTTCGCTCGCACCATAGATGCGTGGCATTACTTTCACTCCGATGTTTCCGAACGCGCCAGTCATCAGTTGTGCCCCTCTTGGTCTGCTTTTGTCAGGTTATCGGGTGGGCTGAGATGCCCCGCCTGGATCCGGGCCGCATACAGGTCGACGACCTCCGACCAGGACCACCGTACGTCGATGCCCCGAACCGCTTTCGTGACGCGAGACTCAGACACCCAACCAGCTGGAACGATGTGCAGTGCCAGCGACATCGTGCCTTCTTCCTCGGCTCCGGCCCACACGAGCGCGAGACCGATCTTCTCCGAGTACGTCCAACAGTCCACGTGGGTGGCCCCAGCCGCGCGAAGCGCCGCGGTGTACGATCCGATGCTGTCGTTCCGTCGATCGCTGAGGTCAAGAACTCTCCAGTTCCCCGCCCAATACAGACCTGCCGCCTGCATCTGAGACGCGAACGCGGCGATCTCCTCCGACGCGACGCCAGAACCGTGCCCGCCACGCGGATCACCGCGCCACGCAAGCGGCAGCAGCTTGGCTCGCCCGCGCACAAGAATCGGATTGTTCTGAGACGCCCAACCGTCGTGCTCCGCTTCGAGCACGGCCGGCGGGAGCCCATCCGAGCGTGTCAGCAGCGTGCGCCCCTCGTACGGCAAGAGCGCGCCAGCTATCAGCGATGCCGAACCGAAGGACGATACCGCGTCACGCCCGAGGTCCATGTCAGGGCCCATCTGCTTACTCATCGCTAAAGGCTAAACGGTCGCGGGCTTCCGGGCCATTCACCCGGGTTGTAGATCCCGTTATTCGTGCCCTTCGCGAAGTCTGGAATATCGATGACGGCCTCGGGGATGCCGCTCGGCAGGTAGCCGCCCGGAATCCACTTGTCGGGATCCGTACCGCCCTCATTGCCGGACGGCATTCGCAGGCCATCGAGTTCGTGCGGGGCGAAGTCGCGCAGTTCGATGTCGCCACCGGCAAAGAAGTTCTCCGGCAGCCCCAGTGCTTGGGCGAGTTCGGTCGGGGTTTTAGCCTGTTGCATGAGGTCGCGCAGCTGATCCGTCGGGAACACGTAGGTCGTGTTGCTGCCATCGGCCGCCATGTTGTTCCCCGGCCCGTAGCCCTCGAGGGAACCCGTCCTGTAGATGTGCGTTCCACCATTCTCGAACTGACCGAGATGCTGCTTTATGTAGTCCGCGTCGAGGTAATCCTCCGGCTCGGGTCGTTCACCTTTGTTCCAAGCGACGATCTCGTCGGGCTCCCACGTGCCGTCGTTCTTCCAGCCGGTCTGAAGCGGATGCGTCATATCCGCAGAGTCCAGGTTCTGGACGTCGCTGTTATTGCGATTCTGCTTCTGTCCGTGTTTGCGGAACATCTCGGCGAGTTGCCGCACGTGGATCGGAACACCGTCGACCGCATCCGTCAGTGCCCTGATAGCTGCTTTTGCTTTCATCTGTCAGTCCCCCGTGATGTTCAGGCTCGAGAGATCCGCGATCAAGAGTTCGGTCAGCGTCTCCACGTCTGCCGCGTGCTGTTCCATCTCGCCTTCCGCGGACTCCAGCGCCTGCAGGTCGGCGTAGAACTCATCGGGGTCTCCCGCGACAGCCTCGACGATCGGCGCATCCAGTGCTGCCATCACGATGGCGGGCAATTCCTGCATCAACGGTTCGATCGCCATCGGCAGAAGCTGATTCAACAGCTGCTCGACCGCGATATCCACGGCGGCGTTCAGCAGCTTCTTCTTGAACAACAGCATCGGGCCCGCACCCAGAGCCGTAACAGGATTGGTCAGCATGGCCACCAGGGAAATCATCGTCGTTGTGACGTCGACGATCACCTTCATCTTCAGCGCGAACACCGCATCGGAAGCGATCCCGGTCGCCACCGGCACTGGACCGAGAACGTCCAGAAGCTTCTGCAGGTTCTGCGAGCGGTTCACGTTCCACGCCGAGACGTACGCCGGTCCCGCCTGGCCACGCATCGCGAGCGCGAGGTCGCCGTTGACTTTCCGGTCCATCGTCACGATCTTCGCTTCGAGATCGTCGCGGAACACTCGGACGATCTCCGCGCCGCGGCGCAGTTCGTCCTCGTCAATATCCGGCCACTCAAATCCGAGCTTCTCCATCACCCAGATGAGCTCATTCGGCAACATCATCCCCACGGCACAACCTCCAGACAAGACTCTATGCGTCCGGATCGGTCCGTCGCGATGGGGAGCGCACCCCATCGCGCAGTCACGGAGCCGCTGTCCATTGCGTCAGGGCGTGGGTCAGTGATGCATCCGTTCCGCTTCTCGGCGTGACGCCCGTCACATCGCGGTCAACGATCGTCAGGCGCGGATTCATGGCGATCGGCAACGCAACAGCCGACTGCACGATGCTCGCCTCGATCTGCGCAGTCACGTCACGTGCCTCATAGACGTCGGTGGTCTGGGCGAGCTGAGCGATCAGGGCATCCCGCTCTGGTGAAGCGTTCCCCGTGATGGATGCTCCGCCCTGAGTGCCCCACTGCGCGGCGATCTGCTCCGGCGAGTCAGGCACGGGCACCCGAACGATCGCGGCGTTCCAGTTGCCCTGCTCCAACGCGCCGTCGATATCGTCGCTGCCACAGTCGGCGATGTTCCAGCCGAACTCGCTGGCTGCCTCTCGCAGCGCGGCGAACGCGCCTGCTGCGAATTCGCTCCCTCGGTCGTAGAGCACGCAGACGGCGGTGCCGGCGGCGAACCCGGCTGATTCGCGTTCCAGCGTGGGGTCTTCTCCCGGCGTTCCCAGCGTCTCGGAAAAGCCTGAGTCCTCGTTCACGATGTCGTAGGTGGGCGATCCCGTCGCCGCTACCATCGAGGTCGTCCCCGTGTACGCAGAGGTCCACGGCCCCGCGCCACCGTCGCTCACCCCCCGTATCGGAACGGCGTGCAAGAACGCGGTGCGTGTCGCGTGCTGGCTGAACAGCCCTGCCGGGTTCACGAACATCGCCCAGACGGTGCCGTCGTGCGAGATGTCGACGACTCGATCGGTGCGCTCCAGTTCGCGCACCGTCTCGCGGTTGGCTGCGCTGGGTGCGACCTGAGCGATGTCGAGCGTGTCTCCGATCGCCGCAAGAGGTGCATCACCGGCCGGAACCAGACCGATGCGCGCGACCTGTGAGGTGGAGATCCCCCGGTACGAAGGGTTCGGTACAAGCGTCACGCTCTGCCCGGCATCCGATGCTTCGATCTCATCCACGAGATACGGCCCGCTGGACAGGAGCACATCCTCGGGGGTCGAACCGTCGCCGGCGACGGTGAAGTCTTCAATCCAGACTGCCGCGATAGCCGCCAGAGAGTCCGCATCGCCTGTCTGGATCGCTTCGATGACAGCCTGCTTCGCCTCCATCGCGTCGCTGAGACCGAAGGCGCGCTGGCCGACCACATGTGCGGGAACAGGCACGGAGACGGCCTGTTGCCACTGCATCACCGGTTGCGAGAAGGTCACATCAATGGAACGGGCGAACTCATCGATACGGGGCACGGTGAGAGGGACTGCCTGTTCCGCGCCGCCCGCGTCTGTGCTCGGCGGCTCAAAATATCCGGATGCCCCGGCCCACCCGAGCAGGAGATCGGCGGCGTCGAGCGGGATACTGTCGGACCACACCGGCTCGGTCAGGTCGTAGCGCACGGTGAACGGGTCCTCGCTGACGATCGCGAGCGTGCCGAAGCCCTCGTCGGCGACGAACTCGCCGTCGATGACGTCACCGAAATCGCCGCGAATCGCCTGGGCGATGTCACGATTGCCTAACGTCGGCGAAGCCTGCGCATTGAACGAGGTAAATTCGCCGCTCCACCCGACGGTGACCTCAGTGCCCGGGATGACTGATTCCGGCAGCGCCGGTGTGCACGCAGTCAGCCCGATCGCGAGCGAAACGGCGAGAAGCGCCGCCGCGCCGTGCCTGCCTCTCATTCCGCGTCGATCACGCGTAATCGAGGTCGTCTGGGTTTTCCTCAGCCAGGGCGCGATATGGCTCGCTCTCGTCACTTTCCAGCCAGGCACGAGCGTATTCCAGGAGCACCGCAGGCGAATCCTGCGCTTCATCGGCTGTGGCGAACGGCCCCAATGTGTCTTCGGAGGGTCGTTCGTCAGCGCGCACCACCGACTGAGTGGACAGGTTGTACCAGTAGCTCTGTGCTCCGCTCATGTTCCCGATTCTATTCGCCGTCGTTTGTGCAAGTCAGATGAAGGATAAAGCAGAGGCCGTGAGGCCAGTCCCCCCGGACTGGCCTCACGGCCTCTGGCAACTGCGAAGCCTTAGGAAGCGCCGCCAGCCAGCGATCCGTCAGTGTCGCGGATGACGTCTGCCATCTTGTCGAGGGCGGTGGCCATGTCGTTCACTGCCTCGGATGCGTCGTCGAGCGAGGTGGTGAGCTCTTCGTACGACGTCGAGTAGGCCTCAGAGGCATTCTCAGTCTTGAACCCGTCCTGGACGAGGTCGTCGATGATGCCCTGGAGTTCCTTCAGCGTGTCGGAGATGGTGGTGCGTCCGTCGCGCAGGCGCTGGGCTGCGCCTTCCATCTCGCTGTATGTTGCACCGAAATCATGTGCCATGAGAACTGCCTTCCGCGTTCGTGGTCTTCGGGCCCCTGCGGCCTCGTAATCGAGACTAGTTAACGATTACGATCTCGCAAACGGGGAGCGGTACCCATGGAACTTGTCCCCATCGCGGCATCCGCGACGAATGGCATCTGCATGGTGGTCATCCGTCCCGCCTGCACGAAGATGCCTCGACCGGCCGGGAACTCCGAGCGCTTGACTCTCCCGAACGGCGTCTTGAAGATCGACTCGCCATCGTAGGTGTCTGGTTTGAGGACGATGCCCTGCCGTCCCGCCTTCCATTCGCCGAGCACGCCGATGCCACCGCTGGCGCGGCTGATCTCGGCGTCACCGATCAGCAGATGATCGCTGTTGTTTATCGCCTGAAGCATCGTGCGCATCGGCCGGTCTGCCGGTCCATCCGCGACGTGCGGCATGTCCTCGATGACGACCATGATGCGCCCCTCGTCCGAGTCCGCGGTGATGAGCTCTGTCAGCTCTGTTGCCAGGTCCTTCTCGTCCTCGGGACGAATGGCGCTACGCACCCACGGTCGGAAGTCCTTCAGCTGCGAGCGTCGACTGCCGAAGTGGTACATCCGCACGTTCGGATCGAACCGCTCCATCGCCACCACCAGTGCCTTCAGCGCGTTCGTCCGGCCGGATGACGGCGGACCTGCGACAACGAAGGAACCGACTGGTTCGAATCCGCGCGGCGCGAGCGTGTCGTCTGCGACGCCGAACACCGGCATCCCATCCACCATCGCCGGCATATCGGCGACCGGAACCATTGTCGGCAGCGCCCCGACCTCGGGAAGGTCGCGCACGCCCCGCTCGCGCAGACTCTCGGACAGAGCAGCCAGCGCCTTCGTCTGCTCGACCACGTTGGTCGTGCCGCCGAGAACGGCGATCTGCGCCTCGTGACCGTCGATGATCGCGCGTCCAGGCGCAGATTGCTCATCGAGGATGTCTCGCGGAGCGTTCAACAGCATGTACTGGCTGGGGTCACCCAGACGCAGCACCACCCGGCGCGAGATGTTCGACGCGACGGCGCTGGGCACCGCGGTTCCGCGGTCGGCCGTCAGCACGATGTGCACACCGAGCGTGCGTCCCTCGCCGAGGATCCGCATGAACGTACGGTAGAACGGGCCGCGCCCCGGGGCGTACTCCCAGTCCTTCTTGAACTCGGGATAGTTATCGATGAGCAGCAGAATGCGCGGCATGTTCGGGTCGGCGATCTCGCGATATTCCTGAACGGATGCCGCGCTGGCCGATGAGAACGCAGCTGAGCGGCGATCCAACTCCCGATCAAGCGTGCGCAGCAGTCGCTGAATCCGCTCGACATCGGTGCCGTCGACGACCGAGCCGACGTGCGGAAGCGCGGCCAGCGCCCCCAGCGCCCCCGCGGCGAAGTCGAGGCAGTACACCTGGACGCGCCCGCGATCCGGATGCATACCCGCCGCAGTGGCGATCGTCTTCAACAGCGTGGATTTTCCCGAGCCGGACGTTCCGTACACCACCATCGATCCGTCTCGGTCGGGTACGAACACCGCTGCCTCCTGCAGCTGCTTCTCCGGCACGTCCATCTGAGCGATCGGGATGCGCGTATCGCCGTCGTTGGGAAGATCGTGCAGGTCGACCACCGTCGCGAGATCATCGAGCCAGGGACGACGCGGCCGGATGAGCCCTGCGACCTCGCTCGCGCTGACGAGCGTCGACACGATCCGCTTCTGGTCGTTCGGGCCCAGGTCCTCCTCGTGCGTCTCCGCGTCCGCGGAGCGTTCGGCTTCCCACTCCGCGCTGGATCCGAATCGCAGCTCCGCAACGCGCACGTCGGCCGCCGCGGTCTCGTCCTCACCGGTCCACCCTCCCGCGTACGCGGATTGGAACGGAACCAGTCGGCCAGGGCCGGTCTTCGCGATCGCACGGCCGGGAATCGATGCCGAGAATGTTGCCGCCACGGGATCGTCGACGACATCTCGGGAGTCGGCCTCATCGGCCATGCGCAGTGCGATGCGCAGGTTCGTGTTCGCCCGCAGGTTGTCTTTGATAACGCCGGCAGGGCGCTGGGTCGCCATGATGAGGTGGATGCCGAGGGAGCGACCGCGCTGCGCGATGTCCACGACGCCATCGACGAAGTCCGGCATCTCCGAGGCGAGCGCGGCGAATTCGTCGATCACCAGCACGAGTGCCGGCGGGCACTCCGGGTCTTGACGCTTTTCGAGTTCGAGCAGATCCTTGGCCTTTTTGCGGTTCAGGAGATGCTCTCGATGCTGCAGCTCAGCGCGGAGGCTCGTCAGCGCACGGCGCACGAGGTGTGGGCTGAGGTCAGTGACGAGTCCCACGCAGTGCGGCAGGTCCACGCAATCGGCGAACGCCGAGCCGCCCTTGTAGTCGACGAACAGGAACGTCACCCGGTCGGGGCTGTGGGCCGCGGCCATGCCGAGTACCCAGGCCTGCAGGAACTCGCTCTTTCCCGCGCCGGTGGTGCCACCGACCAGGGCGTGCGGCCCGTGGGTGCGCAGATCCAGCGCCATCGCGTCGCTGGGGCCCTGCCCGATGATGGCGCGGAGCGTGCCCGTCTTCTTCAGCCTCGGTCGCGACGCCGGCGATCGATCGACGATCGTGTTGTTCTGACGCCACCGTTCGATCACGACCTGGGGGTCTTCGGCGATCGCGGGGTCGACGAGCTGCAGGAACATCACGGAGCTCGGAATGTCAGAGGCGTCATGCACCACGGTGCTGGCATCCACCACCGGAGCCATGCGACGCGCCAGCATATTCATGTAGGCGTTGGAGACACCTTCAACCTGCACGTGCTCGAAGTGGTCGCCGGTACGCACCAGACCCACCTGCGCGTCTTCGAGGCCGGTGGTGACGTCAATGTAGCTGCGGCAGACGGCCGGGAGCGATTCGACCGTCGGCGAGACGAAAACCGCGTGCACACCGTAGTCGGCACCGCGATCGAGGATATCGGTGAGCCGGCCGCGATCGACGGGCGCGTCATTGCTGACGAAGACGATGACCGATACCGGTGGGGTCTTCTTGTGGTCGGTTGCCGCACGCGCGACATCCGTGCCGTACAGCAGCGGGTTCCAATCATCCTTGAAGGGTCCGCGCGGCTCTCCGCTGTCTCCGCCTCCAGCGCTCGCCCGCTGCACATACTCTTCGAGCGTGCTCAGCAGTGCAGTGCCAGTGGGTGCCGAGTCCGCGAGCGCCACGCCACGGAACGGGCTGCGTTCGCTCGAGGTGTGCGGCATCCATTTGAGCCAGTCCAGCTCAGCGGTCCATGTGGAATCGGCGAAGGCGACGGCGACCAGATCGTTCGGCGCATGCAGCCCAAACAGCTGCACAGCGATTCCCCGCATCGCGTCGGCGGCAAGGCCCTGCGGGCCGGCGATACCGACGGAGCCAGCATCGGCGAGCAGCTCGAACACCGGCACATCGTCGACGAACGAATAGCGCTCCTGCAGGCGTTCGATCCTCTCGATGAACTCGGGCAGGCCCTCGGGAGTCTCGTTTTCAGCGATCGAGTTGCGGGCTGGCAGACGGCAGCTGCCCAGGCGCAGACCGAGGAAGTTCCAGTGCTCGGGACGTCTGGTCCACAGCATCGGTCCCAGGCGCATCGCGTGGTCGAAGACTTCCGCGACCGGCGGGACTTCGGCGTTGCGTGCCTGCTCCTCCTCCGGTTTACCGCGGAAGAAGTCCTCTTCAAGCTGCTCGTATTGCCGCTCGAACAGCAGGAATTCGTGGTTGGAAGCCCGCTTGGACTGCCGCGACTGGTTGATGATATTGCCCAGCGCCATCAGTGGCGTCATACCGATCATGAGCAGAGAACGCGGGTTCTCGTTCAGGATGTAGAGCGCGAGGCCCATGAGGATCGGCGTGATCAGGATGGGCCAGGGGAAGAGCTTGCCGAGTTTCTCGGTGGGCAGCCGAGGCGCTTTGAAGAGCGTTCCCGGGTAGCGCACCTCGACGCGCGGGCTGCGGTTGAACATCAGCCCGCTGCCGCGTTCGATGATCGGTTCTTCGTCGGCGGTTCCGTCGAAGGATCGAGCGAGATGCAGCACCAGTGTCGTTGCACCGATGACGAACGGCTCCCCGTCTTCCAACCGAACGCGCGGCACGGCGACGCCGTCGACGAGCACACCGTTGGCTGAGTTGAGGTCGATGACCTCGATGTGCTGGCCGACCTCGAGTCGGGCATGGCGCTTCGAGACCATCGGGTCCGCGAGCACGACATCCGCCGATGCGTCGCGTCCGACGATCACCTGGCCAGATCCGATCGGGAACTCCTGGCCGGCGAGCGGGCCGGCCGTGGCGCGCAGCACGCCGACGATCTCGCGCTGTCCGGTCGAGACATGGTCGGGTCCGTAGTTGAGGATGGATGCCACGAACCCCGAGCCGATCGGAGCTTCGCCGATCGGAACGTCCGGCTGCAGCGCGACGAACCGCTCCCCGGTCGGAGGTGCGACCGCGAGGGTGAGCACATCACCATCAGCGACCGGAGTCGAACGTGTGGGATCAGCTGCGGCGATATGACGGGCGACATCTCCGGTCGTGGCCGTCGAATCTGTCGTGATCACGATGTCGACCGCGTCAGCGCCCTGCCGGTGCAGTGTCAGCTTCAGCCTCATGACTGTTCCTCGGTTCCGTTCAGAACTACGGCGATGCGATCGCCGAATCGGATTGTGTCGCCGGGCACCGTCACCACGGGAGTTCCCGGCGTGAGTGCGTATTCCACACCGTCGCGGATCAACCCGGAGCCGTTCGTGGAGTAGCAGTCGATGATCTCCAGCCCGATGTCGACGGGGCGCACCAGCAGGTGAGTCTTCGAGATCGACTTGCTGTCATCGGGCAGCGGGATCGGGTGCGCTCCGGGATGCTCCGCGGCATCCGGATTGCGCCCGAGCAGAATCGCGGCCGAAACCGAGATTCTCTCGCCGGTATCGAGACGAAGCGCGAAGCGCGAAGGGTTCGGCACTGCGGAAGCGGGGGCCGGAGCGGGCGTCGGCTGCCGGGCCGGCTGGGGCTGCGGGGCCGGAGCAGGAGTCGGGGCCGGCTGGGGCTGTGCCTGTGGTCCTGGTTCGGGGGTCGTGTGCGTGCGCGCCATCCCGATCACTCCGGCGCTGGTCCGGGTGCCTGGTCGGTACTCCGGCTGCGCAGCCGGGTCCCGCGGGGTAGCGAGGGAGGGAAGCGCGGAGCGCTCCGGGGCGGGTTCGGCTGTGACGACCTTGCGCGCAACGCGCATCCGTTTGTCGTCGTAGGGGTTGAGGCCGCGCCTGACATCCACGAGCCAGACTCCCGTTGCCCTGTCGTGCAGTCCGCGACCACGGCCGTCCGGGTCGAACGTGGGCGAGCCCAAGAACAGGACGGGTCCCAGCAGAGGCACGATGCCGGATGCTCCGACGATCAGGTAGCGCAGCAGTACGGCGCCGATGCCCGGACGCTCGAGAGTTTTCACGTTGATGCTTCGGATGCCGACGATGGACTTGCCGATCGTGAGCCCTCTGCGTCCGTGCAGAGCCAACTGGACGATGCTGAGCGCCAGGGTGATTCCTACCGTCGCTGCTGTCATCACGATAGCGAGCACGAAACTCGGATGGTTGATGAACCCGTAGGGCGAGATTGATCCGGTGGCCAGCTTCAGAAGCAGGGGCACGGCGCCGAGCCACAGCGGCAGCTGTGCGATGGTCCAGAAGCCCACATCGCATACGAAGGCCAGGGCACGGCGTCCGAACGGGGCGCGCAGCAGGCCGAGCGAGGCAGCATAGGCGGGGTCAGGACGTCCTTCGGCGTCGAGCCCCTCAATCTGCTCGGGCTTGTCGTCGATCTCCCAGATCGAGGTGGGAGCTGCCGCCTCGCGTTCACCGGGCATCGTCATTCAACGCACCCCCGCACCGGTTCCGATGCGCGCCCGTCGCTGCGACGAAGCAGTACGTCGATGCACACCTGTCCGGTTGCCGATCCCTCGAACGTCACCGACGTCTCATCCGTGGCCGCGGGTTTGCTGGCACCGGCCAGATCGACCGTGCTCCAGAGGTACGAGTCGCCGTCTTCGGCGGCCGGGTTGGTCCAGGAGAATGTGATCGCCGTGCCGTCTCGGGTACCGGAGAGATCGTCCACGTCGGGGACGGCCGCCGAGATCGGGTCTTGCGGGACGACCTCATCCTGGGTGGCGATCGGCTCGGGCTTCCCGCTGCCGGAGAGCATCGTGATGCCGACGACCGTCGCGCCCACAAGCACGACAGCAGTTGCGGCGAGCGCGACCCACGCCCCCGCGCCCAGTCGCCGCCGAGCAGGTGGCGCTGTGGCGGGTTCGGTAGCCGGGTCGACCGGTGCGTCGGCATCGGGCGAGAGCGTGCGCGGTGGGCGCATGATCGTCGGGTCGTCATCGACGGGCGCAGCCGCCGGGGCGGCAGCGGGAGCCGTCGGGCGCAACACCGTCTCCTCGATCGGAGCGTAATCGGTGGTCTGCGGTGCCGGGTCGAACCGGGGAGAGGGGACGACAGTGCGGGCCGGCTCGGGGGTGGTGAGCGGGCGCGTTGTGGCCGAGGGCCGCGTCGCGCCAGCATCCGGCTCGATGTTGACGATGTCACGCACGCGAGTCAGGCCATCGGCCTCGTCTTCGAGATCTTCGGCGACCGGGTGATCATCGATGATGTCGATCGGAGTCACCGAATGGCTCAGTTCGATCTGCACCTTCTGCAGTGCTCGCGCGAATGCGACGGCGCTGGGGTAGCGCGCATCGGAGTTCTTCGACATGGCTCGCTCGATCGCCTGCTGCAGGCTCGCCGGCGAGTCCGGTCGCGCCAGCGACGGCAGCGGTGCCCGTTCGATGCGCTCGATCAGATCGGCACCGGAGTTGCGCTCTCCTGGCCGCTCGAACGGCGAGCGCCCGGCGAGCAGGGTGTACAGCGTCGCACCCAGCGCGAACACGTCCGAGCGCGGGCCACTCACCGGCGGGTCTGCAAAGAACTCCGGGGGTGACCACGGAATCGACATCCCGGTCGACTCCGATACTGCGCCGGTGGTCGAGGCGATACCGAAGTCCGTCAGCGCCGGACGGTTGTATGCGGTGACGAGGATGTTCGCCGGTTTGATGTCGCGGTGCAGCACTCCCGCGCGGTGCGCAGTCTCAACGGCACCGGCGACCTGGATGCCGACGCGCAGTGCCTCGGCCACCGAGAACGGTTCCTTGCGGGCACGGACCTGCAGATTCGGGCGCGGGCAGTACTCCATCACGAGATAGGGGCGGCCGTCGCCGGCAACCCCGGCCTGATAGATCGTCACGATTGCCGGATGCGTCGACAGCATCGCCATCACGTTCGCCTCATCGGCGAATTCCTGCGCGGCACCGCTGGAGAGCCGATCGGCCAGCAGGACCTTCACCGCGACGCGGCGCTTGGGCATCTGCTGCTCGTAGAGGAAGACGTCCGCGAAGCCTCCCGTGCCGAGCGGTTCCACATAGGTGAAGCCGGGAAGCTCCGGCGGCGGCGAGGGGGGTCTGCTCACGGAAGGTCCTCGAACGTGACCGTCACGCCATCGCCGAGATCGACCACATCGCCGGAGAGCACAAGGGTTTGCTCACCCGGGTGCAGGCGCAGCGGATCGACGCCCGGACGCAGCAGTGTCGATCCGTTCGTGGTGTGCAGGTCGACGACCACGACGGTGTCGCCCTCGGGGCGGATCTCGAGGTGGCTGCGCGAGATGTCCTGCTGCGGGCTCTCCACGGCGACCAAATGCGGCAGATCAGCACCGGATGCACGCGTGGACCGGGGCTTACGACCGATGATCACCGTGCGATCGAGTGTGACCTGCTGGCCCGTAGACACCCGCACACGTCCCTGCGCGCTCGGCACCACGGGAAGCACCGCAGTGGGGGCATCCGGGTCGACGGCCGGTTCGGTCTGGCGGAGCGCGCGAGCCTGAGCCGACGAGATCGTCGCACCGTCGTGATCACCGGCGCCAGGGGCCGGGGGTGCGGGCGGAGCTGGAGGTGCCGGCGGGGCGGACGCTGGCCGCGAGGCGACCGTCTGCCCGAACAGCTGCTCGAACTCATCGATGTCTGACGTGTGGGCCTGCTCGGTAGGCTCGGTCGGCACCAGGGTCGCGCCGTCAACGGCGTCATCGATGGGCTGCGGCGCTGTCTCGGGTGCCGGCTCCGCCGGGGCAGGCGCCTCCTCGACGGCAGGCTCTTCCTCGACGACGGGCTCCTCGAGGGGTCCCTCGGCCGGCTCAGCAGCGGGCTCCTCGACCGGCTCCTCCGAGATAGGCTCCGCGACGACTGCTTCCTCAATCGAAGCGACGGCGGGCGCAGCATCCGGAATCTCAACATCAACCGGCTCGATCTCGGCGCTGGCACGCGCCGCGCGCACGATGCCGCCGATAATCGGAAGGTCGACGCCGGATTCGCTGCCGTTGACGCTCACGGAGATCCGGGCCGCGTTCTCGACAAAGCGTTCGCTCCAGGTGGTGACGTTCGCTCCCGTGAAGCTCTCGGCACCTTGTGGTCCGGTGACCTCCACGGTCACGTCGCCGCGTACCGCGATTCTGGCATCCGGACCTTCCAGCACGACGGCGGCGAACGGTTGCACCGCGGCGAACGACCCTGCCGCATCATCGGTGAGCGTGTCGATCACCGCGGCGAGATCGATCGAGTCCTGCTGCCGTTCCCAGATGCGCGTGACAAGTTCCGTCGAGGCATCCGGAGACAGCGCGATGAGAGCGCCCGGCGCAACCAGCACGTACCACTGGCCTGCTTGGTAGTTCGTCTGCATCAGTCGATCCCTCCTGCGAAGGCCTCGCGAGGCCGAGTGTTCTCATCGATATTGTCGTCGCGCATCTGAACGCCAGGGCGGGATGCGACGGAGACGGCGTCCACGACCACGACGGTGATGTTGTCGCGGCCGCCAGCGCTGACCGCCTCGGCGACAAGTGCCGCGGCAGCAGTCTGCGGGTCGGATTCCACGGTGAGGATCTCACGAATTCGGGCATCCGGCACCTCTGAGGACAGACCGTCAGAGCAGACCAGCATCCGATCCCCCGCCTCAGCCGGGAACAACCAGAAGTCTGCCTCTCCCGCGCTTCCGGCGCCGATAGCCCGGGTGATGATGTTTCGGCGAGTATCGCTGGCCGCCTGCTCGGAGTCGAGCTCTCCCGACTCGATGAGCTCCTGAACGACGGAGTGATCAACGCTGATCTGCTCCAGCTCACCGTCTGCCAGACGGTAGGTTCGGGAGTCTCCGATGTTGAGAGTCAGCCAGTACCCCATTCCGTCAACATCGGCGAGAACCACTCCGCTGAGCGTGGTGCCGGCTCGTCCCATCGCTGAGTCCGACAGCGCCTCTACGGCGTCTCGTGACCGGCTGAGGGCTTCGAGCACATCGTCGAGGACAAGGCTCGAACGCCCGATGTATCGCGAGAACTCAGCGACGACCGCAGCACTGGCCCGCTCCCCCGCTTCGTGTCCGCCCATGCCATCGGCCACGACGAAGATCGGTGCGCTGGCCAGGAGCGCATCCTCGTTCAGCGAGCGACGCAGTCCGGCGTGGGTCCAGGCTCCGGCTGTGACGATCATCGGGGCGCTCATGCGTAGCCGCCGACGGTGACGATGCGATCACCGATCTCGATCGCATCGCCCAGCCGGATCGGGGTCTGCTCGCCCGGCGTGCACGTGATCCGGTGGCCGTCGCGCACGACGACGGTGCCGTTCGTGGAGTGCCGATCCATTATCCATCCGCCGGAGGGTTCGGCCGCCGCCTCGAAATGGGTCTTCGACAGCGAGAGGGTCTCGTCGCGCACCGGCACGACCACAGCGCCGTCCTCCGGCGAGGGGTTGCGTCCGAACAGTGTGCGGCGTGAGACGGTCACGCGGGTTCCGTCATCCCAGGTGAACACGAGACGGTGACCCGGGATGCTGATGCGCGTGTCCTCGATGTCGCCGAGGTCGTCGGCGGGCGCTGGGTGCGCGGGTGCCGGCGGGACCGGTTGCGCGGGTGCTGGCGGGGCCGCCGCCGGTGGGCCGTCCTGCGTGATGCCGGGGACGAACGCGATCAGTGTTTCCTCACCGGTGGCGGGTGACGCCGGCTGTACGAGCGGTGCTGGCGCTGCTGGCGTTGCTGGCGTTGCTGGCGTTGCTGGCTGCGGCGCAACTACCGGTGCCGGTGCAGGTGCCGCCGGCTGCGGCGCAACCACCGGTGCCGGGATGGGACTGGCGAGTCCGGGCGTACCCCGCAGGCCGGGCATAAAAGGAGCGACAGGCGCAGCGGGCGCTGCGGGCGCGGCATTCGGCAGGGGCGGACGCGGCGGGATCGGCATCGCCTCCGTCGGCGGGGCGGGGGTCGCAGCGGTCACGGTGCGGGCATCCATCATCAGCGACTTGGCGACCTTGTCATGCCAGCCCTGGAACCGGCCCGAACTGTCGAACAGCGGCGTGAAGTAGCCGACGATGATCGCTGCGGCGAGGCCGAAGATGATGTTGCGCAGCAGCGTCCGGCCGAAGCCGAGCCGTGAGCCGTCGGTTTCCTGGACCAGGCGCAAACCCTGCGCACGCATCCCGATAGAGCCTGTGCCGCTCTGCATGAACGTGTAGACAATGAACCATCCCAGCAGCACCAGGCTGATCAGCGGCCCGCCGATCGCGAGCACGCCGAGGATCGCCTCGGGGCTGCCTGCCGTGAACATGGCAATGGAGAGGATGATGCTGAGAACGATGCCGATGCCGCCGGCGATCACTGCATCGATGATGTATGCCACGGCACGTCGCGACGTTGGAGCGACGGTGCCAAACGTCAGTTGTGTCATGGTTTCTCACTCTCGGGTGCTACAGGTTCATTGTTCTTGATGGTGCCAGGTTCACGCCGTCTGCGCTCGGATGCCGCATCCTTCAGGCCCTGGACGCCACGCGAAAGCGACGAACCACCCAGCAGTGAGCGCAGGCTCAATCGCGCCTTCATCCGCTTCCAGAAACCGGCCTCGCGGCCCACACCGACGACAATCTCGTCGACTTCCTTCCAGAAGGATTCAACGTCCTCAGCGCTCGGTTCGCGTGGGCCGAAGACCTCAGCATCCGCCCGCTCAGCCAGGGCCGTCACGGTCGGCACCGCGAGTGCGCCAGCCACGAGAGCCGCCTCCTCGCCTCGTGTCGCTCCGGAGTTGAGCCGCGCCCCGTAGTCGACCGCGCGATCGGTGAGCTCGTCCCAGCCGCCGGAAATGCGATCCGCACTGCGCTCGGCGGTTCGTCGGCTGCGCCGCCTCGAAGCCTTCCACGCACCGATGATGATGAAGGGCGAAGCAAGCAGCGCGATGACTCCGAGCGAGATCCCGCCAATAGCGAGGATCAGACCGATGATTCCGGCGACGTCCGTCTTCTCTTCTTCGGATTCGCGATCATCCGGCAGCGTCGGCGGCAGATCGACCGGCTCCTGCGGCGGAGGCGGCGGCTGCAGCACCTGAGGTTTCGGGTCCGCGCGCGGCTTGGTGTTCTGCGCGTTCGGAATCTGGTCCTCGGGCGGTGTGGGATCGAAGGCGAGCCAACCGGCGGCCGCGAAGTTGATCTCCACCCAGGCATGCACGTCATTGCCGCTGGCCGAGAACGCTCCGGTTCCGGAATCTTCCTTCTCGGGGTAGAAGCCGAGGACCACCCGGGCCGGGATTCCGAGCTCGCGGGCGAGCAGCGCCATCGTCACCGCATACTGCTCGTCATCGCCGATCATCTGATCGCCGCCGACCAGGCTCGAGATACGCTCCGCGGTGTGTCCGGATCGGGAGAGCACATCGCCCTCGAGCCCGTGGCTGAAGAAGCCCTCCTCGGAGAGGAACGTCTCCAGCGCCCGGACCTTCTCGATCGGCGTTTCCGCTGCGGCGACGGCTTCGCCGGCGAGGTTTGTGAGCTCCTCCGGAACGGTGCTCTGTGTCGGCAGTGCGACCTTCCCGAACTTGTCATCGGCGAGCTGCGCGTCAGATCGCTCAGCGGGCATGATCGTGTGCACGGTGTAGGTGTCGCCCGCGGTCAGCGGGGACGTCGTCACAGCTGTTCCCGTCGACTGGTTGTAATAGGTGCTGCGGCGAAGAGCATCGGCGCGCTCACCGGTGAAGTCGATCTCAGTGACGGATCCGGCATCGGGAACCCACACGTCGCTGTAATTGTCGATCTCGATCTGCAGCGTCACCGGAATGCCCTCGGCATCGGGCGACATATTTGAACGCAGCTGCGTGAATGCGCTCGAGGAGTGCGGACCACCATCGGTGACGTTGTAGACCATGCCGTCGTACTGGTCCATGGTCGCGATGCGGATGCGAGCGTCTTTGGGCAGGCCCTGCACAGTGAACAGCGTCTTGTTGGCGTCATCGCGCACGTGCTTGCGAAAACTCTGCAGCGGGCTGGGATAGTCGCGCACGTTGAACGGCGGGATGATCACGTCGCGGAAGACGTGGCGGACCTCGGTGGGAGCGGCGACCGCGTTCACGGCGACACCAGCGCCGCTCGCGACGGCGAGCACCGCGGCTCCGGCGATGAGGCGTCGTCGGCGCATCTGACCGGCACGCGCCGGGTCGACCTGGCCGACCGAAACGGCGTCATTGTGCGGCGCCCACAGCTGCCGGACGGCAAGCCAGGCAATTGCCAGCACCGCCAGCAGCAGGCCCTGCGCGACGGGGAACGCCGGCTCAGGTGTGCCCAGCGCGATCGTGAGCACGAGCATGGCTGCCACGGGGAGCAGCGCCCACGCGACGCTCGTCAGGCGCAGCGCGAAGGATGCCGTGCACACGGCGACGACCAGGCACAACAGGAACGGGACGATGAGGTGGCCGTCGGCGGCGCCGACGGGGGCGACCGTGGTCAGCATGTGCTTCCACGAGGTCACCGTTCCCACGGCCAATTTCTGCAGCGTTTCGAGCGTGGGCACGAACCCCAACATCGTCGTATGCGGCAGCGCGAGCGCACCTCCGAACACGAAATACGCCCCGACGACCAGTCCTGCGATGACGAGGATGCTCCACTGGCGCCAGGCGGCCACGGCCGCGATTCCGAGACCGAGCAGTGTGCCGCCGATCGCGGCGCCCAGATAGCTGGGTCCACCGAAGGTCGGCCAGAAACCGACGAAGGCGACGGCGACGAGAAGCGCGCTCGCGCCGAGGTCCAGGACCCAACGACGGAGGGTGATGTCTGAGGCCGGCGCGATCATGCCAGCACCTTCTGCAGGGCGAGGGGAACCTGTGCCAGGTCACCGACGGTGACGACATCCGCTTCCCCGATTCGGCGCAACGACGGCGACGGGGCGCTGGTATCTGCGACCACGGCGATCACACGCGCGCCGAACGGTACGCGTGCGCAGGCAAGACGAAGTTCATCTGTGGAGACCTTGGTTCCGCAGACCAGGACGACGACACTGGCCAGCGGCATCGTCGCCGCGATGATGCCGCCGAGTTCGGCGATGCCGCCCTCACGCGGTTTGCTGGACTCGAGCGCGGAGAGCGAGTCGAGCAGCTGCTTGCCCGTCCCGGCGGAGAGAGCGCGCCCTTGCACGCGCACATCCACCCGCTGCGAGTCGCGGATCGCGCGCAGTCCGATGGACCCGGCCGCCGAGATCGCTAACTCGAAATCGTCATCACTCATATAGTCGCCGGTCGACCGGGAGAGCCCGATCACGAAGTGCGAGCGGCGGGTCTCTTCGAACTGGCGCACCATCATGACGCCGGTGCGCGCGGTGGAACGCCAGTGCACATGGCGCAGGTCATCACCCGGCTGGTACTCGTTGAGCGCGTGGAAGGACACATCGTCTCGGGAGAGGTCGGCTGCCGGCAGACCTTCGAGGTCGCGCAGGTACCCGAGCGACTGCCCGCCGAAAAGGACCGTGCGCGGATGCACGAAGAGGTCGACCGGCTCGTCGCGCGGGTGCGCGCGCTCGAACAGTCCGAGCGGGTCACCACGCACGATGCTGACCGGCCCGACCTGAACCACGGCACGCTTCTGCGTGGGAATGGCAAAGAGCTCTTCTGATTCCTCGCCGGGGGCGAGTCGCTGAATGCCGAACTCACCGCGTCCGGCGCCCACCGGCAGCACGACGCGCGACGGGAGGATGGCGCGGTCGCCGTGGTTGGCGAGGGTGAGCGCGCCGACGGCACGCTCACCGACGACGACCCGAGTGCGGGCGAGGTCGAGCGCGATGTCGTATTCGGTGCGCCCGATCAGGAAGAGCGCGCAGCTGGCGACAGTGAGCGCGACGATGAGGGCGGCGATGACGAGCTCCGACCAGCCGAGCATCTGACCCGTGGTCCACAGGACGATGGCCGCGGCGATCAGCACCCAGGCCAGCGGACGGAACACGGCAGTGATCTTGCGGAGACGCTCCAGCGCGCGCATGCCGAGGACGACCACGACGTCACGCCAACCGGCGTCGTGATCTGTCTGGGCAGGCGAAGCCTGAATCGTCTCCGAGGTCATCAGGCCGCCGTTCGTGCCTGCGGGGCCGACACACTGTCAAGCACCCGTGCGATGACGGTGTCGGGCGTGGTGCCAGCGAATTCGGCTTCGGCGTCCAGCAGCAGGCGGTGCTGCCACGTCGGGCGCGCCAGCAGCTTGATGTCGTCGGGCAGCACGTAGTGGCGGCCCTGCGCTGCAGCCCAGACCTTCGCGAGACGGATCATGGCGATCGCTCCGCGCACGGAGACGCCCAGGCGGATCGCGGCGTCCTGACGTGTGGCCTCGGCAAGTTCGGCCACGTAGCGCAGCACGGCCGGCTCGACGTGCACGGTGGATCCGAGGTCTGCCATGTCGGCGACCGCGTTCGTGGTGATGATGGCGGTGAGCTTCGCCGAGGGGTTGCGATCGGATGCCCCGGCCAGAATGCTCTCGGTGACCGCGAGGTCGGGGTATCCGATGGACGTCTTGATCAGGAAGCGGTCGAGCTGCGCCTCGGGAAGCTTGTAGGTTCCTGCCTGCTCGATCGGGTTCTGCGTCGCGATGACGAGGAACGGCCGCCCGGTCTCGTGGGTCGTGCCGTCGACGGTCACCCGCGATTCCTCCATGACCTCCAGCAGCGCCGACTGCGTTTTCGGTGAGGCACGGTTAATCTCATCGGCCAGGACGATGGATGCGAAGATCGGGCCCTTGTGGAACTCGAATCGGTGCGACTGCTGGTCGTAGATGGTCACACCGGTGACATCGGAGGGCAGCAGATCGGGAGTGAACTGGATGCGACTGCTCGTGCCCTGCACAGTCGCCGCCAGCGCCTTCGCGAGGCTGGTCTTACCCGTTCCCGGCGCGTCCTCAAGCAGCACGTGGCCCTCGGCGAGCATGGCCGCGGCGACCAGCGAGACGATCTCTTTCTTGCCCTGCACCGCCTTATCGATGTTCTCGACGAGGCGTTGGAAGGTGCCCTGGAACCAGGAGGCCTGTTCGGGGGTCATTGTCATGGGTGTTCCATTCTCGAATTCTTCGCGTGATCAGCGCCAGGTAAAGGGCTCTGAGTAGCGGTCAAGCTCCTGGATGTAAACGCGGATTGTGTTGCCGGGGTTGCCGTAGAAGCAGCTCAACTGGACGGTTCCGTTCGCCGGAACATTCTTCGTCATTCCGCCGAAACGAGGCCTTCCACCGTCATCGCAATACAGCGCATAGTTGCCGGAGCTACGGAAGTTCTTGGTGGTGAGCGTGACGTAGGCGCACGAATAGGTCGAGCACTCGGCTCGGTTGACAGGGTCGCCCTTGCCGGCTGTGAGCACCTCAGCCGGGGGCGGCGGTGGCGGCGGCTTGGGGGCAGTGTTGGCCACTGCCGAGGCGATCGGTGCGACATTGCCCAGCGAATCAGTCACGCGGACCGTAATGTCGTGGGTCTGGTCGTAGTCGTTACCCGCATCGCGGGTTCCGGTCTTACCGACATTGAGCTGCCACGCGCCGCCGTTAATGCTGATATCGACCTGGATCGGCCGGCCGTTCCCGGAGCCGTTGGCATTCCACGACAGCGTCACCTTCTGCGCGTGGCCGACAGCGTCGGCGGTGGGCGCGAATGGTGTGCCGTACGGGACCGCCGATGCGGAACCGGATGCCGCTCCCGCGTATGTGCTTCCGCCCACGGTCGCAACCCCACGCACCTGCACCGCGTAGGTGGTGCCGTTGGTCAGGCCGCCGATGCGCGTGCCATCCCAGTTGCGCTGCCACGCGCCGCTGTTCAGGCGGTACTCATAGACGATCTCGTCGGCGCGGGCGCCGTTGCGAGGACCGGGAGTGAATGCGACGTCAATGAACTTGTCGCCGGGAGCCGCGGTGACAGCGGTCGGTGCGCCCGGGGCGATGACGCCGCGGCGTTCGACCGAGGGGTCGCTCCACTCGCCCCAGCCGGCCTTGTTCTGTGCGCGGATCCGGTAGGTGTACCCGGACTCGGAGGTGTCCACGGTGGCTGCGAAACTGGTCGTCCCTGCGGCCACATCGTGGGTTCTCACAACGGTCGATCCGCGGCGGATTTCCAACTGGTATCCGTCGATGCCATCACCGTTGTTAGCGGGCGCGACCCAGTTGATCTGCATCTGCGCCTGGTTGCCCACCGAGGTGAGCTCGGCCGTGGTCGGCTGTGCTGGTTTCATCGGAGGCCCGGCGGGGATCACCGATGCCGACCAGCCGCTCCAACTCGACGGCTCGGGCGCCTGGTTGTGCGCTCGCACCTTCACCTCATAGTCAGCGCCGTTCTCCAGCCCCTCCCAGACGACGGAGTTGCCGGTGACGACCTTCTGCACGATTCCGGACGGCGGTGCGGGCGAAATCTCCAGCGTGAAACTGTCCACCGGCGACCCCGGTGTCGTCGGCGTCTTCCACGCCACCTTCAGCGAGCGGTCGCCGAAGACCAGCGTCGGCGGGTTCGGAGTGTCCGGGCGCGCATCAGGTCGCGCGATCTCGGAGCTCTGCGACGGCTCCGACTCTCCGACCCGGTTCGTCGCGGTGACCTCGAAGGCGTATTCGACGTTGTTGGTGAGCCCCGAAAGCGTGCACGTCGTGGACGTGCACTCCTTCGTGTACGGGCTGCCCGTGACCGATTTCACCGTGTAGTGATCGATCTCTGCGCCGTTGTTCGACGGGGCGGAGTACGACAGCACCACGGTGCGATCCTGCACGCTCGTTACGACCGGGATCCCCGGGGCATCCGGAACGCCCTGGACCGTCAGCACGATCTGGCCATCGGCCTCGCGGTCGGGATCTTTGGTCGCATCCTGGATGCGATAACTCACAACCATGGTTCCGACGAAGTTGGCATCCGGGGTGACCTCGACGCGGTCGTCCTTGATAGCGATTGCACCCTCGCCCGATTCCCGCTCGATCCGCACCACCTTCAGCGGCGTCTCCGGGAAGGGGTTGAAGTCGTTCTCGAGCACGGGAACAGAGATCATCTCGCCCTGATCCGCCCGCGTGAACGTGTCCGTGTTAGCTGCAGGCATAGGCCTGGTCGACGCCGACACCGTCACCGAGACGGAGCCCTCGATCGGGTCGGTCTCGCCGTCTGTGATGCGCAGCGGCAGGGTCAGCGCGGTGCCCTTATCGGCGTCGGTCGACGCCTCGACCGACAGAATGCTGCCTTCGATGCTCGCCGATACGCCGTCGCCCGGGTTGCGCACAAGTGTGTAGTCGTGGGTGTCGTCTTCATCCGGGTCAGTCGTGAGCGCGGCGAGATCGACCGTTACTGCTTCTTCTCCCGGCGCCACGGTGACGGTGGCCCCGGTGAATGTCGGCGGTTCATTCGCCGGCGGCAGCACGGTGACGGGAATCGACAGTGTTGCCTTGCGACCGTTCGGGTCGTCCACGCTCGTGCCGTCTGTGACCTCGAACATCAGAACATCCTGGCCAAAGTACCGCTCGGCGGACGTGTAGACGAGAGTGTGCGCGTCCTGCACCAGATCGGCGCCGTTGGAGTGGATCGCGCTCACTTTGGCGTGCTCAGTGATCATCACTCTGCCGCCGCCAGCGACGGTGACGTAGTCCGCGAGCGGTACGATCTTCGTCTCGCCGCTGACAACCTCGATCGGCTCCACAGCAGGGTTCAGGTCGGGTCGCAGGTCCTTCGACGCGGGAACAAAGATGAATGCCGATGTCTGCAGGTCGTCACGATCGGTGATCGTGTAGCGGATGAGCTGGAGGGTCTCGCCGACCGTGACGCGCACCTTGCCGTCGTCGAGCAGCGTGGCTCCCGCGCCGACGGCAAGTTCCAGCTCTTCGACCGTGCCGTCCGGATCCTCATCGTTGGCGAGGACGTCGAGATCGGCGGTCAGCTGATCCTCCTCGAGGTCCGTGAGCTGCACCCGATCATCGGCCGCGATCGGCGGCAGCAGCGGCACGTCCTCATTGACCGTGATGCTCAGCACCGCAGATGCCGTGGCACCGCGGGAGTCCTGGATCGTGTACTGCAACGACGTCTCCAGGGGACGATCCGGCACCTGGACCAGCACACGGTCCCCCGACACCCGCGCCGATAAGCCCTCGATGTCGGGCAGCTGCAGCCCGTCTTCGACCAGCGCGACCTGGTCACCTTCCGGATCGGAGTCGTTCTCCGTGACCGGTACCGCCACTTCGCGTCCAGGTCGCACGACGACAGCGTCCTTCACCGCGAAGGGTGCCTGGTTCATCTGCTCGGGCGGGGCGATACCGACACGGATCGTAGCGACGCCTTCCTTGCCGAGGCGGTCACGCACGCGGTAGGTGAAGGTGTCGGCTCCGGTGGACGTGTCGAGTGCCTCATAGGTGATGTAGTCCGCTGCGACATCGACAATGCGCCCCTTGGTGGGGTTGGTGGCCGGCCCCATGAGCTCGACCGAGTCGCCGTCCTCGTCGATGCCGTGCAACGGAATCGGGATGTGCACCGTACTGCCGCTGAGGGTTCGCGCCACGACATCGCGGGGGCGCGGGGCGGCGTTGGTCTCGACATCCACCGGGAGGATCTGGATGGTGATGTATCCGGCGGCCTTGTTCTGATGGGAGTCGACCACTTCATAGGTCGCATAGACGGTCTTCGGCTCATCGCCGGCGCGGAACCGGACGGTGTCCTGCGACACGAACGCTTCGCCGTCCTCCGGGTCGATGAGCGGATCGATGAGGTCCGGGGAGACGTGCATGGCGTCGTCGCTGGGGTGCGTGTCGTTGTCGAGAACCGGGATGGTGACGACGTCACCGGCGCGCACCTGCACGCTGTCGTCGTTCGCGACCGGCGCGAGGATCTCCTCTGGCGCGGGGATCGGGATGACGATGACTTCACCCTCGGCCGTTTTCGAGCCGTTCGATATGCGGTAGGTGACGCGGACCTGATCCTGCAGCGTGCCCTGGTCGGTGATCCGCAGCATTTCGTGGTTCAGCACCGACACCGAGATGCCGCTGCTCGGCTCCACGGAGACCGACTGCACGACGAGGATGCCGCCGGCCGGGTCGGAGTCGTTGTTGAGCACGCCGATGAGCGCATCGCCGCCGGTCGGCAGCAGTGCGACATCTCGCACCGCGACCGGGGGCAGGTCGGTCTCTTCGGCATCAACCACGTCGATGCGGACGAGACCCTTGCCACCCTTCGCGCCGGCGGTGACGAGATACTGCACGTAATAGACACCGGTTTTATCTGCCGAGAACGTGAAGGTCTTGTTGTCGAAGTCGGGAAGGATCGTCGTGCCGGGCACCTCCAACACGCGTGCGAGCCGAAGCGGTTCGCGGCTGGTGCTGGTGTCGTTGGCGAGGGGCGCGACGGTGACCTGCTCACCGATTCGCGTCACCACGTGATCGGCGTTCGTCTTCGGATCCGTCGATCCGGGAGGCCGCACATCGAGGATGATCGTGCTGGTGGCGGTTTTCTGCTGACCGTCGGCGACGATCACCTGGATCTCTTTACGACCCTGTGGACTCGCGACAGCGCGATAGGTGATCTGGCCGTCCGTGGTGAAGTCGACCTCATCGCCCTCGGCAGGAACGACATCCTTCAGATAGATGTCGTCGCCGTCAGGATCGATCCAGTCCGGAAGGATGTTGTACGACAGCGTGCCGCCGCTCTCCACTGCGAGCGTGGTCTGCCGTTTCGGTTTCGGCGCGCCGTTCTTGGTCGAATCATGAACGCTCAGGGTGACGGTCGCGGTGTCTTTTCCGCCGCGGCCGTCATCGACTTCGTAGGCGAAGGAGGCTGAGCCCGACGCGTTCTCGGCGACCGCGATCTGCAGCGCACCGCCGTTCTGGATCTGCTGCACGGTGCCGATAGAGGGCTGGTCCTGGATGAGGGATGCCACCAGGACGTCGCCGTCCGAGTCGTTGTCGTTGTCGAGCACCGGCAGCAGCGCGGTACCGCCAGGACGCACGCCGTAGGAGTCGTCTTCGGCGACCGGAACGGTGTTGATCTCGGTGCGCTCGGGCAGCGTCGTCTCGACGGTCTCCTCAGTGGATTCCTCATCCTCTTCGGTATCGCCCTCCGGAGGCGTGAGGTCACTCCAGTTGTCGATGCGCTGGAGGCTCTCGTCTGCGAGCCAGGCTGCGCCGCCGATGGCGTCGTTGAGCACGATGACGTCGCGGTTCACGCGGAAGGTGAGACTGGCGGACTCGGTGCCCTCCGGGATATCGGCGAGCACGTCGCTGCCGTCACCGGGGCACTCGCGGATGAACTTCCCCGATGCCGCCCACGCGCCGTAGACGCAGCCGCGCAGTGAAACCGGGACTGCCGGAGCGCCCTGCGCTCCGGTGCTGGTCCGCTGCAGTTCACTGCCATCCAGGGGAACACTCAACAGTTCCGACGTTGTCGCGATGGCCACAGCATCCGTCTGTGCTGATGCCATCTGCAGCACGGCGCCGTCTGCGCGCTCGATCTCGGTGCGGAACCCGCCGGGAGTCATCACGGCGCCCTCAGCGGCATCAAGTACCACCGGTGTGCTGCCGACCGCGGTGATGCTCGGCGTGACGGATGTGCCGATCTCGCCGACGGATTCAACGGTCGGTTCCAGCGGCGCACCCTCGTTGTCGACGGGCACGGTGACGACCTCGCCGCGTTCGCCGGACAGCCCGAACACGGTGCCGTCCTGGGCGACCGCGACGTCGGCGTTCGGGCCGAGTTCGACGAGCGGTTCGCTGCCGCGGATCTCCAGCCCGGCGATGCCGGCAACCGGCACGACCCACAGATCGCCGGACTTCTGATCAAGAATCGCAGCGGTGTCGTGGCCGAGTGCGACCTTTGCATCCGCGGGCAGGGTCGTGCTGTCGCCGAGTGAAACTCGGGCCGGGTCGACCGAGGTGAGCGCGGAGTCGCCTGAGTCGACGACGAGTACGGTCTCCTCGTCCTGCAGGATGTCGAACTGCTCACCGCTGTTGCGCAGGCCGCCGTCGAGGACCGTCGACTCGTGGTTGAAATGGCCGACGAGCAGGCTGGAGGTTTTGGTGATCCAGACGCCGCCGTCGTTCAGGTCGACTTTGGTAGTGGGATTGCCGTCATAGACGAAGGCGAGTGTGCCGATGGCGACGACCGCGGCCGTGACTGCTGACACGGAGGCAGCTGTCTTCGGTTTCGCGCGCAACCATGACAGCGCCTTCATAGTCAGTATTCCCCCCGGTGTACTTGATAGGTCGTTCGGCCACAGCGGGCCCCGACACACCGGTACATCCTAACTGCCGTTTCTCCGGGCACAGGCGGGGAGAACTGCCCATCGTCACTGAGCGCGCCAGCACCCTTCGACGTGATCATCGACCATTCCGGACGACTGCATGAGGGCGTACATCGTGGTCGCGCCGACGAATCGGAAACCGCGCTTGCGGAGCGTCTTGCTCATCTCGGTCGACTCAGCAGTGATCGCCGGGACGTCGGCGAATGAGCGCGGGCGGATGCCCACGGCCGGGGCGAACGACCACATCAGGTCATCGAGTTCGCCCGGTTCCATGTCGGTCACCAGCCGCGCGTTGCCGATCGTCGCGAGAATCTTGGCGCGGTTGCGGATGATTCCAGCATCCGTCATCAAGCGTTCCACATCGTCGTCGTCGTAGGCGGCGACGACGGCCGGCTCGAACCCGTGGAACACCTCGCGAAACCGCGGGCGTTTCCGCAGGATGGTGATCCAGCTCAGGCCCGCCTGGAACCCCTCCAGCGCCATCTTCTCGAACAGGGCGCGGTCGCCGTGCAGGGCGACGCCCCATTCCTCATCGTGGTACCGCGCATATTCGGCATCCACCCCGACCCACGCGCAGCGCGCACGGCCGTCAGTTCCGGTGAGAAGAGAGGTCATGAGACCAGGGTATGGCGGGCCTCCGACGCCGTCAGCCCTTCGCCTTCTTCTTCATCGCCTTCTCCGAGATCGGGGCTGTGCCGGATGCTTCGAGATCGGCGTAGTACGCCCGCGCCTCGTCCTGGCGCTGCTGCTCGATACCGCTCGCGATCGGTGCGCGCACGTGCTCGGGCTCGTAGCCGAATGCCCCGACCAGGTCGAGCGCGTGCGGACGAAGCCGCAGGCACAGCCGGTCGATGTAGCTCGACACGGCGGCCGCGCGCTGCGTCGACAGCCGGCCGTTGATGATGTGCCAGGCGAGGTGCTTCTCGATCAGTTGCAGACCGAACAGGTCACGCAACCACGTCAGCACCTGTTGGGTGTCCTCGTCGGGGATACTGTTCACGGCATCCGTGAAGGCCTCCCACTGCAGCAGCTCGCCGTGCGCACGCGCCGCTTCGATGAGGTCTGCCTGATTCTCGTTGAAGAGCTTCTCGCCGAGGACCCGGTCCTTGCCCGCCGGGCGCAGGCGTCCGGCGATGTCCGCGACCATCTGCTGCACGCGGTCGGCGAGCAGTTCGTGCTGCTGGTCAGCGCGCAGCCCGTTCTCCACCGAACGCGCGGTCGATCCGAAATCGGCGATGTTCTGGCCGAAGCGGCGAAGCCCCGCGCCGTGGAACACCTTGCCCGCGGTGTGCCCGACCGCATACTTCGCGAGGGCGGCAGCATCCTTGTCCTTGAACTGCGCGGCGAAATCGGTGAGCAGCCGCTTGCCAGCCAGCTGCAACAGGATGTTGTTGTCGCCTTCGAACGTGACGTAGATGTCCAGGTCCTGCCGGAGGCCGACGAGACGGTTCTCGAACATGTACCCGGCACCGCCACAGGCTTCGCGGGCCTCCTGCAGGGTGTCCAGCGCATGCCAGGTCGACAGCGGCTTGAGCGCTGCGGCCAGCGTTTCGAGGTCTTCGCGGTCATCCGGGGTGTCGGTGCGGCCCGAGAAGACGCCGTCGAACTTCTGCAGGAACTCGTCGTGCGCGAAGATCTGCGCGTAGGTGGTAGCCAAGCGGGGCAGCAGGCGGCGCTGGTGCTTGCCGTAGTCGAGCAGCAGGACCTCCTGCCCGTCGGCGCCATCGAACTGGCGGCGCTGGGTCGCATACGTGATGGCGATGTGCAGGGCGAGGGCGGATGCCCACGACGCCGCGCCATCGAGCGAAACGCGGCCCTGCACCAGGGTGCCGAGCATCGTGAAGAAGCGGCGGCCGGGACTGTCGATCGGGCTCGTGTAGGTGCCGTCGACGGCGACATCGCCGTACTTGTTGAGCAGGTTCGTACGCGGGACACGAACGTTGTCGAACGAGAGCCGGCCGTTGTCGATGCCGTTCAGCCCGCCCTTGAGCCCGTCGTCCTCACGGGTGATTCCGGGAAGATCGTTCCCGTCGTCGCCGCGCAGCGGCACGTAGAAGCAGTGCACGCCGTGGCTGACACCGTTCGTGATCAGTTGCGCGAAGACGGTGGCCGCGATGCCGTGCAGGGCGGCGTTGCCGAGGAACTCCTTCGTCGCTGCGCGGAACGGAGTGTTGATGACGAACTCTTCGGTCTCGGGATCGTAGGTGGCGGTCGTGCTGGCGGATGCCACGTCCGATCCGTGCCCGATCTCGGTCATCGCGAACGCGCCGGGGATGGACAGATCCATCACTCCGGGCAGCCACTTCCGGTGGTGTTCGTCCGTACCGAGCTGGTGGATCGCTGAGCCGAACAGCCCCCATTGCACGCCGGCTTTGATCTGCAGGCTCGGGTCGGCGGCGACGAGCTCTTCGAAGCCGGAGATGTTCGCGCCGTTGTTCTCTTCGCCGCCGAAAGCCTTCGGAAAAGCGCGGTGCACGGACTTGTTCTCGACGAGCAGGTGCAGCTGGCTGAGCACGCGCTCGCGGTGTTCGTCCTTGCCGAGATCATCGATGCGCCAGAAGGCCGGGTCCTTGATCATCTCGCGGGCGGTGCGGCGCGTGTCGGCCCAGGTGCCCAGCAGCAGATCATTAACGCGCGCGACATCAATGCGCGGAGTGTCGTCTGCGGCATCGGTGTTCTTCGAAGTGCGGACAGCGGCGTCGACCATGGTTTTCCCCTCAGAGAGAAGTAAGGATGCTTCAACCGTAGGAGTCCTCCAACGCTCACCCAAGCGGGCTGTGCAAGTCCTCCAACGACAACGCAGACTGTGCCCCGGTGCTGTTGTCACCAGGCCACAGTCTGCGCTGTTTCGGCGTGCTGTTCGGCGCGCTGTGTCGGCGTGCTTAGAACGCTACGTCGATGGTGCCGTTGGACTCGATGACCTCGCGCACCTCATCGCTGGCGAATGCCGCCTTGAGCGCTGCGGTGGCTTCACTGTCAGCATCCTCACCGCGCACGGCGACGTACAGCGCGAACCGGTCGTCGAGCTCGGTGATGAGCCCGTCGTCTTCCGGATTCAGGCCCAGCGCCGAAATGTGCGAGGGCCACTGGTAGACGAGGTCGGCCTCTTCATAAGCGGCGTTGAGCGAACTGATCGGCACCTCGAGGAACTCGACGTTCTTCGGGTTCTCGGCGATGTCATCGATCGTCGCCGCGTACGGGTCGACGCCGCTTTCCAGGGTGATTACGTCGTTCGCGTCAAGGAGTTTGAGCGCACGACCGAGGTTCGAGGCGTCGTTCGGCACGGCCACGGTGGCGCCGTCGGGCAAGTCGGCGATGTCGTCGAGCGTCTTCGAGTAGAACGCGATGACGAAGTTGTAGACCGGCTGCACAGCGACGAGGGTTCCGTCGTTGCCGGCGTTGAACTCCTGCATGTACGGCTCGTGCTGCGAGAAGTTCGCGTATGCCTCTCCGTCGTTGACGATCGTGTTCGCCGTGACATAGTCGGACACCTCGACGAGTTCGATCTCAAAGCCGTCTTCGATCGCTTCGCCAGCAGCCTCGACGACGTCGGTCATCGGAGCGGTGACGGCCGCGACTTTAAGGATGGTGGGTTCGGCGGGTGCGGCATCCGTTTCGCCGGTTGCCGTTCCGGATGCTGTGCAGCCGGCGAGTGCGACGGTGAGGCCGAGGGTTGCGGCGAGGATGCCGAGGCGAGGAGCTCGCATGATTCCTTCTCTCTATATGAGGTGCAGTGCTGTGCGTGGTGGCGGGCGCTTGTCAGCGGTGGTCGAGCCGCTCGGAGGTGCGGTGGCCGACCGCTTGGATCGCGAGCACGCAGACGACGATGATCGCGATGGTGATGTACATGAGGGCGTCGTTGTACTCCTGGTAGCCGTAGCGCATGGCGAAGTCGCCGATGCCGCCGCCTCCGACGACGCCGAGCACGGTGGAGTACGACAGCAGGCTGATCGCGGCCGAGGTGAGTGCGTAGACCAGGCCCGAGCGCGCCTCCGGCAGCAGCACGCGCCAGACTGCCTGCGGGAGCGTGGCTCCCATGGCTACGGCGACGCGGGAGATGCCCGGCGGGATCTCCCGCAGGATCTGCTCGACCAGACGCGCGTAGATCGCGACAGCGACGAAGCACAGCGGCAGCGTTGCGGCTTGGGTGCCGAAGCTAGTGCCGATCACCGTGCGGGTGAAGGGGATGAGGAAGACCACCAGGAGCAGGAACGGAAAGGAGCGGACGATGTTGATGTACATGTTCGCCGTCGACCAGACTGGCCGGTTCTCTGCGATGCCGCCGCGCTGGGTGAGGAACACCAGCATCCCGAGCGGGAGTCCGAGCAGCACGGCCGCCGCGAGCGAGACGATCATCATGTATCCGGTCTCGGCGAGGGCTTCGGCAATGTCTTCGCCGTACTCGGCGAGCAGGTCAGTGAGCCAAGTCATCACATCAGCTCCCGCTTGACCTGCTCGTAGTAGCTGGGCATCGCGTTCAGGTCGCTCTTGTTGACCGAGAAGAGTGCGCGCATGCGGCCGCGTTCGAGCAGCAGGGCGCGGTCGCAGATCGCTTTGACGACGTCGAGGTCGTGCGAGATGACGACGATGGTGGTGCCGAGCTTTTCTCGGGCCGCGAGGAGCACTTTGAGCACTTCGGCGGTGGTTGCGGCATCCAGTGATGAGGTGGGCTCGTCGCACAGCAGCAGGGCCGGATGGGTGATGAGTGCGCGGGCGATGCCGACGCGCTGTTTCTCGCCACCACTGAGTTGGGCGGGGAAATGGTCGGCGCGGTGGGTGAGTCCGACGAAGGCGAGCATCTCGTCGACGGCAGCACGTCGCTCGGCGCGGGTTGTTCGCGTCTTCGACATCGTGAAGGGCAGTTCGACGTTCTGGCGCACCGTGCGACTGCTGAGCAGATGGATGCCCTGGAAGACGACGCCGACATCGCGGCGGAGTGCACGCAGTTCTCGGCGAGTGCGACCGGCGACCGGTGCGCCGTCGACGCGCACTTCTCCGCGTTCGGCGATGGTGAGGCCGTTGATGAGTTCGAGAAGGGTCGTCTTGCCCGCGCCGCTCTCGCCGATGACACCGAAGATCTCACCGCGTTTGATGGCGAAGGCGATGCTGTCGAGGGCCGGATGCTGGCCGCGCCGACCGTAGTCTTTGGTGACGTCGTCGAACTCGACGATCGTCGTGCTCGTTGATTCCATCGATGCCTGCCGCTTCCGTTGCTCGCGGCCCCATCGCCCAGAGTTGGTGTACTGCGTCCAACTATAGTTGAGATATGAGCATGAAGTACCGGACCGAGGCAATCAACCGTGACGGCGGCGATGGGGTCGCCCAGATTCCCGACGGGCTCACCGTGACCGTGTCATCGCCGTTGAATCCCGATCGTGATCCTGCCGGCACGAACCCCGAGCAGCTTCTCGCGCTCGCCTGGTCGACGTGCCTGAATGCTACGGCGCAGGCTGTTGTTGCTCGCCAGTCGCGGACGGCCGTGCGCGTCGAGGTCGAGTTGCATCACGCTTCAGAGGAGTCTGGCTACGAGTTCCACGTAGACGGCTATCTGTCTGTGGAAGGCGCGGATGCTGCCGAGACCGAGCGCGTGCTCGCGGCAGCGCACGCCCGCTGCCCGGTATCGAAATTATTGGGTGGGGCAGCGAACGTGCGCGTGAACGTCGAGGCTTACTCAGTCAGTTGACCGCCGGGGGGCGGGTGCACGTTCTGCGACCTTCTCTTCGATGAGTGCACCCAGTTTCGTCGAGCGGAGCCAACCCGTGACGCTCACCCAGGTGGAGTCGCGGATGAAGAGCAGGTCAAGAGCGATCATCACGAGGGAGAACGGCCAGAGGCCGAGCAGAATGCCGATCCCCGCGTGCATGAACACGAGCGAGACAAGCACGAAGATTCGGCTAGGACGCCAGAGCAGCGCGATCGGGAACAGCGTCTGCACCCACAGCGCCACGAAGGTCGCAATGTAGATGACCAGGGACGATTGCCACAGCAGTTCGTTGAATGCGGGGTAGAGCATGAAGGCGTCGATGCGCAGCGAGTAAAAGAGCGCCGTCCCGCCCAACCATTCATCGCCGGAAAGCTTCCAGATACCCGAAACGACGTAGATGATGATGATCTGGAAACAGCACAGGACCAGAGCCGCGTTGTGAGCTGCATTTGCGAGATACGCGGGTACAAGCCGCCTGCGAATTCCACGGCGTGATGCCCGATGCTTGGCCAGCCACGAATCAACCGAGAAGTGCGCGCCGAGGTTCGCGAAGATAAGGAACAACAAGGTGATGCGGTAAATAGTGTCGCCGCCGTTAAGGACGTACGGGTTATTTGCTTGCACGGCAAATACGAGCACCAGGACCAACACGGTGGCTAGTCGCGTGCGGTAGCCGATCGTAAACAGGATCACGAGCACGATCAACAGGAAAAATACGATGTCGAACACCAGCGGGTTGTCCTTAGGGAGCAACGTGTCAAAGGTGAAAAAGCCCCGACGCTTCGCTTCAGGGTCAACCCAAAAAGATGCGGTACCCCACAGCAGGGAGCGTTCGGGAATGCTTGGGACGAGCGTGATCAGCAGCCCCACCCCGTAGAGGATACGCAGCACTGCAAAGCTGCGCAGGTTGTGCGATGCGGAGGTAAGCCACCCAAGCCAGCTGTCGAAGCGATCACTCAGCTTCACGGATGGCCTCCTGGAACTCGAATGTCGCGCCGGTGCGCTCAATGAGCGCGCGGTAGTCAGCCACAACATCAGGGGCGGTCACGACGTTGGACTCACGCCATCCGAACGTAGTGACGGACGGCGTGAACTGCGCTTCTTCATCAAAGCGATGTGTGAAGTCGTTGGGACGCTCGCTGACTATGCGCCACTGGACTCGTTCGATCTTCTCGTTGAACCCTGCGGTCGCAAAAAGAGTCGCCACCCGCATCATCATGTAGTCCATGCGGAGGTAGCGGATGACATCGCCGTCATCCTTCCCGAGCTCTTCGACCAGCGTTTCGGTGGGGATCGGTCGGAAGTCGTCGCCATCCACCTCAATAAAGGTGTCACGCACGCGCGTCCGCTGATCGGCATCCAGCTTGTTGTAACGCTCAAGAAAGGTCCCCGCAGCGTTCCACGCGGGCTTCTGGATACGCGAAGGGAATGGATTTCCTTGTACTGTTCGCTGCTCGATCTGAGTGATGCTCACCCATCCGGATTTGACCAGATCCCCGCCCTCGTCTCGCCAGCTGGCTCGAAACTCGAGGGAACGGTTCGCTTTCATGACACTCGGTGCGAAAATCTTCCACGTCTGCCCGAAGTACGGCAGCGCAACGGCGCGGACCTCGCTACGCAGTGGGGTGCCTGGGGGCGAGACGATAAGGATCGTCCCGATCGCGACGATGAGTACAACGATCGTGGCGACGATTCCCGTCACGCGTTGCGCCATATTCATCTTCCCACTCTAGCGAGCGGGGACGCTCTGGTTCCCCCTGCTCCGACGCGGCTGTACGGTCACGTCACGAGCGTGGATACCGGCAATCGACTCGAATTCTTCCACCGGGCCACGGTGCCGGCGCTGAGCCGTTCCCAACTGCGATCGCGGATGAAGATCGAGTCAATAGCGATCATCGTGAGCGAGAACCACGGCAGTCCCATGAGAACGCCGATGCCAATGTGGAACGACAGGATCCCGATCAGCCCGATGAGCCGTGTCGGTCGGGTGAGTAGCATCAGCGGGAACGCGACCTGCAGGAGGATCGACCCCCAACTGAACGCGACGACCATCGGCCCCCACGCGGTCACCAGATCACTGAGCACCGGCCAGGTGCCGAAGCGAGCAGTGTGCAGCGGGTTGTAAACCGCGTACCCCTCCGACCACGGCGTTCCGCCGGCCTTGAACAGCGCACCGGATGCATACACGAAGCAGACCTGCGCGGTGAGCGCCACCAGGGCGAGGTTGTGAAACACCGTCCCGATCTGCGCTGGCTGGCTTCCGGGAGCGAACCACTCCCCCTTTTTGGCGCGCCGGCGCGCGTCCAGAGACCAGCGGGCGGCGGGATCGGCGAAGAACAGCAATAGGAGCGCGATCCGGAACATGTTGTCGCCCTGGTCGCCGACCATGTCGTTGGCCTCGATGAAACCGACCCACATACAGAAGAAGATCGGATGCACGATGCGGAAGCGCCAGCCGGCGACAAAGAGCACCGCGAGCACGCCAAGCAGCAGGTAGAGCATCGTGTAAAGGACGTCGTTGCCCATCGCCGCATGGAACGTACTGAAGATCCAGATCTTCGGGAAGTCGCTGACGGGCTCGGCGAGTTCGCCGTTCCATGCCGAGCCGGACCCGAACGTGTACAGCCGGGTGCCAAAGTTCGCTGCCAGTAGGCCGAGCGCTGTGACGCCGAAGAGGATACGGGTCACCGCGAGTCCGTAGAGCGCTTTCTTTCCGTCGTAGAGGAAACGCTCGATGAACCCGCTGATCTGCGCGATCGCTGAGACCACCATTGCCCAGAGGCCCGCGATCATACTGCCGGCAAAGGTGAGCACCCGTGTACTCACAGGGACGACCTGGCCGGTCGACGCCTCGGTCTTAGTGGCCGTCATCCCTGGGTCCTCTCGAACTGCGCGCGGAACACGTCACCAAAATTGTCACGACTCTGGCCGGGCTCTTCCACCGGAGCTCGCCAACCCGTGGTCGATATACTCGGTTCTGGGCGTTGCGCTGCAGCGTCGTTGCGCTCGGCGAACGGTACGACATTCTGCCGGCTGACACGGTACTGCACTTGAAGCACGTCACTTCCCCAGATCGCATAAGCGACTTGTGTGGCGTATGCCGTGGACAGGTGTTCCTGCTCCATATACGTCACGGTGGACGGGCCGTCTTCGAGCTTGTCGAAGGATCCCACCATCCAGTCTTCCCAGCCGTCCTTGGCGAAATCGAGTGCGACGACAGCCTGCTGCTCTGCGTTGAGCTTGTTGTAGGCGCCTGCCAGTCCGCTCGCTACCTCGGTAGATTGGACTCCGGCGCGGGGAGGAAACAGGTTGTACTGGATCATTGAGAGCTCCACATCTGTGGCGCTCACCCATCCGGTGGTGACGTCTTCACCGTCTACGTCGATGACGGCACGTACGTTGAAGTGGTAGTCGCCGTTGATCGGCTCGGGCGCAAACACGCTCCATGATTGGCCGAACATCGGAAGCATGTAGGCAGACAGCACCTTCTGCGTAGGGATCTCACGCAGTGCTGACGGGGGTGCGATCCACAGGAACGACGCTGCCACGTGCCAAAGACAGAACAAACAGGCGATGAGCGCGATCAGGCGCACCACCCACGTCGGCTTCGGGTACGGTCGCACGGCGGCGGATGCAGATGGTGTGGCGTCCTCCGTCATATCGACAGGTTCTTCATTTCGTTTCGTCGTCATGCGCGACCGTTCCCTATCATCACCGAGAGGTCGGGACCACCACCAAGGCGGCCCCGACCTCTACAGTGTCATTGCTTTACTCTGCGTGCATCCGGGTGCGACGGTTGCGAGCGATCAGCGCGGTGCCGATCCCCAGCATGACGAGCAGCGCACCGAGCGCAACCCATCCCATCGTGGGCTCGCCACCGGTTGCCGCCAGTCCATCTGCGACGACCTTGAACGTGCCAGAAACCGAACCGGATTCCGCACCGGTGAGAGTCACCGAGTGGTTGCCGAGATCGGTGCCTGCCGGGATCGTCCAAGTGAACGTCACGGTACCTTCCGCATTCGCCACCTGGGTGCCGAGTGCCAGCGGGGCGGAGTTCATCACACCGGTGACGACCTCGCCTGCCTTGAAGCCGGTACCGATTGCAGTCTGCTTGTCGCCACGCTCGAGCACAGGCGCCTTGACGGTGATCCCGAGTTCGTTCGCGTTAGCGTCCGCATCGCTTGAACCAGAGGCCGAGCTACTACCACTTGCGTTCGACGAAGCACTGGCCGAAGCCGACGCCGCCGCGTCAGACGAAGCGTCCGCAGATGCCGTCGCCGTAGACGCTGCGCTCGCAGATGCCGAAGCATTCGCGTTCGCCGTTGCGGTGGAAGCAGCGTTCGAGTTCGACGAGTTGTCTGCCTGGGCCGAAGCCTGAGCAGCAACCGCAGCCGACGCGTTCGCGTTCACCGTTGCATCCGTGGAAGCATCCGCCGAAGCGGTTGCGGTAGCAGCAGCCTGAGCCGCAGCCTGAGCCGAGGCATCCGCCGCAGCCGAAGCCGTGGTCGATGCATCCGCCTGAGCCGCAGCCTGCGCCGCAACCTGAGCCGAAGCGTTGCTGTCGTCATCCGCGTTCGTTGACGCAGACGCGGATGCCGAAGCATTTGCGTTCACATCAGTCGTGGCAGACGAGTCGGCGTCAGCTGTGGCAGTTGCCGTGGTCGACGCTGCAGCTGCCGGGTCAGCAGCGGCCGAAGCCGACGAGTCTGCCGCGGCCGTGGCCGATGCAGAAGCCGACGAGGTAGCCGTCGAAGCAGCGTCAGCTGCAGCAGCAGCGTTCGCGTCCGCCGCAGCAGTCGCATCAGCACTCGTCGTCGACGACGCATCCGCCTGAGCAGCAGCCTGAGCAGCAACCGCAGCCGAAGCGTTCGCGTCGGTCGTGACATCAGCCGAAGCATCAGCCGACGACGTCGCCGTCGCCGCAACATCAGCCGCAGCCGAAGCCGTTGCATCCGCCGCAGCCGAAGCCGTCGTCGACGCATCCGCCTGAGCAGCAGCCTGAGCCGCAACCTGAGCCGAAGCATTGCTGTCGTCATCCGCGTTCGCCGAAGCAGAAGCCGAAGCCGCCGCGTTCGCGTTCACATCAGCCGTCGCAGTAGCGTCCGTCGTTGCCGAAGCATCCGGGTCAGCAGCAGCATCCGCAGCCGCAGCCGCAGAGGCATCAGCAGACGACGTTGCCGTAGAAGCAACGCTTGCCGCAGAACCCGCGTCCGCATCTGCCGCAGCAGTCGCATCAGCACTCGTCGTCGACGACGCATCCGCCTGAGCAGCAGCCTGAGCAGCAACCGCAGCCGAAGCGTTCGCGTCGGTCGTGACATCAGCCGAAGCATCAGCCGACGACGTCGCCGTCGCCGCAACATCAGCCGCAGCCGAAGCCGTTGCATCCGCCGCAGCCGAAGCCGTCGTCGACGCATCCGCCTGAGCAGCAGCCTGAGCCGCAACCTGAGCCGAAGCATTGCTGTCGTCATCCGCGTTCGCCGAAGCAGAAGCCGAAGCCGCCGCGTTCGCGTTCACATCAGCATCAGCAGTCGCCGCGGCGTCAGCTGCCGCAGCAGCCTCAACCGTGATCGTGTCAGACGCCGTGTTACCCGCGGCGTCCGTACCGACAACCGTGTAGTCACCAGCAGCAGCATCCGCAGGAACGGTCAGAACCGTGTCCGCCGGGAACGCGCCATCAGCGTCAGTCGTGACCGTGATCGGACCAGCGACAACGTTGCCGTCCGCATCCTCGATCTGCACGGTCACAGCCGTGTCTGCCGGCCAACCCGTCGACGTCACCGTCGTGTCCGAACCCGCAACAACCGGGCTCGACGCATCCAGAACCGGAGTGAAGACAACTGCCTCGACCGTGATGGTGTCCTCAGCGGTGTTTCCATCCGCGTCCGTACCGACAACCGTGTAGTCACCAGCAGCAGCATCCGCAGGAACGGTCAGAACCGTGTCCGCCGGGAACGCGCCATCAGCGTCAGTCGTGACCGTGATCGGACCAGCGACAACGTTGCCGTCCGCATCCTCGATCTGCACGGTCACAGCCGTGTCTGCCGGCCAACCCGTCGACGTCACCGTCGTGTCCGAACCCGCAACAACCGGGCTCGACGCATCCAGAACCGGAGTGAAAACGAGATCATCCGCTCGCACCGTCGATGAGCCCAGATCCAGATTCAGAGCGTTCAGGCTGGGCAGCAGCTCCAGGCTGATTGCATTCACCGTGAACGACTCGGCGCCGAGGTAGCCCTCTTCAACCGGTGTCTTCTCTGTCGGCTGCTCATTGATCGTGATCTCCACGACTTCGTTCAGCGCGTCCAGAACCGGAGCGAGCCCCGTAAGAACCGGGTTCACGATGCCGTTGACCGTCGGGGCGAGGCCCGTTGTGATCGTGGTGAGCAGTGTGTTGATAACCGGAGCGAGGCCGTCCACCAGCAGGTCGATCACCGGGGTCGTAATCAGGCCGAGGAGTGTACCGATATCGATCCCTAGCAGATCGCCGACAACGTCCACGACCGGGTCCCCAGGAAGCGCACCGGTCAGCTGACCGAGCGTCGCATCGACCGTCACATCGAGGTCGGCGGTGAGGAGCGCAACCGACAATTCCGCGCCCAGTTCGATGTGAACGCCGAGGTTGTTTACCAGATCGGTGACCACCGTCGTAACCTTCGTGGTCAGCGTGCCGAGCGCGTCTGCGACCGCCGTCGTGATCGTAGCGATCGTGGCGTCGTTGAGCACCGGCGTGTTCGGGAGGAGCCCGTTCAGATCCGTCGCCGCGGGACCGTTTACGACCTTGGCTAGATCGACCGAGACGAGGCCGCTCGCAAGATCGATCGAGACGATGCCGTTCGGGTCCGCAAGGGGCTCATTGATAAGCGTGTTGCTCGCCGCGGTGATCGCGTCATCGAGACCGACAAGCTCGACGCTTCCGCCGCCGATCGCAATGTTGAGAAGGAGCGGGATGCCGAGGTCAAGGTCCACCGCCCCGACGACGGAGTCCAGGACTCCGCCAGCACCAACAGCTGCGTTCAGTGTGTCCCCGACACTGTTCAGCACGCCGTCGAGTCCGGTACTGACTCCACCGACGAGGGGGCTGGAGATCTCCAGGCCTGCGTCAGCTACGACATATTCTGGCGCGAAGTCGACTCCGGTCGCGGTACCGGTTGCAGTCGCAGTCGACGCGACAGCGCCGACCTCGAGCGCGAGGTTGTCGACGATGAGGTCGGTGACGCCGGCGACACCGAGCTGCGTGAGCAAGTCGGTGAGGTTGACCGTGGCATTGCCGTAGGCACCAGGGTTGTTGATGTCGGTGGCGATTGCCCCATCTGCACCCAACGCACCCGCGCTTGCCGTAGATGTATTCGCCGTCGGCGATCCGGCGAACGAGCTCAGGGCTCCGAGTTCACCAAGATCCAGCAATCCAGCCGCGGCTGGCGTCGAAATCAGCGGAAGCTGAAGACCGCCGCCGAGGTCGACAGTCAAGCCCTCGAGAAGGGTGAGATCGAGCGGCGTGACCTCAGGCCCGACGTCGCTCGGGTTGCCGCTGACAGCCTGCGAGACATCGAGAAGTCCCCCGCCCAGCAGTTCGGTTCTGATGACCTGGCCGAGCGCCTCAGAATCATCGGTGGGTGCGGCGACTGCGCCGCTGGCGCCGAAGGCACTTCCTGCGACCACGGCGGTTGCCGTCGCGATCGCCACGAATCTCCGCTTTCGCAGAGCTCTCCTCTTATTAACCACTTACTGCCCCTCCCGTGATGCGGACTAAGTACGCGTCACAAGACCCTCCCCAGGCGTCGACGCATGCCGACAGAGCTCGTGTCCTGCAAGTATGGTCTATTTCCTAAGAAAGTGTCCAGCAGATTCTCAGGTTTTAGACACCCTTTCAGATGAACTTCGCGTGAAGCTCCTTGTGAACGCGCGCCTGTCCGCCCCCTCGAACCGAAATGAAATCGTTATCGCCGTTGTGCGTCAGTTCGCAGCGACCACGGCGAGCACGGCATCCCCGTATGCTTCACGCTTCTTCTCGCCGATGCCAGTGATCCCGTCGAGCTGGGCCAGCGACGCCGGACGCAACTCGGCGAGCGCCCGCAGCGTCGCATCGCCGAACACGATGTACGCGGGCTTGCCGATCTCCTTGGCCGTTTCCGCACGCCAGACCCGCAGGGCTTCGAAGAGCGAACGGTCACCCTCGGCCACAGCATCCGATGCTGCCGACGCCTTACGCGCACGACTCGCGCTGACGCGTCCGATCGTGTCTTTACGCAGCGGCACAGCCATCTCGCCGCTGAGCACTCCCCCGGCCGCGCCACCCGGCGCGAGCGTTCCGTAATCTCCCTGCGCCACGAGGATGCCCCGGGCCAGCAACTGCCGCACAACACTGCGCCAGTCCTGATCCGAGAGGTCTGCGCCGATCCCGTACGTGGCCAGGCCGTCATGCTTCTGCTGGCGAACGCGATCGTTTGACGTCCCACGCAGAATGTCGATGAGGTGCCCCGCGCCGAAAGCCTGATTCCGTTCGCGCTTGAGCCGAACAATCGTCGACAGCAGCTTCTGCGCCGGAACCAACCCGTCAAACGTCTCCGGCTTCTCGAGGCACGTGTCGCAGTTCCCACACGCCCCGGAGCGCTGACCGAAGTAGTTCAACAGGTTCTGCCGACGGCACTCGACCGTCTCGCACAGCCCCAGCATCGCGTCGAGGTGCTGACCCATCCGCATCTTGAACGTGCGATCGCCCGGGCTCTTATCGATCAGGCGCCGCTGCTGCACCACGTCACCGAGCCCGTATGCCATCCACGCCACCGACGGCTCACCGTCTCGCCCGGCACGACCGGTCTCCTGGTAGTAGCCCTCGACGGATTTCGGCAGATCGATATGCGCCACGAAACGCACGTCCGGCTTATCGATGCCCATTCCGAAGGCGATCGTCGCGACCATGACGACGCCGTCCTCACGCAAGAATCGCGACTGGTTCGACATGCGCACATCAGCGGGGAGCCCCGCGTGATACGGCAATGCATCGAATCCCTGCGCGGCCAGATACGTCGCCGTCTGCTCGACAGATTTGCGACTCAGCGCATAGACGATGCCGGCAGATCCCTCGGGCTGCGACCGCAGAAATGCCACCAGCTGCTTGCGCGGTTCGACCTTCGCAACGATGCGGTACTGAATGTTCGGCCGGTCGAAACTCGCGACGAAATGCTTCGCCGAATCCAGCTGCAGACGCTCCGTGAGCTCCTTGTGCGTGGCGCGTGTTGCGGTCGCCGTCAGCGCCATCCGCGGAACCCCAGGGAACCGCTCGCCCAGGTCGCCCAGCGTCAGATAGTCGGGGCGGAAATCATGCCCCCACTGCGACACACAGTGCGCCTCGTCGATGGCGATCACGCTGAGCACGCCCTGTTGCAGCAGTCGCGTCGTCGCCGGCGACGACAGCCGCTCGGGAGCAACATAGATGAGGTCGAGTTCACCGGCGATGTAGGCGCGCTCGATCTCCGCACGCTCGGATGCGGACTGCGTCGAGTTCAGGTACCCGGCATTCACGCCGTTGGCGCGCAGCGCATCGACCTGATCGTGCATGAGAGCAATAAGCGGACTGATCACCAATCCGGTGCCCTCTCGCACGAGCGCGGGCACCTGGTAGGTGATGCTCTTTCCCCCACCGGTTGGCATCAGCACGACAGCATCCCCACCGCCGATCACCTGATCGACGATCGCCGCCTGGTCACCTCGAAACGCGTCATAACCGAAGACCGTGTGCAGGGCCTCGCCAGCGGTCGCGTAACGCGACGGCGCCGCCTTTCGAACAGCGGATGCCGCGGCAGGAGCCCCCACCGTGGCAACAGGGCCCGGCCCCCAATCCAAAGGCGGCTCGTAGCCTGCCCCCTGAGGCTCCCAGTCCATCGGCTCCGGGGGCTGCTCGTCGTCCCACGGCTCGGGCGCCCGGTCATCCCACGGCAGGTCCTCGTACGGGTCACCGGGAATCTGTTGCATCCCTCCAGCGTATCCACCCGCGCTGACAGCGCTGGGCGTCTTTCCACAGATCGGCCGCTGTGTCCGCGCCCTGTTCTAGGGTGGGAGCACAGCGAAGGAGCAGCCATGACTGATGAACCCACCGTCACCCGCAACGACGAGGCGTCCCGCTACGAGATCCATCTCGGTGGCGTTCTCGCCGGCTTCGCTGACTTCCGGCTTCGGGACGGCGAGATCCTGTTCACCCACACCGAAGTCGACCCGGCTTTTCAGGGCAAGGGATTGGCGTCGATCCTCGCTTCGAATGCGCTGGCGGATGCTGTGACCTCAGGCGCCACGATCGTGCCCTACTGCCCGTACATCGCGAGCTACTTGAAGAAGAACGAGGTCGCGGGCGCAACCGTGCGCTGGCCGCAGCTTCCCACAGACCCCGTGGATGCGGCGGGCACATGACCATCGGGCAACGCGTGATCTCGCTCGAGCCGCGCGAAGTCCCCCTCGGCGGTGTGCGCGCGATGACGGTGCTGCGCACGCTTCCCAACCGCGATCTGCCCACGGTCGGAGCCTGGTGCTTCCTCGACCGGTTCGGCCCCGACGAAGTGCGCATGCGGGTCGAACCGCATCCGCATATCGGCTTGCAGACGGTGACCTGGCCCCTGGTGGGCGAGCAGCGCCACCGCGATTCGCTGGACAGTGATGTCACCCTCAAACGCGGACAGCTGAACCTCATGACCGCGGGCAACGGCATCTCGCACTCCGAGTATTCGCTCGGTGAAGAGGCGCTCCCCCTCGATGCGTTGCAATTCTGGGTTGTGTTGCCGGAGTCAGCGCGCCATGGTGCGCCCGGCTTCGAGCAGCACACTTCGCTGCCTGAGGTGAGACTTCCCGCCACCGAGGGCGCGGATGCCACAGCGACGATCGTGCTCGGTGAGTTCGCCGGAATGCGCTCACCCGCGACCGTGCACACGCCGATCGTCGGGGCGGAGATCTCGGTCCCCGCCGGCGGTCGCGTCACGCTGCCGCTCAATCCTGCGTGGGAGCACGCGATCATCCTCGTCGACGGTGACATCTCGGTCGCCGAGCAGCCCCTGGCCCGCAACGAGATGCTCTATCTCGGAGACTCGCGCGAACACGTGGATGTGTCGACGACCGATGGTGCGCTGCTCTTCGTGCTCGGTGGTGAGCCGTTCGAAGAAGACCTCATCATGTGGTGGAATTTCGCCGCTCGCACGCACGACGAGATCGCCAGTGCGCGTGCCGACTGGGAGAATCCGGATGCGTCGGCACAGCGTTTCGGTCATGTCGTCACCCACGGCACCGAGCGCATCCCCGCCCCGGAACTGCCGCGCGTGGTGTTGAAACCACGGCATCGACGGATCTAGGACCTCGCGCCGGGCATGCCGGCAGCTGGGACAGGGATGTTTTGTTCCGGGATGCTGCGAAGCCGGGTGTAGCCGCGCGACAGTAGGCTGATCCTGTGCCGAAAACCCGTGTGCTGTCGACCCGAGTGCTCCTCGTCTGCGCGGCCATCGGCGTCGCGACCGGCCTCGTCTCCGCAGCGTGGGCGGGTCTGCACGTTGTCGTCGCACTCGGTGCGGTGCCACTGTACGGACTCGTACTCGGATTCCATGCCCTCCCCGGTGTGATCGCACAGCAGGTGCTCCGCGCTCCCTGGGTCGCCCTGATCACGCACGCGATCGCAGCGCTCATCGGTATCGCATTCGTACCTGCCATGGCCGGACGCTACATCTTGGCCGCTGTCGTCTTCGGCGGAGTACAGGAGGGCGTCTCCGCTCTGCTGCGCTACCGCCATTGGGAAGCATGGCGGTTCCTGCTGTCCGCCGCTGTCACTGGCGTCGTTATCGCCGTCCCCCTCTGGTTCGCGTTCGACGTCGGCTCTTTCCCGCTCTGGGGCAACATCGGCTTCGTCGTCCTCTTCATTCTCGGCCCGGTGCTGTGGACGGTTATCGGACTCGGCATCGGATCCGCGCTGCGCCGCGCTGGCGTCATCCGGGTCTGAGTCAACCCGGTGGTGCGCGCCAGGTAAGGGTCGGCTAACCTATACTCGTACCGTTTCACCGGGACTGCCGTCCCTGAGCTTGCCGAAGGGTTGCCGTGCGCACACCTCTGCTTCGCGTGCGTAACCTCTCGCTGACCCACTCTGGTGCTGAGCGTCCTTCCCCGAGCAACGTCACCTTCGACGTGCATCCGGGCGAAGTGATCCTCCTCCTCGGCCCGAGCGGATCCGGCAAGTCCACCCTGACACTCGCTTTGAACGGTCTGATCCCGCAGTCAATCCCGGCAAAAGTGACCGGCACCGTCGACGTCGCGGGGCGCAGCACGATCGACACCCCGGTCGCAGAACTCAGCACCTCAGTGGCGATGGTCTTCCAAGACCCCGACGCGCAGTTGGTCACCGGCACACTGTTCGACGAAGTCGCCTTCGCGCTCGAGAACCTGCTTGTTCCCGTCGACGAGGTGCTCGAACGCGCAGAACTCGCGCTGCGCCGGGTGGGCCTCTGGGAGCGACGCAACGAGAACCCCGACCGGCTGTCCGGCGGCGGACGCCAACGCCTGGCCATCGCCTGCGCCATCGCAACCGGGTCTGCGCTGATCGTGCTCGATGAACCGACCGCGAACCTGGACCCGCAGGGCATCGACGATGTGTACGACGCCCTCAGCGATCTGGTCTCGGTCGGCGATCGGGCAGTCATCCTCGTGGAGCACAATCTCGATGCCGCCATGCGCTTCGTCACCCGGACCATCGTGCTCGATCAGCAGGGCCGGCTGGCCTTCGACGGTCCGGTCGATGAGATCCTCCGCGGAAACACCGAAGAACTCATCGACATGGGTGTCTGGCTGCCTGCAGCGACTCTGGCAGGACGGACACTGCGCGAGCGCGGCATCCTGCCTCCGCACACCCCGCTCCCGCTGACCCCGGACGAGCTGGCCGCACTGACCTCCGGCATCCCGACGGCACACTTGCAGGGAGAAATCACACCTGCAGGGCAACACGCCGAGGTTTCCCCCGACATCCGCGCATCGGCCCTGCATCCGGCCCGGCCGGAGGCGACTTCGACCGTGCATCCGGGCCAGCCGGAGGCGACTTCGACCAGTGTCATCCGCGCCCGCGGTCTGAAAGTGAAGCGCGGCCGCCACGAAATCCTGCACGGCATCGACCTGGACATCCCGGCGGGCTCCCTCACCGCGATCGTCGGAGCCAACGGCGCCGGGAAGACCACGCTCATCCAGGCTCTTGCGGGCGTGGTTCCGCCACCGAAGCGGCGTGTTTCGATCGATGGCCTCGATCCCGCCACCGCGTCGCCGGGCGATCTCGTCTCTCGCATCGGTTTTGTGTTCCAAAATCCTGAACATCAGTTCATCGCGCACACCGTGTTCGATGAGTTGGCGCACGGACTGCGCCAAGCATGGTCGCACCCCACGAAACCGTCCGCGGCGGAGATCGCCGATCGCGTGGGCGAGCTGCTGCAGAGATTCGGCCTGACCGAGAAGGCAGACGTGCATCCGTTCCTCCTCTCCGGCGGCGAGAAGCGACGTCTCTCGGTGGGCACGGCACTCATCACCCGCCCGCGCGTGCTCGCACTGGACGAACCCACGTTCGGACAAGACCGCGCCCGGGCAGCTGAACTGCTGCACCTGCTCAGCGAGCTGCGCGCCGAGGGTACGACGATCATCATCGTCACTCACGATCTGCAGCTCGTCGCCGAGCACGCCACCCACACGGTGATCCTCAACGACGGACGCCTCCACGCCTCTGGCCCCACCGCCGAGCTGTTCGCGACTGACTCGCTCTTCGAATCCGCCGGGCTGCGACTGCCGGTCCTGCATCGCGCACTGTCTCCGCAGATGCGCGGCCTGCTCACCGAGGGTGTGCGATGACCACCATCACCTCCCCCACGAAGACGATCGATCCGTACACACCGGGAGTTCCCGCGCCGTCGTGGCGCTTCCTGCACCGACTCAATCCGCTGTCGAAGGTCGCGGCGGTCGCACCGGCGATGGTCGCTCTCGTATTCGTGCGCGACCTTGCGATCCCGGCATCCTTCCTCGTGCTCGCATACGCCGTGATCCTTGTCGGCGCACGCATCACCTGGCGCTCCGCGGCTCTGCTGTTTCTCGTACTGCCCCTCGGAATCAGCGCAGTCGGAGTCGGATTCTCGCTCTGGGTGGATGCGGCCAGCGTCGACGATACGGCCGCGCTGTTGCAGATCGGCAACTGGATCCTGTTCAGCGGCGCGCTGCAGGTCGGCTTCGCCACGGCGCTGCGCCTGGGTGCGATCCTCGCGCTCGCGCTCATCGGCGGACTCACCACGACCGGTCCTGACCTCGTTCGTGCCAGCATCCAACAATTGCGGGTGCCGTACCGGATCGGCTACACGGCGCTGGCTGCCTACCGCTTCGTGCCCCGATTCGGGTACGAGCTGAGTGTGATCCGGGCTGCGCATCGCGTGCGCGGTCACAGCGCGGGCGGCCTGTGGGGTGGACGCGGACCCTTTGCCCGCATTGCTCGCGGCTGGGGGTACATCGTGCCGCTGCTGGCCGGTGCTATCCGTCACGCCGAGCGCGTGGCTCTGGCGATGGATGCCCGCGCCTTCGGCGCCTACCCCACTCGTACGGAGCGGTACCTCGTACCCTTCCGCACCCGCGACGTCGTATTCATCGTTGTGCTGCTCGCAGCATCCGCCGCGATCTTCATCACGCTGCTCTAACAGCCCGCGAAACTTCACCAATGTCTCTAAATCGCCCGCAAATGGTGACATTCGTGAAGTCTCGCGGGAATCTGCTGCTCCGGTAGCGATAACCGTGCCACCGGAGCAGCTCAGAGAATCAGCGCTTCCCGGCGATCTGACGCCCGACGATCTCGCGCATGATCTCGTTAGTGCCGCCGTAGATGCGGTGCACCCGGGCGTCGAGGAATGCCTTCGCGATCGGGTACTCAGTGATGTACCCGTAGCCACCGTGCAGCTGCACGCAGGTATCGAGAATCTCCCACTCGCGCTCGGTCGTCCAGAACTTGATCTTCGCGGCCTCTTCGCCCGTGAGCTTCTTGTCCTTGTACGCCAGCAGGGCGCGGTCGAGGTATGCCCACATCACATCGACCGTGGTGGCGACGTCGGCGAGCTTGAACCGCGTGTTCTGGAAGTCGATGATCCGCTCGCCGAAAGCCTCGCGGTCCTTCGTGTAATCGACGGTCCACTTGAACGCCGCCTGCGATGCAGATGCAGCGGCAATGCCGATCGACAGGCGCTCCAAAGGCAGGTTCATCATCAGCTGCAGGAAGCCCTGACCTTCCTGCCCACTGATGAGGTTCTCCTCCGGAACGAACACATCGCTGAACGACAGCTCAGCGGTGTCGTGGCCGTGCGAACCCATTTTGTTGAGCTTCTTGCCGTGATCGAAGCCCTCCATGCCGTTTTCGATGATGACAAGGCTGAATGCGTCGGGTCGGTTTCCCTCACCGGTCTTGACGAAGGTGACGACGATATCGGCAGTCTTGCCGGACGAGATGAACGTCTTCGCGCCGTTGACGATGTAGCCGCCATCGGTCTTCTTCGCCGTGGTCTTGATGCCGCGCAGGTCGCTGCCGGCGCCCGGCTCGGTCATCGCCAGAGCACCGAGGATCTCGCCGGTCGCCATCCGCGGCAGCCACTTCTCCTTCTGCTCCTGCGTGCCCATGTGCACGAGGTAGGGAACTGCCAGATCGTCCTGAATGCCGAAGGCACCCGCCAGCGAACCGGCGCCTGCGCCGATGACCTCTTCGTTCACGATCGTGCGGAAGCGGTAGTCCTGCAGCATGCCCGCACCGCCGAACTCTTCCGGGACGGAGAGGCCGATGATCCCGGCCTCGCCCGCGGCGAGCATGGTCTCGCGGTCGATCTCGCCCGCGGCATCCCACTTCTCAATGCTCTCGTTGCTCACGTGACGCTTGACGAAGTCCTTGACCAGCTCGCGAAAGGCGTCGTGATCTTCTTCGTAGATGTCGCGTTCCATGTCGTCCTCCCGAACGGTTGTGGCGTCGTTGCTCCCGCGATTCTATGCCGGACGATGGATGCTTGAGCAGAGGCTTGTGAGAATGCATCTCACGATCAATGGGACTGCGTGCCGGGTTTGTGGGATGCCACAGAACAGACATCAGTGGACGTAGTCGGGCGCAGCGGGCAGCCCGAAGAACTCCTCCAGCGAGTGGCATCCGCTCTCGTGATAGGCGGCCGCGAGCGCCGGACCGATGTAGCGCAGATGCCAGGGCTCTGGCACGTAACCCGTGGTGTCTGAAACACCGTCCTCGTAACGGACGATGAAACCGTGTTCCCACGCGTGCTCGGCAATCCACGCCGACTCGGCCGTATCGCCGAAGGCTTCGATCTCACCGCAGCCATTGCTGCAGGCAACGACATCCAGCGACAGGCCGGTCTGGTGCTCGCTGAACCCCGGACGGGCCGAGATCTGGTCGGCACCATCCTGGCCGCGGGCACTCACATGGCCGGAGTGCGTCGCGACTTGGAGCCGGTAGGAGCGATAGCCGTTATTCATCCCCAAAACACCGGCGCCAGCCTGACTCAGCGCCGTGGCCATCTCATTGACGGCCGCGATTGTGTCCTCACGCAACAGGTCGGACGGCGTCGTCGCTTCGACCGCTGCCCGTCCCAGCGAAGCAGGCTGATAGTCGATGGGACTCAGCGAGAGCGACTTGTTGACGATGACCCACCGCCGCGCAGGATCGGTGAGAGAGATACATGGAGCGTTACCCACCACGACGGCATCCCGAAATGCCAAGCCGTCGCCGAACGCAGCGATGACCGCCTCATCATCACCGGCAGCAAGCGCATCGATGACCGCCGGGCTCGAGCATGGGTCGGCGGCGGTGACCGCGGCGACGTCGATCACCGGCAAATGCGCGGCAGCGATCGGCATGGGCGGGAGCTCAGGGGCGCTGAAACCCGGATCGTCGGCGATCGCCCACAGCGCACCGAGCGCGGTGATTGCCAACCCGATGGGCAGTGCGAACTTCAACGACGAGGGTCGACGCGACGCATGCCGGGGCTGCGCTGCATCACTCATCATCCCATTGTCGCTTAACATTTACTCGAACATAACTCTCACCCCCTCTTGACTTAATCTCGTTTATTTGTTCGAATTCATACTATGAGATGGCAGGGACAAACGATCGACGACGCGGATGCCGCGGCGCTGCCTGGCATGGAGAACCGCACGGGAATCGTCCGATCAGTGACTACGCCGGAGTTCGCCGGCATGACCTTTCACGAGGTGCTTGCCAAGTCTGCGCTGAACCGTGTGCCCGCCGGATCACGGATGCCGTTCTCGTGGACGATCAACCCCTACCGCGGCTGCAGCCATGCGTGTGTTTACTGCTTCGCTCGGGGAACACACGAGTATCTCGACCTCGACGGCGGCGGTGATTTCGACTCACAGATCGTCGTGAAGACGAATGTCGCCGAGGTCCTGCAGAAAGAACTGCGCCGCGGCACCTGGCAGCACGACAGCGTGGCACTGGGAACGAACACCGACCCCTATCAGCGCGCCGAGGGTCGCTACAAACTCATGCCCGACATCATCCGCGCGCTAGCGGAATCAGGCACGCCGATGTCGATTCTCACGAAGGGAACGCTGATCCGTCGCGACATCCCGTTACTGGTGGATGCCGCGAAACACGTGTCCATCGATATTCAGATGTCGATCGCGATGTATGACGATGAACTGCAACATTCGATCGAGCCGGGCACACCGTCGACACAGGCGCGCCTGGACACTGTGCGTGCATTGACGGATGCCGGATTCCGCGTCGGCGTCTTCCTCATGCCGGTTCTGCCACATCTGACCGACTCTGTTGAGGCCATCGATCATGCGCTGCGGCGCATCAAAGACACCGGAGCCGACCACGTCATCTACGGCGCTCTGCACCTGCGCACGGGAGTGAAACCCTGGTTCATGCAGTGGCTGGAGCGCGAGCATCCGGAACTCATGTCGTCGTACCGCGGCCTCTACCCCGGGTCCACCTCCGAAGCGCCGAAGCCCTACCGGCAATGGCTGGCGAAGAGGGCACGTCCGCTCATCCGCATGCACGGACTCGATGCACGGCACTCCAATGATGCGCATCCGACACGACAGCTGAACCGGCCGACATCCGTACTTTCGTCTGCCCCCACACACTCAGCCCCGATGCTGTTCTGACAGCCAGGTGAGAACACACAGACCGGGCCGCGTAGGCTCAACAGCTATGGCAATCGGCGCAATGATCCACACATTCACAGTGCAGTTGGCCGACACAGATCGCGGCGTCTACGACGACTTCTCGCTCCGTGTCGCGCGGCATCCCTCAGAGACGGACGCGTACATGGTGACCCGTCTGCTCGCCTACTGCCTCGAGTACGGCGAGGGGATCGCATTCAGCGAGGGGCTCTCGTCAACGGACGAACCAGCAGTGCTCGCTCGCGATCTCACCGGCATGATCACCGCATGGATCGAAGTGGGTGCACCAGACGCCGAACGGATGCATTACGGCAGCCGCCTCGCCGACCGCACCGTTGTCTACACCCATCGTGATCCGGCGAAGGTGACCGCACCCTGGGCAGGCAAGCGCATTCATGACATCGACAAGATCGAAGTCTTCAGTTTCGACCCGGGGTTCATCGACGACGCCGTCCGGGTGATCGAACGCCGTAACTCCGTGACCCTGACGGTCACCGAACGTCAGATTTACCTTGACCTGAACGGGACGAACCTGAGCTCAGCCCTCCACGTCCGCGGCGCGACCGCGGAGGGCTAAGACTCAGCGGGCGTTCAACAGGAGCGTCGAGAACTCCACCGGACGGATGCCGGCAGGCACTTCGACCGCCGGGGTGCCGAAGGATGCAACGAGCAGGAACGTGCGACGCTCAAGTTCGGAGTCGCCGCCGTGGCCGCCCCCATCCGTGTGTCCGTGGTCTGTTGTGACCGCGACCAGCCACTCCTCCCCTTCCTCAGCGACACGACGTTCCACGGCATCGAGCAGCTGCGAGACGCGAGCATCCGTAGTGCGAATGGCTTCGTCGTACTCGACGGACAGTCCACCCGAGGCATGACCGACATGATCGGTCATCCAGAAGTAGACGAACGCGACATCGGGTGTGTGCTCATCTAGCTCGATCAGCGCCTGCCGACAGACCTCAACATCCGGATCGTCATCGTGATCTTCCCGATTGATCACGATGTTCTTGTGGAGCCCCTCGTCGATCTGCTCGGCGCGGGTCGAGACGACCGGACCGGGTCCGTCCGGGTGGGCGATGCCCGGCCAGCTCGACAGCGCGATCGTGCGCGCCGCGGGGTCCTCACGCCAGGCACGGGCCAAGAGATCCTCGTCTACCGGCGTGCGGCGTCCGACGAAGGTGTTATCGAACACCCCGTGCTCTTCCTGCGTCTTGGCGGTGAGGATGCTCAGCCAGCTGGGCCCCGAGATCGTCGGTCCCTCGACTGTCGCGGGCTGCATCGAACCGCGAGCGGCCAGAGCGTCCAGAGCGGGCGCAAGCCCGGTGCCGAATGCGCGATCAACACGCAGTCCGTCGATGCCGATGAGGAGAAGATGGCGTTTCGGCGTCAGCATGCGGCATCCTTCGGCGCGCTGAAGGTCGTCACGACCGTCGTCCACTGCGCGCGATCATCGACCAGGGTGAAGTCCGCACGCTCCCCTGGCACGATGCGGCCGCGATCACTCAGCCCGGCTGCCCGCGCTGCACCCGCACTGACCAGCCCGACGGCCTCGGGAAGCGCCAGCACCCTGTCGCGAGCGAGCAACACGGCACTCGCGAGCAGACTGCTGGGCAGGTAATCGGATGCCAGAGCGTCGACGAGACCGGCACGCACAAGCTCGACCGCCCCGACGTTGCCCGAGTGCGAGCCGCCGCGCAGAACGTTCGGCGCACCGGCGACGATCACGAGGCCCTGCTCACGCGCGCGCCGCGCGGCTTCGAGCGTGGTGGGAAACTCGGCGACCGCGCCCCCACGTTCGACCAGCGCATCCACGGCATCCGCGGAGTCGAGGTCGTGGCCGACGAGACGCGCCCGTCCGGCCCGTGCCTGAGCACCCGCCCAGCGGAGGTTCTCGTCGCGGATAGGATCGGTGCGCGCAGCATCCGCCATCCGATTTTCGACGTTCAATCGCGCGGTCTCACGATCTGTTCCACCGACGACGAGAGCATCGATGAAGTGCTCGACGTCGGCGTACTGCCCCTGCCCTGGCGTGTGGTCTTCGTGCGAGAGCAGGATCGGCTCGGCATCCGCGGGGCGTGCTTCCAGACGCTGCCGGATCAGCTGGGCCCCCTCATCGCCGCGCACATCAAAACGGTGCAGCACGCGGTGATCGACCCGATCGCTGAAGAACACGTCGATCGCCTCGCACGTCTCCAACGCCGAGACCGGCGTGCGGTTGATTCCGCCGGCGATCTTCCGATGGAATCCTGCACCGTGGAAGATCGTCGTGATGCCTGCCGCCGCCACCTTCGCATCGAAGGAACGCAGCGCAAAGTCCAAAGGCAGCGGAGCCGCCGGACGCGGCACGCGCTCTTTCTCCAGCGCATCGCTGTGCACGTCGATGAGACCGGGCATCAACAGCATCCCGGAGCCTTCAACATCGGAGGCCAGCGACGAACCCTCGATGATCTCGACGATCCGGCCGTCCTCGACGACCACACTCGCACGCTCGGTGACGGCATGCGGCAGCACGACTCGCACGTCACCGAGCACGTAGCTCGACGGATTCGCACCGAACGACCAGCGCCCGCCTGTACGTTCTTCAGCGATCACGCCGCTCATGCGTACACCTCATCCAGTACCCGGTGCCCGGCGTCGAGCACCTCATCGACACCGCCGTCAGCGACGATCGCGCCATCTTCCATGTAGAGCACGCGGTTCGCCACCCGGCGGATGATCTTCATGTCGTGATAGACCGCCAGCACGCTGACGTCACGGTGTCGAAGATCCTCGATCACCTCGAGCGCGAGGACGCGGTTCGCTGGGTCCAGCGCGGAGACCGGCTCATCGAGCAGCAGCAGCCGGGGCGGGCTGACTGTGCCCGCGGCCAGGTTCACACGCTGGCGCTCCCCTCCGGAGAGCACACTGCAGTCGACATCCCACAGCCGCTCTTCGATGCCGAGCCTGCGCAGGGCCAGGGCTGCCGCTTCCGTGGCGACCGCGTCGTCCAGCCCTCGGCGACGCGCGGCCGCGGCGACGAGCTTGAGCGGACCCTGCCGCGGCGGGGCGTTAAGGAACTGTGACACATATCCGAAATCACGACCGCGGATCCGCGCCATCGCCCGGTCGTCGAGGGCGGTCAGCTCGACGTCGCGCTCCCCGTCGTGCAGAACCACAGTGCCGGAGTCCGGCAGATAGTTGCGGTAGATGCAGCGCAGCAGGCTCGACTTGCCCGCACCGCTGGCACCGGCCAGCGCAAGGTGCTCACCGGGCATCAGGTCGAACGACACCGCGCGCAGCGAGGCAACCGTGCGGTCGATCGCATGCAGGGTGAATGATTTACTCAGCTCACGAACCGAAAGGATCGGTTTCCGGATGCTCGTATTCATGATGCCTCTCAGCTTTGCGCGGCAGCGACGAGCTGCTGGGTGTAGGGGTGGTGCGGATCGGCGAGCAGCTGATCCGTGAGGCCCTGCTCGATCACACGGCCCTGACGCATCACGACGGCGCGGTCGGTGAGCGCTTTGATAACCGAAAAATCGTGGCTCACCACGACCACCGCGAGCTCGCGTTCGGTCAGCAGCTCACGCAGCAGGTCGAGGACGCCGGCAGCTACCGAGGCATCCAGACCGGTGGTCGGCTCATCGAGCAGCAGCACCTGTGGGTCGGTGGCGAGTGCTTTCGCGATCTGCACCCGCTGACGCATCCCGCCAGAGAACTGTCCGACCACGTCGTCCATGCGCTCCAACGGAACGTCCACTCGGGCGAGCAGCTCCGCGGCACGTCTGCGGATCATGTGGTACGAGCGCCATCCGGCCGCGATCAGGGCGTCGGCGATGTTGCCACCGGCCGAGATATTCAGGTCCAGGCCCATCGCCGGATCTTGGTATACGACGCTGAGCGTGTTCGTGCGCAGACGACGTCTCGCCGAAGCATCCAGGTCGAGCAGGTTACTCGTGCCCTCCTGCACAGCACCGATGCGCACCGATCCGGTGGCATCCGCCTCGTCGCCGATGATGCATTTCATCACCGTCGACTTGCCCGAACCCGACTCGCCGATCACACCGAGCGCTTCCCCCGGCGCGACATCGAACGAGACATCTGCTGCGGCGATGACCTCACTCGATCCGCGGCTGCCACGGTAGATCTTGCCGAGGCCTTCGACCTTCAACGACCAGTCCGCACCCGGGGCGGTGACACCGGCCGGTGGCGGAACCGGCAGGCCGACCTCCACCGCCGACCGCGCGCGCACACGCTTGCTCGGATCAGGGAAGTACCGGTGAGGGATGAGCGCGTCATGTGCCTCGAGGTCGGCCTCGCCGGCGCGCACCTTGAGGCAGAACTGCACGTCCGAGCAGATGTGCTCGTTCGTCTTCGTCTCCACCATGAAGGACGCCTCGGTGCCGCACTTCGCGCAGCGCACACCCTCGAGGTACTCGACCTCGAATGGCACGTCATCGAAGCTCAGCGGCTCGACATCGGTGTACGGCGGCACCGCATAGATCTTCTTATCGCGACCGTGGCTGAGTAGCGTCAGATGTTCGCTCTGGTGCAGACGAGGGATGTCCCACCGTGGGATCGGGCTCGGCGCCATGAGGTAGCGGTCGTGCACCATCACCGGGTGACCGGTGCCGGTTCCCATCACGCCCGTCAACGCGAGCCGCTCGTAGAGCAGCACCCACATCTTGGCGTAGTCGGCGTCGGCATGCCGACGCTTGCATTCGTAGACGGATTTCTCTACCGCGCGCAACGGCTCAGACTGCGGAACCTGCAGTACGAGGGTGTGCTGAACGCTCATCGCTTCTTCCGGCACGCGGTGACGCGACTGCACGATCGTGGCGACCTCGGTGTCGGCGGTGGCAGCAGCTCCCAGCGTGCCGATAATCAGGCGACGGAGGTTCACCGCGTTCACACCTTCCTCATCGCCCTGATCGATGACCTTGACCTGGTCGTCGGTACCGCCGATCGCCAGCGTCACCTGCAGGCCACCGGAGCCCCAGCCGCGAGCCACCGGCATCTCTCGGGATCCGAACGGAACGATGTATCCGGGCACGCAGATTCCGGCAATCACGGCGCGACGGGCTTCGCGTTTGGCCTGCTCGTCCATGACCACCGGACGCCCCTCGTGGGCGTCCTCCGGCAGCATCTCGGCGAGCAGATCCACGCCCTCATCGACGGGCGTCTCGGCATCGGCCAGCATGGTCATCAGATGCCCCCTTCCTGGTGGTGATCGGCGAGAAGCCGTTCGAGTTCAGCATCCTGCTCGGCGCGAGCGGCCAATGAGGCATCCAGCTTGGATTCGAACGTCACGTAGTGCGGCAGCTTCAGGTGCTCGAGGAATCCGCTCGCGGAGAGCCCGTCGGTGGTGAAGAGCATCACCTGCTCCAGGCGCCGACCGGTCTCGGTGTCCTTGAAACGCACGATCGACATATCGAGGCTGGCTGCCGCGATCACCTTGCGCTCGTTGTGTCCGAACGCCATCGCGTAGCCGACGTCAAACGTCGTCGGATCCTCTCCCCGCATGCCGCCGAGTGAGGCTACCGCCTCGCATTCGGATGCGCGCAACTCGCCGATCTGCACCAACTCGCCGGTGTGCGGATCGGCGACGCGCAGTGGCAGGCGGCCGTGGCGCACCTCGCCGAGAGTGACTGCTTCTGCGGCATAAGAGTCAGGGCCGAGGATCGACTGGTACCAGATGTTGATCAGCGCACCGGTGTCGGCCTGGGCCGATGCCGAAAGCACAGCTGAGCGCTGGGCAGGCAACTGAGCGGCGACCATCTGGATGTCGAACGGCTCCTCGTCGGTCTCCAACGCACGATCGACCAGCACTCCCTTGTCGGCGAGATAGTCGCGGAACCGGCGGAACGGCTCATCAGCCGGGTGCTCCAGCGGCGTCTCATCGACGGGCTCGACGATCGGCAGCGGCAGGTCAGGGCCGTCATGAAGGATGCGGGCGGTGTAGTCGACCGTCTCGCCGAGCAGGATGGGCCCGTCGGGCTGACGCTGGGTGGAGACGACGCGACGCAGCAGCTTCATCTCGCGCGGGTTCAGCGGCTCGCTGTGCGTAAGCCGCGGCAGCGTCGAGCGGTGCGCACGGATGAGGTGCACGGCCTCGGAGATGTCTCCGCTGCCCTGAAGGTAAGCCGCCGCGGCCGTGGCCGGATCCCAGAGACCGCCCTCACCCATGATCCGGTCGATCGCCATCGGAAAGCTCTGGATGACGGCCTCGACCGTGAGTGCCTGGTCGAGGCTGGAACGACGCTCGAGCACGAGGCGCTCGGCAGCGATGATCGCCTCCGTGCCGCCCTTGTTGGTTCCTGCGTACATCAGATCTTCTCGATTCGGGTGGTCCGGGACAGCGCGATGAGCTCGCCGTCATCAGCCATGAGGATGCTGTCGATGCCCGCCGGGTAGTCGGAGACCAGCAGGTCGCGGGCGTCGACGAAGCGATCGCCGAGCCCGTCGACGCTCAGTTCGACGGGAGCATGCGGCGGGATGCCCGGGCCGGTGAGTCGCCACCGCGGAGCGGCCGCGCCGACGTGAATCGCCTCGACGCGCTGCACGAGCGTCGTCCCTTTCTCGGGCGCCCAGTGGATGCCGGGAGAGAGCAGTCCCAACTCGGCGGACTCGGCGAGAGCCAAGGCGTAGCGGGCGTCGGCGGCATCGACGACGCGCGCGGCGACGACACGTCCGATCGCCGCGATCGCAGCGGTGACGGCTTCCGCGTCGAGGTGTGCATCATCCGCAGAACGCAGGGCACCGATCGGGGTCATGATGTCGGCCAGCGCCAGCAGCGGCAGCGCTGCGGCAGGCACGCCTTCGGGAAGACCCTCGGTGGAGACGCGCTGCACGGTTCCTGGGCGAGCGAAAGCATCCATGATCGCCCGGAAGACCTGCTGCGAGACGGTCGGGGTGAGCTCACGCAGCTGATCCCAGGCGGGTGCAACCCGGGGTACGTCGATGAAAGTCACGGGATCTCCTCGAATTCGACGATGGATGCGGACAGCCGTTTCCATTCCGCCGCGCGCGCCGTCTCGCGTGCGGTGCGAGTGCTCTCGCAGAGTGCGACGACCTCGCCACTGCGGGGTCCGTCCGCGAGGTATTCGGTGGCGCAGATCGCCGCGGCGAGCGCGGCGAGGCGGTCGGCGCCCATGCGCATCGTCCAACCGTCGACGCCGCGACGGCGCACCTCTGCCTGCGTGACGAGCACATCGCCGAGGATGAAGCGCTCCTCTGCGACCGGCTCCCGCACCTGGGTGACGACGGTGCCGACGACAGGCGAGCGGGTGATGACGACATCTGCGTCATCCGCCAGGCACGCGTGCGAGAGCGCAATCACGGCTGTGGCATCCGCCATGTTCAGTTCGGAGGTGATCTCCGCCCTGGTGAGCGAATCGGTCATGGTGACCCTTCTTTCTTCGGCCCCGTCCGTGGACGGGGTCATTGGACTTCGCGTCGCGCCCACACCGCGAGCGCTTCGGAGAGCAGCACGGTGATCACGACGAGGATGAGGCAGCTGGTGACGACGCCGTACTCGAGCACTCGAGATGCGTTCATCATGTAGAAGCCGATGCCACCGGCCCCGATGATGCCGAGGCCGGTGGCAGCACGCAGGTTGGAGTCGAGCTGATGCAGCGTGTGTGCCGAGAGAGCGGGGGCGACCTGGCGCAGCGTGGCCGCGAAGAAGGTCTGCGTACTACTCGCCCCGGAGGAGCGAATGGCGTGCGCGACTCGCACATCGACCTCCTCCAGCGAATCAGCGATCACCTTGCTGAAGAATCCGATGGCTCCAACCGCGAGCGCGAGCGCTCCTGCCGTCGCGCCGAGGCCGGTGATCACCACGAAGAAGATACCGACGATGATTCCGGGCACCGCTCGAATGGTTACGACGATGCCACGGAAGATCGCGGCCACCGTGTCATTCGGCGCGATCGTGCGGGCCGAGAGCAGCCCGAACGGAATCGCGACGATGAGACCGATGACAGTACCAGCCAGGCCCATCTGCACGGTCTCGAGCATGGAGAAAATCAGCTTCTCCGGAATGCCACCGTCCGACGGCGGGAAGTACAGCCCGATGGTCTCCAGCGCCTTGGCGAAACCGCCGGCGAGCTGGCTGAGAGAGACACCGGATGCCATCGCCGAGCCGAGCACGAGCAGCGCGGTGAAGACGCTCCAGCAGGTCCGGTTGATGCGCTGGCGATTCCACGGCGGCGAGACGCGGCCTGCGGCCGCGGCGCGACGCTCGGCGGGAGTCGTCTTACCCTTCGCCCAGCCCTTCTCCGGCAGATGCGGAAGCAGAACGGTGAGCCAGCGTCGCGACTTCGATGAAGACGCAGACTCGTGCCCGAGTTGGGCCTTGCGTACGAGGCCGGAGACGAGCTCCGCGATCAGACACAGGATCAGCAGGACCAGCGTCAGCCCGAGGCCGAGTTGATAGTTCATCGTGTCCAGCGCAGCCGAGATGTACATACCGATGCCGGCAACGCCGACGAACCCGAGGATCACTGACCCACGCAGGTTGATGTCGAAGGCGTGCAGGGTCGTCGCCACGAGGGTGGGGCGCAGCCCCGGCAGGACCCCGCCAACGATCTGCTGGAACGTACTGGCACCGGCAGCGCGCAGTGCCTCGCGAGGACCGGGATCGACCTCTTCGATGGCATCCGCAAAGAGCTTCGCCATGAAGCCGATCGACCCGATGCCGAGGGCGAGGATGCCGGGGAGGGCGCCGAGACCGAACACCCGCACGAAGAAGATGGCGATGATGAAGTCAGGAACCGCGCGTTCGAGCACGATGAGCGAGCGGGCGACGGCGCGCACCGTCGAGTTGACCGTGGTGTTCTTCGCCGCAAGGAAGGCGATCGGCAGGCTGAGCACGAGCCCGAGAACGGTGGCGAGTACGACGATGGCGATCGTCTGGCCGATCATCTCTACGAGCCGTAGCGGCTCGGGGAACTTCAGCGGCACCGTTCGACTGAGGAAGTTGACGGCATTGTCCCAGCCGTCGATGAAGGTGGCGATGTTGATGCGCAGCTCGACAGTCGACCAGATGCCCAGCCCCAGCACACCCAGCATCACGACGATGAGGCCGCGCTTGCTCCACGACATCGGTGGTTTCTTGGGCATCGGAGGCTGCGCACTCGACGAGACAGCACGCTCAAGGAGGATGCTCATGGTCAGACCGCGGCTGCCGCGCTGGGCTGGGTCGCCTGCGTGATCTGCGCAGTGGTGGGCAGACCCTCAGCGCTCATCGGCTCACGATAGATCGTCATGGCCTCTTCGCGGCTCAGTCCCTCGGTGGTCTTGTCGAGCACGACCCGTCCATCCTTGAGACCGATGATGCGCTCGCCGAAACCGAGCGCATATTCCACCTGGTGAAGACTGCAGACGACCGTTAACCGGTCTTCGTCGCTGACGCGAGTGAGCAGCTCGAGCACCGCCGCGCTCGAGTCAGGGTCGAGGGATGCCACCGGCTCATCCGCGAGCAGGATCGACGGGTTCTGCGCCAGTGCTCGAGCGATCGCGACGCGCTGCTGCTGTCCGCCGGAGAGCGTGTCGGTGCGTTGGAACGCGCGATCGGCGAGTCCCACGCGATCCAGAAGTTCCAGGGCCCTGCGCCGATCCGACTTCGGGTACATCCAGAGTCCGGAGCGAGGCCCGAGAAGCCCGCCGAGGAACCCGGTGCAGACGTTCTCGAGGGCGGTGATACTGCCCACGAGATGGAAGTTCTGGAAGATGAAGCCGATCTCCCGACGCGTACGGCGCAGGTCGCGACGCCCTACTTCGTTGATATCGCGTCCGTTGATCTCGACGGTTCCGGAAGTCGGCTGCTGCAGCCGGTTCATGGTGCGCAGCATCGTCGACTTGCCGGATCCGGATTTTCCGAGCAGCACCAGTCGCTGCCCCTTGGGGACAGCGAAGGAGACATCATCGAGGCCGCGGACGTCCTCGTTGAACTGCTTCGTGACGTTGCTGAGGCGAATGGCGATTTCGCCAGGCGTGTGCGTCATGTCTGTTCTCCTCTGGTACTGCTCGGCGGAGTGATCCGTTATTTACCGGTGGATGATCTGCTTACTGATTTGTGATGTCGCACGCCTCGGACTTCGTGACCTCGCACACCTTGCGCACGCCGTCGTAGTCCGCGTCCTCGATCGGCTCATAGCTGTACACGCCGATGCCGCACTTCTCGTCAGGATCGCTGGTGTCGCATTCGCCGCTCGCCGTGAGCGCCGGCACGTTCAGCTGCTCGAGGTAGACGGCCTTGATCTTCTCGACCAGGTCAGCGGGCAGCTCACTGCTGACCGTCGCGAGCGTCGGGGTGATGAGCTCCGACTCCCAGATCTGGGTGAGCTGCCCCTCGGTGACCTGACCGCTCTCGATGAGCTGCTTGGTGGCCATCCCCTCCGTGCTGAAGGCGATGTCGCACTGGCCGTCCACGAGAGCGAGGACCGAGGCGTCATGTCCGCCCGCGAAGATCGGCGTGATATCGACCTCGGGGTCGATGCCCGCCTCGATCAGGCCGGCGGAAGGAAAGAGGTAGCCCGAGGTGGAGGCCGGGTCGACGAAGCAGACCGTCTTACCCGCAGCATCCTCGAGCGAGGTGATGTCGCTGCCGGCAGCAACACTGGCGACCGAGTAGTAGCCGAGTTCGCCGTCGGCCGTCGATGCCTGCGCGCCGAGGATATCGATGTTCACGCCGCTGTCCTTGGCGAGCACGTACGAGAAGGCACCATACCGTGCGATATCGACCTTGCCCGCGCGCTGCGCCTCAATGGTCGCCGCATAGCTGGTTGCCATGTGGAACTCGATCGGAATGCCGAGTTCACGTTCGAGGATCTCGAAAGCCAGAGAGCTCTCGATGTCGAGCTCCGTCTGATCTTCGGTCGGGATCTGCGAGATGACGATCTTCTCGGGCCATGCCCCGTCTTCGGCGGGAGTGGCCTCATCGCCTGCGGCGCTGGGGCCACAACCAGTGAGAAGAGTGGTGGCGAGCACGAGGGCACCGGCGGCCACTGTTGTGAGAATGCGCTTGGACATCGATTACTCCTTGGGGAGAGGGGTGCGGTGGGAGACGGAGAGAAGTGTTCTGAGCACCTGAAGAACGGCGTGGTGCACCATGCGGCTTGCCATCTCCTCGCTGCGCGCGCCGTCAGCGGCGGCGCCAGCGACGATCGCGATATCCGCCAGGTGGGCCAGGGGCGCGCCGGAGTAGCTCGTCAGGGCGACGGTGCGTGCGCCGTTGGCAGCGGCCGTGCGCATCGGAGCGAGCGTGGCTTCGGTGACGCCCGAGTGACTGATGGCGAAGCAGACATCACTGGGTCCCAGCTGACGGGAGACTGCCGCTTGGGTGCCACTGTCGGTCGGGTAGGACACCGCGCGGCCCTGTGAGCTCAGCCAGTTGCCGAACTCAATCGCGAGCGGCTGAGATGTGCCGCTGGAGACCAGGAGCGCGCGATCCGCTCCCCCGAGAGCGGCGGCAAGTCGCTCGATGAGATCGTGATCAAGCGCGGCGGCAGTGCGGCAGAGGTCTTCGATGATGCGCGCCAGGGTTGCTGCGCCCTGGCTGTCGGTCGGCACGGAGTCGGCGATGCGGCCAAGTCCGAGTTCAGAGATCAACCGGAGCTTGAGCTCCTGGATGCCGGGAAGTCCGACGGCGTGGCACAGCCGCACGACCGTGCCGACAGAGGTGTTCGTTGCTCCAGCGATTCGGGCGGCTGACATCCCGACGATGCGGTCGGGATGAGAGAGCACGAAACCGGCCGCTTGGCGACTGCGTGCGGACAGCGAGGGGAGCGCTGCGCGCAGACTCTCCAGCACGCCGATCGGCGCAGGGTCGGCACGCGCCCAAGCCCGTTCCCGTTCGATCGCCGTGTGCATGTCTACGACGCTAAGAATCGACGGTTACAGGCAGGTGTCGCGCTGGGGCTATGGAACGAACATTCCGTTTGCCATTGGGAAATGGAAGATCGTTCCGTGCGTTGGTGGATTCTGCGGTTCGCGTTGCGCGGCGCGGTTCATAGCTCCTGAAGAACGACGCAGAAGGGCCCCGGAATCGCTTCCGGGGCCCAGATCCTGCCAAATTCTCAGGAGTTGTGAACGCTTGCGGGGTTACGCGGTCAGCTGGGAGTTCGTGAGCAGACGCCCGGTGATCTCCTCGATGATGTCGTCACCCATACGAGCGGGCTCGAAGGGGGCGTCGATCTCGGCGCGATCCAGCAGCTCGGTCATGCGACGCTGCCGCTGACGCGTGATCAACGTGACCACACGGCCTGAACGGCCGGCGCGACCGGTACGACCAGAACGGTGCATGTATGTCTTGTACTCGTCAGGGGCATCGGCCTGGATCACCAGATCGATGTCGTCGACGTGGATGCCGCGGGCTGCGACATCCGTGGCAACGAGAACGTTGACGCGACCAGAGGTCAGTCGCTCAAGGTTGCGCGTGCGCTTGGCCTGGTTGAGATCACCGTGCAGCGAAACCGCCGGGATGCCGGCATCATCGAACTGCTCGGCGAGCATCTCGGCGTACGCACGGGTGCGGGCGAAGACAAGCGTCTTGCCTTCACGGTCGACCAAAGAGCTCAGGATGTCAGCCTTGTCGCGGTGCTCGATCACCAGCACACGGTGCTCGATCGTGCTGGAGTCCTGGTCTTCGCCAGCAACCTCATACACAGCCGGGTCCACAAGGAACTCGTCGACAAGAGCTGCAACTTCACGGTCCAGCGTCGCCGAGAACAGCAGCTTCTGGCTACCGTCTGCGGTGTGGCGGAGGATCCGCTGCACCGGCTCAACGAAGCCGAGCTCGCACATGTGGTCGGCCTCATCGAGAACTGCGATGCGGCACTCCGAGAGGTCGAGCTTGCGCTGCTTGATGAGGTCTTCGATACGACCGGGGGTTCCGATCACGATGTCGACGCCCTTCATCAACGCACCGACCTGACGCCCCTGGGGGACACCACCGTAGATCTGCGTGGTGAACAGGCCGACGCTCCGGGCGATCGGCTGGATCGTGCGATCCAGCTGCAGGGCAAGCTCGCGGGTCGGAGCGAGAATGATCGCCCGAGGCTTGCGCCCGTACTCACGACGCTTGCCGGCCTGCGACTTCAGTACGTTCTCAACAAGAGGCGCACCGAAGGCAATGGTCTTGCCAGAGCCGGTGCGGCCACGGCCGAGCACGTCGCGGCCGGCGAGAATCGCGGGGATCGTCGCCGCCTGGATCGCGAACGGCGCCGCCGCACCCAGGGTGTTCAGCGTCTCGACGATATTGGCCCCAAGTCCCAGGCCAGCAAATGACGCGCCTTCGACCTCCGGAGCGGCAATGGTCTTAGCCTCAAGACGCTCGTGCACGACGTCTTCAGTCCGCTCGAACGGCTTCGCAGCTGTCTTGTTCCAGTCGTCGCGACTCGGGCGCTGCTCGCGGCGGTCGTCGCGGCGGGGGCGGTCATCACGGCGGGGACGGTCGTCTTCGAAACGACGCCCCTCGACACGGGGACGCGCGTTGTACCGGGGGCGGTCGTCGCCCGCGTCACGGTTCGGACGGGTGTCACGGTTCGGACGGGTGTCACGTGCCGGACGCTCGTCGCGGTTGAACTGCGGACGATCGCTGCCTCGGTCGTTGTTGTAACGCGGGCGGTCACCGCCGCGGTCATCGTTGAAGCGGGGACGCTCGTTCGTGCGATCGCTGTTGAAACGCGGGCGGTCGCTGAAGCGGGGGCGCTCAGTTCCACGATCGTTGTTGTAACGGGGACGCTCGCCGCGGTCGTTGCCCTGACGGGGACGGTCGTCGCTGTTGTAACGGGGACGGTCACCACCACGGTCGTTGTTGTAACGGGGACGGTCGCCACCACGGTCGTTGTTGTAACGGGGGCGGTCACCACCACGATCGTCGTTGAAGCGAGGACGGTCGTTGCCGCGATCGTTGTTGTAACGCGGACGGTCACCACCACGGTCGTTGTTGAAACGGGGACGGTCACCGCCACGATCGTCGTTGAAACGAGGACGCTCGCCACCGCGATCGTTGTTAAACCGCGGACGCTCGCTGTTGTACCGAGGACGCTCACCGGCGCCACCGCGATCATCGCGACGCGGACGGTCGTCGTTCGAGCGACGACCCTCAGTGCGAGGACGCTCGTCATAGCGCGGGCGCTCATCACGGTGGTGAGGGGTCTCGCGGCGTCCGGACTCGGCGCGGCCACGGATGCCCCGGGCCTCATCGCGTCCGGCGCGCTCCTGATCGGTCCAGCGGCGCTTGGGGGCACCGCCCTCATCGGTGCGGAAGCCGCGGTGATTGGGACTTGTGCTTCCCGGACGGCGGTCGTAACCACCGCGCGTCGACGATGAGCGCTGCTCACCGGAATCCGACCGCTCATCGCGTGCCGGACGTCCGCCAGCGTGACGCTCGTGGAAGGGAGTCTTCTTGGCGTAACGCGGCTCGAAGTTGCGAGCGGGGCGTCCGCCCTTGGGCTTGCCGTTCTTGGGCATGGTATTTCCTGACTGTCTCTGACACGAGAACAGCGTCCGCTCCGGCGCACAGAGATCAGCGCACGGCGGATATACCCGGGCGTTCGTCGGCCGGGGCCATTCATGTGATGGTTGTTGAACCATCGGCCCCTGGGCTCACACTGGAACAAAAACACCCGCGCAGTAGCGCGGCTGCCCGAAGCCGACCCCACAAGTTTATCCGAGCGACCTGGGAAAGACCCCCGTACGATTGCGTGGTGACATCTCTCTCTCCCACTGGCATCCAGATCCACCTGCAGCACGGCGCCGTCACGGCGCAGATCGCTCAGGTCGGAGCATCACTTCGCGGCCTCACCGTCGGCGGCGTCGATCTCATCGCGCGCTATCCCGAGAACATTCCTACCCCCTCCTGCTCCGGGGTCGTGCTCGTACCCTGGCCCAATCGCGTGCGCGACGGACGCTGGGACGACAATGGCACCGGGCAGCAGTTGGCGCTCACCGAGCCGAAGCTCGATAACGCCAGTCACGGACTCCTCCGATTCAGCGCCTATGAGATCGAGCAGACGGATGCCACGGCTACTCTCAGCGCGACGATCCACCCACAGACCGGCTACCCCTATGAGGTCGAAACGTCCGTCAGGTACGCGCTGACGGATGCCGGCATCGAAGTGACACACACGCTGACGAACCGATCGGATGCCGCAGCTCCGGTCGCCCTCGGAACCCACCCGTTCGTCACGATCGGCGACGTTGATCCGCACGATCTCATGCTCACGATTCCCGCCGCAACGCAGTTCGAGACCGACGAGCGGATGCTGCCGACGCGAACATCCGCCGCGCCGGAGAATCTGCGTGCCGGTGTGCGCTTGGGCGACATCACACTCGACACCGGATTCACCGACCTGGACCGTGACTCCGATAGACGTGTGCGCCATAGTCTGACCGCACCGGATGGCCGCCGGGTCTCCCTCTGGCAGGGCGAGGGCTTCGACTTCGTGCAGGTGTACACCACCAGCAGCTACCCCGGCCAGTCGCTCGCCGTCGCTATCGAGCCGATGACGGCTCCAGCCGATGCACTCAACAGCGGTCTCGGCATCCGCCGCCTCGCAACCGGCGAGAGCTGGAGCGTGTCCTGGGGCGTCGAACTCAGCTAGAGCCGCGTTTCGGCTCGCCCCGACCGTCGCGAGCGGGGCGAGCCGAAACGCCTCAGACTGACTGCTGCTCGCGCAGTTCGCGGCGTGTCAGCTGCCCTGCGGGCGCCTCGGGTGTCGGCTCGTCGCCATCGGCAGAGTCAGCGGCGGCAGCATCCGGTCCGCCCTTACGCGCACGACGACGCTCCTTGGCGCCCTCCACGAGGTTGTAGAGCGTCGGCAGCACGATCAGGGTCATCACGGTGGAGGAGATCAGACCGCCGATCACCACGATGGCGAGCGGCTGCGAGATGAACCCGCCGTGCCCGGTGATGCCCAGCGCCATCGGGATGAGCGCGAAGATCGTCGCGAGCGCCGTCATGAGAATCGGCCGCAGGCGCTTCTCGCTGCCGGCCATGACGGCATCGACCGCGGAGAGCCCCTTCTCGCGGTACTGGTTCACGAGGTCGACGAGCACGATCGCATTCGTCACCACCACACCGATCAGCATGAGCACACCGATGAGGGAGGCCACCCCCAGCGGCACGCCGGTGATGATCTGCAGCAGGATCGCGCCGGTAGCCGCGAACGGCACGGAGATCAGCAGAAGCAGCGGCTGACGCAGCGACTTGAATGTCGCCACCATCACGACGTAGACGATGAGGATAGCCGCGAGCATGGCCAAGCCGAGCTGCGAGAACGAATCAGCCTGCTGCGAAGCGACACCGCCGACGTCGGCGCGGGCACCATCAGGCAGGTCGACGGCTTCCAGCGCCGCGGTGACCGAAGCGGTCGCGACGGCGAGGTTGTCGGACGCCGGAGGAATAGTGACCGTCGAAGTGCGACGACCCTGCTCGGTGGTGATCGAGGTGGGGCCTTCGCGCTGCTCGACGACCGCGATGTCCTGCAGCTCGATCATTCCGAGAGCGCTCGGGATCACCAGCGTCTGCAGGGCTTCGAGGCTCGCTGGCGGCTCGGTGGCCGCGAGATACACCGTCAGGGCGGAGTCGTCCAGCTCGATCGATCCGATCTGCTGCGGACGCATCGTGCTCGACACGATCGAGCCGACGGCGACCTCGGACAGACCGACGTCGGCTGCCGCCTGACGGTCCACGACCACGGCGATGTAGGGCAGGGATGCTGCGAGGTTGTTCGAGACTGCGCCGATGCCCTCGCGTCCGTCGAGCTCTGCAGTCACCGCCTCCGTCGCCTCGGTGAGGGTCTCTCCGTTCGGTGCGGAGATGTTCACGGCGATGTCGGTGGATCCGAATCCGGCTGCGGCGCTCACATCGATATCGCCGACGTCTTCGAGTGGCTCGACCGCGTCAGCGACGTCCGCACGGATCTGCTCCTGATCCGCGCCGGAAGCCGTCATGATCGAATACGTCACACCTGCGCCGCCGGAGAACACATCTGCCAGCGGCGAACCGCTCGAGCCGACCGAGACCTGCACGGCTTCGATTCCGTCGATGCCCTGCAGCGCCTCCTCCACGACAGCCGCGGCGGCGTCCTTGGTCTCCAGGCTCGCGGTCGGACCGAGATCCTGCGTGACAGTCATGGTGTTCTGGCCGGTGTCGCCGAGGAAGTTGATCTTCATCAGCGGCGCCGCAGCCAGGGTTCCCCCCAGAACGACGAGCGCCATGACCAGCGTGACGCCGGAGTGCTTCAGCGTCCAGGTGAGGATGGGCCGGTAGGAGCGCTGCAGGCGTGTGGGCGGAGCATCCGGGTGCTCGGGGTCGATCGCGACGCCGTTCGCATCCGCGAGTTCCTTACCCGGACGCAGGAACCAGTACGCCAGCACCGGCACGATCGTCAACGACACCAGAAGCGATGCCACCATCGCGATTGTGACCGTCATCGCGAACGGTCGGAACAGCTCGCCGACCATGTCGCCGACGAAGACGATCGGCAGGAACACCGCAACCGTCGTGACAGTCGATGCCGTGATCGCCCCGGCGACCTCGCGCACGGCGAGCAGGATCGACTTGCCCTTGTCGGCGCTGCCGACGTAGTGACGTTTGATGTTCTCGATGACAACGATCGAGTCATCCACCACGCGTCCGATGGCGATCGTCAGCGCACCGAGGGTGAGCATGTTCAGGGAGTATCCGAAGGCCTGCAACCCGACGAACGTGATCAGCACGCTGGTGGGAATCGAGATCGCCGTCACCAGGGTCGAACGGATCGACATCAGGAACACCAGGATGATGACAACCGCGAACACCAGGCCCAGCAGCCCCTCGACGGCGAGAGTCTCGATGGACTGCACGATGAACGGCGCCTGATCGAAGATGATCGTGAATTCGGCATCCGGGAATGTCTTGGAGAGCTCGTCGAGCGCGGCGATGACCCCGTCCGACACCTCCACCGTGTTCGCGGCAGGAAGCTTGGAGATCGAGATCGAGAGGGCATCCTCGCCGTTGACGCGGGAGATCGAGGAGATCGCGTCGTTCTCCAGTGCGACTGTGGCGACATCGGCGATCGTGACGCCCGCGCCGATGAGAGGAAGGGCTGCGATCTCTTCGACGGAGGTGATCTTCGATCCGGTCTGCACCGTGAGCGTCTCACCGTTCTCGGTGATGTCGCCGCCGGGGAAGAGCATGCCGTTCTGTTCCATAGCGCTGCTGATCGCCTGGGTGCTGGCACCTGCCGCCGCGAGCTTGGCGTTGTCCGGGGTGATCGTGACGCGCTGCCCCGTGCCGCCGATGATCGCGGCGGTGTTCACGCCATCGACATCTTCGAGCTCGGGCACCACGACGTTCTCGAGCTCGGTCTGCGCAGCATCCGCTTCACCGAAGCCGGTGACAGCGATCTGGATCACCGGCAGATCATCGAGCGAGACGGTCATCACCTGCGGTTCGACATCGGCCGGCAGCTGCGAGGAGATGCGGTTGATCGCCTGCTGCATCTTCTGCTCTGCCGTGGCGAGGTTCTCGCCATAGGTGAACATCGCCTGGATGATCGAGGCGTTCGTCGTGCTCGTGGCACTCGTGGATTCCAGGCCTGGAACGGCCTGGATCGCAGTCTCGATCGGCGTCGAGACGTCGTTCTCCACAACTTCAGGCGACGCCCCCGGGTAGGTCGTCATAACGATCAGCGCCGGCAGCTCGAGCGTCGGGATGAGCTCCTGCTTGAGGTTGGTCAACGCCAAACCGCCGAACACGGCAGCGACGATCGTGATGAGGGCGATCAGCGCGCGATTGCGCAGGCTGAAGAAAGCGAGTTTCGACAAGGCAGGAGACTCTCGATTGAGGAAAATGCTCGACAAAGGTGCGCGGTCAGTATTCCACAGCAAATATTCAGGATGCTGTGAGCGATTCCGCGGTCACAGCAGTGCGCCCACTCCAAGCCCGGCGACTGCGGCGATCACGGATGCGACCAGTGTGCCCACCAGGTGCATGACCGAGGCGGGCCGGCGCCCGTCGTTCCACAGCGCGAGCGTGTCGAGCATCGCGGTGCTGAAGGTCGTATACCCACCGAGAAGACCGGCGCCGACGATGAATGCCGACTCTGGGATGGATGCTGTGACCACCCCGAGCGCGAACGATCCGGTGACGTTCACGAAGACGATCCCCCATGGGAAGCGCCCCTTCGTCACCGACATGACGCCGAGATCGACGAGGTAGCGCAGGCCTGCGCCGACGCCACCGGCGAGGGATGCGAGTGCGAACAGAAGCGGCGTCACGCGATCGCCCGCTTCCGACCGAGGCGCCGACCGAGGCGCAGACCGAGAATGACAGCGCCGATCCCACCCGCCAGCGTCAGCACGACGTATGCCGCTGCCACGAGAGGCGCGTCCGCCCACAGCCCGACAGCACCGACCGCGAACGCGCTGTAGGTCGTGAAGCCGCCCAGGATGCCGGCGCCGAAGAAGACTCGCAGGTCAGATGTTTGTGGCATCCGGGCTGCCAGCACACCGATGAGCAGGGCTCCGGTGACGTTGATCGCGAGCGTTCCGAGCGGTATGCCCCCAGCATCCGCGATCAGCAGGGCGATGCCGAGCCGAGCCGCAGTTCCCACAGTGCCGCCGGCGATGACGAGGAACAGCCGGCGAAAGGTCACGTCGGCAACTCTAGTCGTGGCATCCGATCCCCTCCCTTGCCAGTGCGCCACGGCGATGTCAAGGCGGTGTGAGCGAGGCAGATAACGGCGTTGACTGACGCCATGACACCGCTCTGGAAGGTCTCCCCGACGGCCCCTCCCCGCTCTCCGTTCGAACCCGGCGTGCATCACGACGTGATCGTCGTCGGCGCAGGCCTGACCGGGCTTGCGACCGCCGTGATGCTGGCGCGGGAGGGTTTGGATGTGGCCGTCGTGGACTCTGGCGAGGTCGCCGAACTCGCCTCGGGCGGGAACACCGGAAAAGTGTCGCTCCTCCAGGGCCTGACACTGGCGAATATCCGTCGCCACCACCCGGCTGCTCTCGTGCGCGCGTATGTCGACGCGAACCGCGCGGGGATGCAGTGGCTGACCGACTTCGCCGACACTGCCGGCGTGCCCTACGCCCGCCGGACAGATCACTCGTACGCGCAGACGGCGAGCGGCGTCGATGCGCTGCGCGCCCAGCACGCCGCCGCTCGCGAAGCCGGACTTCCCGCCCGGATGCTAGCGGCCGAAGACATGCCGGCGGCATCGTTCCCGATCACCGGCGCTGTCGCTCTCGACGATCAGGTGACAATCGATCCGGTACTCGTCACGCACGCAATGGCGAGGGAGCTGCTCGCTGAAGGAGGCACGCTGCACACCGGCATCCGCGTCACCGGAGCGCACGCACTTCCGCAACCGCGCGTCGAGACCGCGGCCGGACCGCTGTTCAGCACACACATCGTGCTCGCGACCGGAACGCCGGTCATCGACCGCGGCCTCTACTTCGCGAAGGTGCGGGGGCTGAGGTCATATTGCGTCTCGTTCCGGGTGCCGGGGAACGTACCGGACAGCACGTTCATCTCCGTGGACGGGCCGACGCGTTCCCTCCGTCCGGTCTCGGACGAGGATGGGCCGGGCGGCGCCGCACAGCTCATCGTCGGCGGCAACGGGCATCCGGTTGGACGATCTCACGGAGAGACCGCGGCCATCGACGACCTCATCTCCTGGACCCGGCAGCATTTTCCCGATGCCGAGGAGACGCACCGCTGGTCGGCTCAGGACTACCAATCGCACAACCTCATCCCCTTCGTCGGCGCGATGCCGCGCGGACTCGGCCGCATCCGCTTCGCAACCGGATACGCCAAATGGGGGCTGTCGAACGCTCCGGCTGCCGCCATGCGACTGGCCGCCGAGATCGTCGGTACCAGGCGGCGTGACCGTCCGGATTGGATGAGGACGATCGGGACGCGTCTGACGGTGCCCGCCGACATCGGCAGAGGAGCCGCCGAGACCGGCCGCGCCGCAGCCGCCCTCGCCTCGGGATGGTCCGGAGCCCAGTCTCGGCCAGCACCGGTTCCGCGGCCAGCCGAGGGCAGCGGTGTAGTGGCCAATCGTGCGGGCCGCCCGGTCGGCGTTTCGACTGTCGACGGCGTCACCCGCGCTGTCAGTGCCGTATGCACCCACCTCGGCGGCGTCCTGGACTGGAACGATGCGGAGTGCACGTGGGACTGCCCCCTGCACGCGTCGCGCTTCGCGCCGGACGGGACGCGCATCGAGGGCCCGGCGCTGCGAAACCTGCCGAATCTCCCGAGGTCAGGGCAGAGTTGACGCAGCCCCGGGTGTGGCAGCATCCCAGCCTTGCTGCGGTGTCTCGCAGTTCTCGCGATAGACGTACTGCGAGACGAGCTTGCGCTGGCTGCTCGACCAGTCGATCGCCGGTCGGCGCTCCTCTGGTGGCAGATATCCGAGCCGGTAGACGGCCATCAGCTCAAGGTCATCCGGAACGCGCAGCAGCCCGACGATCTCATCCCAGCGGCCAGGGACTTCCATCGGGAAGGAGATGAATTGGATGCCCATGCCGAGCTCGACCGTCGTCAGCCAGATATTCTCCATCGCCGCGCCCATGCTGAACACCGAATAGAACGATGACAGCTGTCCCGGGCGATACTCACTGCGATCGAGCATCACGCCCAGCAGCAGTGGGGAGCCGGCGACGAGCTTCCGGTTCTCCGCGCCGAGTGTCTTCGGCACTCCGAAGGCGTTCATCAGCGTCTGTCCACGCTTCGTGAACACCTGGCTTGTGAAGGGTCGAAGCGCCGCAGGGAGCTTGTCGAACAGCATTCCGCTGCGTTTGGAGTCCATCTCGGCCTGGCTGAAGCGGAAGTATGGCTTGTAGCGCTCGAAGAACGTGCCGTTGGACATCGCCTCTGTCATGCTCTCGCCGGAGACACGGGCGATCTCGTCGATCGTCTCGCGGTTCTCGATGACGACGAATCGCCACGGCTGGCTGTTCAGTTGTGACGGTGCCCGACCGGCGGCTTCCAGAAGCAGGCGCTGATGCTCCTCGGAGACGGCGTCGGGAAGAAAGGCACCGTTGGTCGTCTTACGGCGGCGGATGGCGTCGAGAAGTTCCATGCGATCACTTCCGGTCTGCGGGACGACGCGACAATGCGAAGCCCCTGGCGATGAACGGGGCAGCAGCGAGAGCGATGAGTGGATGCTGTCGGCTGTGCGTTCGCACATATGCGATCGCAGCGAGCGGCACTGCGGCGGGAAGCAGCGCGAGCGCCGCTCGACGACTCGCGCTCCGCGGCGTTGCCCACCATGCCGCAGAGACGGCGGCCGCGCTGGCGGCGCAGGTCACGATGTACAGCGCATGATGCAACCAGCGGAAGCCACTGGAGTCAATGAGTTTTGCGGCGACAGCTGTCCCCAGCGCGCAGTTCGCGGTATAGCTCAGCGCTGCTGCGGCGAACAGTGGCGCTGCGTTCGTGGGGTGCCGACGGCGGTCCATGTCTTGACCCTATGCCGTTCGCTTCCGGCTGCGTTCAACAGGCACAAATGGCTGCATTGGGACCACGGATCGAGCCATTTGTGCTTGTCGAACGAAGAAAGCTTGACAAACTCGAGATATATCGTGTTATTGTCGAAACACGCGATATATCGCGATCAACCCCAGACCGACCAACCGAAGCACGATCAACCCCAGGAGAGAACATGACCGAGAAATGGCTCATCGCCCCCGGCGAAGAACGTGTCATCGACATCCCCCAGGCGACCCGGCTCAAGGTCGGCCTCGTCCGCGGCCAGGTCGATGTCATCGCACACGACGAACCCGGCATCCGCATCGAGGTGCACGGAGTCAGCGTCAAAGACCTGCGCATCGAATCTGACGGCACCCAGATCGAGATCGATCACCCGCAGCTGGGGTGGGACAACTTCCTCGAGGTGTTCCGCAACTTCGGCTCTGGCGGGCCGCGTGCCGAAGTCAGCGTGGCAGTCCCCCGCAGCATCGCCCTGAACCTCGGCGTCGTCAGCGCTGGTGCCCTGGTTTCCGGGCTCACCAACGACGCGCGCTTGAACACGGTCTCCGGCGAACTCATCGTCGACACGCACACCGGAGATCTGACGCTGAACTCCGTCTCCGGCGACGTGCAGGTGCGCGGTCTCACGGGTTCCGTGAACGCGAACAGCGTCTCCGGCGACGTCGCCATCACCGGTTCGATCCGCAAGGCGACTGTCGACAGCGTCTCCGGTGCGATCTGGGTGGATGCTGGCGGCGCCGTCAATTCGATCACGCTGAACACCGTCTCGGGCGACAACACGATTCGACTCGAAGAGACGCTGCCTGCCAACTACGTGGCGCGCTCGATGAGCGGCGCCGTGACGATCGACGGCATCGACCGCGCCAGCTCCGGACCCACCAGCTTCGCTGGTTCCACCGGTGAGCTGGCTGGCTCCTTCGTCGACATCCGCACGAACTCGGTCTCCGGGGACACGACAGTTCTGCGTCGCCCGCTGACCACCGCAGCCGACGACGAGGAGTGGGACTCATGAGCCCCACCGTCTTCTCGCACGGCGACCTGCGCCTCTATCTGCTGTCACTGCTGGCCGAATCGCCGCAGCACGGCTACGGCATCATCCAGGCTCTGACCGATCGCACCGGGGGCACTTACACTCCGAGCGCGGGCACCATCTATCCTCGGCTTGCGAAGCTTGAGGAAGAGGGACTGGTCAGTAAGACCATCGATGGTCGCACCACGATCTATGCGATCACCGACGCCGGTCGCGCTGAGCTCGCCAGCCGCGAGAACGACCTGGCCGGCATCGAGTCGGGCCTCGCCGATTCCGTTCGACTGATCGCCAACGAGGTGCGACAGAGCGTGCAGGACGCCATGAAGAGCCTTCGTGCCGACCTCGCATCAGCAGCGCACGATGAGCGAGCGGCCGCGAAGAGTCGCCCGTCGACATCGAAGCCGGCAACCAGTGAGCGCACATCCAGTCGTGAGCAGCTGCACCGCGCCGACGCTGCGATCAACGACTTCCGCGCACGCGTGCGCACCGACCTTCGCACCCACGTCGCGCGGGGTGGAACGCTGAGTGAAGCGACGGTGAAAGATCTCGAAAGTGCGATGGATGCCGCAGCTCACGCCGTGACCGGTGCGCTGCACTCATCCAGCAGCTAGGCCGAGAGCCGCGGCCGTGCGGCTACTCGGTCCAGATCTCGGCCTGGTCGTCCGGGACCTCTTGCTCCAACGGAACCACAAGTACCGAGCGGTGCTGCCGGTGGGCGAGACGAGCAGCCACGGAGCCGGTGAAGAATTCGCGGATCGATTCGCCGAGACCGCGCTTGCGGGTTCCGACGACGATGAGCTGCGCATCGAGCCTGTTTGCGAGCTGCTTGATGGCAAGAGCAGGGTCGCCGACGAGCTGACGTGCGGCCCAGGTGAGGGCGCTGCCCTCAAGAAGGGCCCGCGCCTGATCTTGGACCTCTTCGAACTCAGCGACGCCCGCTTCGATGTTCAGATCGATCGGCGCCGAGTGCACGTAGCCGTCCGGGTCTTCATAGGTGACAAATCGCGTGACGTCGACGTGAGCGACCACGATGGGAACGTTCAGCAGGGCTGCGAAGCGGGCCGCCTCCTGCAGGACGTGCGGCGCCTGATCCGGCTGCATCCCGACGATCACCGCCTTTTGCAGGGCGGCATCCTGAGCCGCTTCGTCGGACGGAGAGGAGGTTGCATCTGCCATGAGAATCGTTCCCTTCACCAACCGGCGAAGGCCAGAGGACCTGGCCCTCGTGCTATCCTAAATGTTACTCTTACCGGCTGCGCGCCGGTGTCGTGAAACGCTTCGGGCACTCGCTTGTCCGACAGCTTAACTCGTGAGGGGGTCTCGCGCATGGGCCGTGGCCGTCAAAAGGCGAAACACACAAAGATCGCCCGCGAACTCAAGGCATACAGTCCTTCGGTGAACTACTCTGCGCTGGAGCGCGAGCTGGCTCATCCGACGGACGAAAACGCCTACGTCGATAAATGGGCGGACGAGTACGCGGATGAAGACGAAGACGAGCTCGAAAAGGCCTGACCGCTTTTCGTGCGCGGCCCCGCGACTTCGGTAGCGGGGCCTTCGTCGTACCCTGTCACAGGTTCGGCAACCTGTCACCAGGTTCGGCAACCTGTCACCAGGTTCCGTGGCGTCGTTCCCACTCTTCTTCGACCGTCCGCCGCCGACCGGCGATGACTCCGAAGGGGATCGAGGCGAGGAATACAGCGCCCAGCACCAGCAGCGGAACAGTCCAACTGCCGCTGATGTCGTGCAGCACGCCGATCAGCAACGGGAAGCCCGCAGCGATCACATAACCGGCGCTCTGCACGAAACTGCTCAGTGCCACAGCGCTTTCCGGCGTACGCGAGCGGATACTGATGAGCACCAGCGCCAACGGGAACATCACGCCGACGATGCCGAAGATCGTCACCCACAACCAGATGGTGACCGCGTTCGACCAAAACAGGAGACCTGCGACACCAAGCAGCGCACTGGCAGAGCCCACCGCATACAGCGGGCGCGTGGCCTGGAATCGCACCACCAGAACCGGCACGAGCAGTGAAGCCGGAAGCCCCATGACGGCAAACACCGACAGCAACAGCCCCGCCGTGCTCGCCGAGACTCCGGCGACATCTGTGACGATGGCCGGCAGCCAGGCGAACGAGACGTAGGCGGCGATCGACGAGGTGCTGAACACGACGGCGATCGACCAGGCCATCGGCAGTCGCACCAGCCGAGCGAATGCCCGCGAGTTCGTCGGCACGACGGCGATCGGCCCGGTCGACAGTTCAGCAGGATCGGATGCCGTGGCATTCGCCGCGCCAGCGGGCGCAGCATCCATCGCCGGCCGACGTGCCGCCCGACCGCTCACCAGGATCGCCATCCACGGCAGCACCCCGGCCAGAGCAAACACACCCCACAGCCCCAGCGATACGCGCCAGCCCGCAGCGTCCGCCACCGGAACCGAGATCAGCGGCGGCAGGAACGTCGACAGCGCCATCGCCGTTGTGTAAAGCGTGAGCATCAGGCCGAGCCGGTCGGGGAAGTACTTCTTGACCAGCGGCGGCACCAGAATGTTCCCCATGCCCACGCCCGCGAAGATCAGTGCCGTCGTCGCAAGCAGAGAAACCGATCCGAACGACAGCCCGCGCAGCACCAGCCCCGTTGCAATCGCGGAGAGCGCGATGACGGTCACCGCTTCCAACCCCAGGCGCCGCTCGAGCAGAGGTGCGCAGAGCCCGAAGATCGCGAAGCACACCGGTGGCGCCGTTCCGATCAACCCGACGACCGCGGTGGGCAGGGGGAAGTCCGCGCCGATGTAGTCGATTACCGGTGAGAGCGAAGCCACCGCCGAACGCAGCGAGAAGGCACACAGCAGAATGCCGAGAACCGCGAGGGCACGCCCGCGCCACAGGGGCCGGGTCACGAAGATTGCGAGCTCTCGACCCACTCGAGGTACTCGTCGGTGACCGTGCCGGTCACGTACCGGCCGTCGAAGCAGCTCATGTCCAGATCGGTGATAGCCGACCCCTCGATGATCGCCGCTTTCAGATCCTCGACCTCCTGGTAGACCAGGTGGTCGGCGCCGAGCTCGGCGGCAACCTCCGGAATCGTGCGGCCGTAGGCGATCAGCTCATGCTTGGACGGCATATTGATGCCGTAGACGTGCGGGTACCGCACGGGTGGGGCGGCCGAGGCGAAGGTGACCGAGAGGGCACCGGCATCCCGCGCCATCTGAATGATCTGCTTGCTCGTCGTACCGCGCACGATGGAATCATCGATGAGCAGCACGTTCTTGCCGCGGAACTCCGTCGACATCGCGTTGAGCTTCTGTCGCACACTCTTCTTGCGCACTGCCTGCCCCGGCATGATGAAGGTGCGCCCGACGTAGCGGTTCTTGTAGAAGCCTTCGCGGTACTCGATGCCGAGTTTGCGGGCCACCTCCATCGCGGAGGGGCGGGCCGAGTCCGGGATCGGCATGACGACGTCGATCTTCTCGCGCGGCACGTGCTTCGCGATCGTGTCGGCCAGGCGCTCCCCCATCCGCAGTCGCGACTCGTACACCGCGATGCCGTTCATGGTCGAGTCTGGACGGGCGAGGTAGACGTACTCGAACGCGCAGGGGAACAGCTGCGGCTGCTCGGCGCACTGCTGCGTGAACAGCTCGCCCTTGTCTGTGATGAAGACTGCTTCACCCGGTGCGACCTCGCGGACGACCTCGTAATCGCCGTTCTCGAGCACGAGCGACTCGCTGGCCACAATCCATTCGTCCTGCGTCTCACCGTTCGCCCCAGCGCCGTCGCGACGGCCGAGGATCAGCGGGCGGATGCCATGCGGGTCACGGAATGCGAGGAGCCCGTGACCGGCGATCACGGCGATCACGGCATAGGCACCCTCAATACGCTGATGCGTGCGGCTGACCGCTTCGAAGATGCGCTCGGAGTCGAGATCAACATCGGAGGTCGTCGCCTGCAGCTCACCGGCGAGCACGTTCAGCAGCAGCTCGGTGTCACTGGAGGAGTTCAGGTGCCGGCGATCGCGCTTGGCCATGTCGGCGGTGAGTTCGCGGGTGTTGGTGAGGTTGCCGTTGTGGATCAGGATGATGCCGTAGGGCGAGTTCACGTAGAACGGCTGGGCTTCTTCTTCGCTGGATGCTGTGCCCTTGGTGGCGTAGCGAACATGGCCGAGGCCGACGTTTCCGAGCAAGGATCGCATGTCGCGGGTGCGGAAGGCCTCGCGCACCATGCCCTCGGCCTTGATGATGTGCATGACACCGCTGGGCTCTGCAGTGGCCATACCGGTGGCATCCTGACCGCGGTGCTGCAGCAGCAGGAGCGCGTCGTAGATGTCCTGATTGACCGGGCCGCCTGCGACCACTCCGACGATTCCGCACATGGGGTGTTACTTCGCTCCGTCCGCGTACGCGCCGATCAGACGCACTGCACCACCGTCGACGCCCTTGGCGCCCTCTTCGAACTCGCCGGCCGGACGTGCGCCGGTTCCGACGGTCGCGACCTGCCAGGCGTTGATGCCCTCTTCGGCGAGCGCTGCAATCGCGGCATCCTTCTGCGAAGCGTCAATCACGGCGAGGAAACCGATTCCGAGGTTCCAGGTACCCTCGGCCGACTCGAGCGTGGTCCCGGCGATGTCGCTGAGCACGCGGAAAATCGGGCTGGGCGACCAGGTGGAGCGATCGACCTCTGCCCAGCTGCCGACGGGCAGCACACGGGCGAGGTTCGCCGAGATGCCGCCGCCGGTGACGTGGCTGAGGGAGTGGATGCTGCCATCGGCGAGGGTGTCGATCAGGCGCAGCAGCGGAAGCGTATAGAGGCGGGTCGGCTCGAGCAGCGTCTCGCCCCACGTCGCGCCGAAGTCGGCTGCGGTGTCGCCGTAGCCGATGCCGGCACCGGTGATGATGTGACGCACGAGCGAGTAGCCGTTGGAGTGCAGACCGCTGGATGCCAGCGCCAGAACGATATCGCCGTCCTGCACGCGCTCGGCACCGAGGACGGCACCAGCCTCGACGATTCCGGTTGCGGCGCCAGCGACGTCGTAGTCGTCCACGCCGAGAAGGCCCGGGTGCTCAGCGGTCTCGCCACCGACGAGCGCCGTGCCGGTCGCGGTGCACGCATCCGCAATACCGCGCACGATGTCGGCGATGCGCTCGGGGATGACCTTGCCGCAGGCGATGTAATCGGTCATGAACAGGGGCTTCGCCCCCACCACGACGATGTCGTCCACGACCATGCCGACCAGGTCTTGCCCGATCGTGTCGTGCTTGTCGATGGCCTGCGCGATCGCGACCTTCGTGCCGACACCATCCGTGCTGGTTGCCAGCAACGGCTTGGTGTAGCCGAGAAGAGCTGTGGCATCGAAGAGCCCGGCGAACCCGCCGACGCCTCCGAGCACTTCAGGTCCGTGCGTTGCGCGCACAGACGACTTCATCAGCTCGACAGCGCGATCACCCGCAGCGGTATCGACGCCGGCTTCGGAATAGGGATTAGTGGGAGAGGCAGCCACGTGACAAGACTACCGCCGCCGCGGGCCCCCGGATTCCGCCGGCGTCTCATCCGATGGGCCATCGATTGGCAGCACCGGGCAACCGCGCTAGCTTCCGAAGCATCCAGGGACCGATGACGACCAAGGAGCCGAACGATGTCCACCCATCTCGCAACACGGCTGGGGGTGGCGGGGATCGCAGCGGCTGTGACGCTTTCCCTCGCCGTCAGCCCCGTCTACGCAGTCGACGAAGGCGCAGGCGATGGCCTGACCGCCACAGCGCCGACCGGGCACGATATGCCGACTGTCGGCGGAAATCTGGGAAACCAGCATTATTCCGCCCTTGACCAGATCACGAAGAAGAACCTCGACCAGCTGGCACCAACGTGGCGTACGAACGTCTCGGCAGTCGCTCCGGCATCCGGTGCCACCGGTCAGCAGACCACACCGATCGTCGTCGACGGTGTGATGTATCTCGACACCCCCAGCGGCGGAGTGATCGCCGTGGATGGCGCCACCGGCGATTCTGTCTGGAAGTGGGAGAATCACGAGTACGGAATGTCGAGCACGCGCCGCGGGGTCTCTGCCGGTGAGGGCCGCATCTACACGCTCGCAGGCGACAACCGTGTCGTGGCGTTGGATCAGACCACGGGCGAGGAGATCTGGGCGGTACAGCCGGTCGGACCCGACGGCGAGAACCTCGGCCGGGTGGCGAAGGTCGCAACGGTCTACTCGGAGGGGATCGTCTACGCGCACGCTGCTGACGGCGACCGCGGCGCCGTCGTCGCTCTCGACGCCAGCGATGGCAGCTACGTCTGGCACTTCTTCGGCGGCCCCAACCGCGGTGAAATCTTCACCGGCGTCAACGGAGAATCCTTCGACGCTTCCGAAACGTGGGGGCCGGTGCACGAGGACGGTACCGACTGCGCGGTCGAAGGCGGCGCAACATCGTGGATGCACGGCGCCGTCGACCCGGAACTCGACATGTACTACATGACGTTCGGCAACCCGCGCAGCTGCAACACCTCGCAGGACGGCTCCGGCCGCCCCGGCGACAACGTCTTCTCCGACACCCTCGTCGCTGTCGACGCCGCCACCGGCGACTACAAGTGGCACTACCAATCGATCCGCCACGACATCTGGGACATGGACAACGTGCACGCCCCGAACCTCGCCGACATCGAGGTCAATGGTGTGGAGCGCCAGGTGATCTTCTACGGCAGCAAGTCCGGCCACCAGTTCGTGCTGGATCGCACGAACGGTGAACCGGTACTGCCGACTGAGCGCAAGCCGGTGATCACTGACGACCGCCAGGCGAATGCTGAGACCCAGCCGTTCCCCCTCGAGCGGCTGCTTCCCGAATGCGTGGCCTGGGAGAAGCTCGGTCCCGACAACGTGCCCGGCGACCCCTGGCGCGGCGTGCCCAACTACAACGGCTATCAGCCGGACGAAGACGGCAACCTCGTATTCAACCCGGACAGCTACGTCGCCGCAGATCAAGAGCACCTGACCTATCCCGACGGCCATGTAGGACATCGCGAGGGCTGCATGTACGACCCGCAGTGGGATCTCCCAATCCTCTCTACCACCAGCCAGAACGGCGGCGGCGACTGGTCGAACAACGCCTACAGCCACAACACGAACCTCGTGTACTTCCCCTACGGCACGAACAATGTGGCGCACTGGAACGGCGCATCCGCCAACGGGCAGCGCGCGATCGGTCAGTACCAGACCGGCGGCATCGTCGCCTATGACGCTTCCACCGGAGCCGTCGAGTGGCTGCAGCACCTCGGCACCGACATGTCGCACGGTCAGGGGCCCTTGGCGACAGCATCCGATCTCGTGTTCGTCGGCCAGATCGATGGACGACTGCTCGCGATGGATGCCGTCACGGGAGATGTGCTTTGGCAGTTCCAGACCGGAACCGGCATCGGCTCGGCACCGGTGACGTACGAGGTCGACGGCGAGCAGTATGTCGCTGTCTTCGCGGCTGGCACCACGAACCCCTACGGCGGATCGGTGACCAAGGGCGACGCCCTGTGGGCGTTCAAGCTCGGCGGTGACTTCGTGACGGCATCCGGCAGCCAGGAAGGCCCGCTGACCGCTCCGCTGTCGATTCGGCGGCCGGTGCAGGGCTCAGCGGTCGAGGGCGCAACGGTCGACAACACCGTGTTGCTGGCCCGTTCGGATCGCACCTCTGACACTGCCGAAGCTGCGGACAGCACGAACCAGGCAGCGATGCAGCCGACGCACCTGCGGGTGCCGGTCGGAACCGCGGTGACATTCCTCAACCCGGGTGCGGAGACGTTCACCACGCATCCGAACCAGCTGGAGCACTGCGCGACCCAGTTCTTCGAAGGGGAGTTCAACGCGCGTTTGCAGCCAGGGGAGAGTTACCAGCACACGTTCGACAAGGCGGGCGACTACTTCTTCAACGACTGCACCGATCCCCGACCCACCGGAAAGATCGAAGTGTATGCCGAGTCGGAGGACCACCCCGGCGCCTTGACGTTCCGCCCTGGCTCGCTGGATCTGAGCGCGAAGAAGGGACTCTTCACGAAGGTGAAGGGCACCGTCAACGCGCACCTCGATCTGCCGAAGGGATACGTACACGAGGGTGAAGTGCTGCTGGAGACCGAGCTCGGTCTCCAGCCCGTCCCCGCGTCGAAGGTCACTGGCAGCAGGAATCACGTCGTCCTGAAGTTCGACAAGGCTAACCTCGACAACAACGTGCCGGCGGGAGTGACCGAATTGACCGTCATCACGCACGCCGTACATGAAGGTGTCCAGAAGCAGATCAGATCGACCGTGAGCGTTACCGTAACCAAGTAGACGGATCTCGCAATCGCGTGTGCCGCGTCGCCTTCCCCGGCGGCGCGGCACACGTGCGCGTGGGGGCCGTTCCATTCGTCGGGACGAGGCTTGGTCACACCAGGACCGCCCGACCAGAGTTGCCAGCACGGCGGTCAGAAAACCGCCGAGACAGAGAGGTCAACCATGCGAGGACGCAAGGATCGCGAGGCGTCGATCTACGGCCACACCGAGACCGTCTTCACGACACCGGAGCTGAACTCAGATGTCCCGAAGGAGTCACTGTTCATCCGGGTGCTCTCGCACACCGAGATGATCGTCGGCGTCATTCTGTTCGGCGGCATCTTCTTCGGTGTCATGTATCAGGTGGCCGGTCGCTACTTCCCTGTCATCAGCTGGGTCGGTGCGGGTGAGCTCGCACTGCTGTCGATGATTGCGATGACGTTCATGATGATGGGGTACCTCACCGGACGCAACGGCCACATCGTCATCGAGGTGTTCGATGGCGTGCTGCGCGGCAAGAAGCTCTTCGTCGCCCTGCGCATCGTCTCGGCTGTGATCATGGTGATCACCAGCATCGCGCTCGTCTACGACGCCTACGTGAAGGTCAGCCTCGAGTGGATGCGCGTCAGCGCCGCGATGGGCATCCCCCTGGGGATCCTCTACATCTTCGCCTTCATCGGTGGCGTGTCCACCGGCATCCACTCGCTGTGGAAGATCCCGCATGCGAACCGGCCGGAACGTCAACTCGAGATCTCTGAGATGGAGGGCTGATCATGGACCTCTGGCTCTTCGTCGTCCTGATGGTCGTCCTGCTGCTGCTGCGCGTGCCCGTCGCCTTCGCGATGATCGCGCCGAGCATGCTCTACTTCTACACCCACAATCTTTCAGCCGGGTACACCACCACCGCGATCGTCAACGGCATCAACAGCTTCCCGCTGCTGGCGGTGCCCCTGTTCATCTTCGTCGGCACCGTCGCCAACCATCTCGGCATCGCCACGCGGCTGTACGATTTCGCCCGCGCCCTGCTGCCCCGCCTTCCCGGCAACCTCGCCTACGTCAACCTCACCACCGCGGTCGGCTTCTCGTGGATCAGTGGCTCTGCTCTTGCGGATGCCGCGTCCACGAGCAAGGTGCAGGTGCCGCAGATGCTGAAGGCGAACTACCCCTACGGATTCTCCGCCGGCCTCACCGCGTCAAGCTCGCTGCTGAGCACCGTGATGCCGCCCAGCATCCCGGCCGTGCTGTTCGCCGCCACAGCTTCTATCTCGACCGGCGCGCTGTTCGCCGGATCCGTGCTCCCGGCGGCGTTGATGGCGCTGGGTCTTGGCGTCTACATCGCGGTCTGGGTGCGCTTCCACCCGAACATCGCCGGAGGCCGGCCCTTCAACGGAACGATGCTGCGCCGCGCGACCGTACGCGTGCTCGGCCCGATGATGATCCCGGTGATCATCCTCGGCGGCATTTTCAGCGGCTGGTTCACCCCGACCGAAAGCGCGGGAATCGCCGCGGCCGTCGTGCTCGCACTCGGTGCGGTCTACCGCACGCTCACCTGGAGCGCCTTCTGGAAGGCGGCCAAGGAGACGGTCCTGATGTCAGGCGGCATCCTGCTGATCCTGGGCGCCTCGAACCTGCTGGGCCAGGTCCTCACCCGCGAGCAGGTCTCGCGCAACCTCGGCGAGTTGCTCCTCGGCCTTACCGACAATCCCGTCGTGTTCCTGCTGCTGCTGAACGTGCTGCTGATCCTGCTCGGAATCTTCCTCGAAGCGACGCCGGTGATCCTCGTGCTGGTGCCGATCCTGCTGCCGATCGCGGCGACCTACGACATCGATCCGGTGCACCTGGGCGTGATCATGATCGTGAACCTCATGATCGGCTCCCTCACTCCACCGGTCGGCGCCGTGCTGTTCGTCGTCGGCTCGGTCACTCGACGACCGATGGGCGAGCTGTTCCGGGGCATCCTGCCCTTCCTGATCCCACTCGGCACGGTGCTGCTCCTGCTGACGCTCTTCCCCACGATCGTCACGATCGTGCCGACCTTGCTGAACCTCTGACATGACGTCGCCTCGAAAGGACCCGACCGTGATCCGAAAGCTCTACGTGCTCAACGGCCCGAATCTCAACATGCTGGGGATGCGCGAACCCGACATCTACGGCACTGTGACCCTGCAGGACATCGAGACCGAGTGCGCAAACCTCGCCGAAGAGCTGGGGTTCGAGCTCGCGTTCGAGCAGTCCAACGCCGAGCACGAGATCATCGGGTGGCTGCACGATGCGCATCGCGACGGTGCCGCCGTCGTCATCAACCCAGCGGGGCTGAGCTTCCAGTCCGTTCCGGTGCTCGATGCGCTGCGCATCCTCAGCATCCCGATTGTCGAGGTCCACATCTCGAACATCCACGCTCGCGACGAGGCGCACCGCCACTCGCTGATGTCGACCGTCGCGACCACGGTTATCGCCGGCGCCGGAGCGTTCGGATATCAGCTCGCTGTCCGCGCAGCAGACGCGCTCGCCAGCTGAGCGTTCCACTCGTCGAGAGCCCGGTTTGTGATCTGGCACCCGCAGGCAAGAGTCAACATAAGCCCCAGACCAGCGCGATGAAGCGCGAGATAAGAGGAGAGTCACATGGTAAACAACATCACGATGCGTCGCAGCGCCGTCACAGTATCGGCGCTCGCCGCCACCGCGCTCATGGTCGCGGGCTGCAGCGGTGGTGCCGCGCCCGCTGAGAACGGCGCGTCCGGGTCAGACGCGAACGACGTGACCCTCACGGTGTCTCTCACGCAAAACGAGCAGACGCCGAACTACTACTGCGGCGTCGAACTGCTGAAAGACCGGTTGGAGGCGTCAGATCTCGGATTCACCGTCGAGCTGTACCCATCGAGCCAGCTCGGCCCGCACGCCGATCGCTTCCCGATGGTGCAGGCTGGCGACATCGACATCGACCTGCTCGGCGGCTCGGAGCTTGCGACCACATTCGCTCCTATCGAAGCCGTCGATGCCGCGTACGCGTTCGATGACGTCGATCATGCCTTCTCCTGGATGGATAACGGATCCGAGGACCTGTTCACCGCGTTCCACGACGCCACCGGTGTGAAGATCGTCGACGGCTGGCTGTTCGGAAACCGCACATTCACCACCAAGGACGTCGAGATCCGCAGCCCCGAAGACCTTAAGGGCGTCCCCATCCGCTTCCCCAACTCCCCCGGATTCCTGGCGAACGCCGAGGCCCTGGGTGTGGACAGTCCGGTCTCGGTCGCGGTGGAAGAGGTCTACACCGCTCTGCAGCAGGGCATCGCCGTCGGCCAGGAGAACCCGATCGTGGCGACCCACTCGTCCAGCTACGACGAGGTGCTCAACGTCGCGGTTCTCAACAACCACAACGTCGGCATCCAGTTCGCCGTGGTCAGCGATAAGACCTACGAGAAGCTGAACGACGAGCAGACCGAACTGCTGGAGAAGACGATCCGCGAGATCCGCGGCGAGAACCGCACCTGCGTCGAGGAGGAGACCGAGGAGATCATCGACGGCTACCGTGAGAACCCCGATTTCACCGTTATCGAACAGGATGAGATCGACATGGATGCCTTCATCTCGCAGTCGGAGGACTTCTTCAGCGAGTACTACTCAGGGGAGACCCTCGAGGCTTACCAGGCGATCCGCGAAAGCGCCGGCTGATCTGAGCTGAATCTGTGGGGCGGGCGCTTCGGCGCCTGCCCCACAGGGCTTTTTGGGGGCAGGGTTCGCTTTTGGGGGCAGGGTTCGGCTGCTCAGTCTGCAGCGATGCGCTTACTGAGCGCTACGGCCGCGCGGCGCACGAAGGGTGCGGCGTCGCCGGGGACCAGGTCACCGATCCCGCCGCTCACTGCCAGCGCCGCGATCACGCTGGCCCGCTCGTACACGGGGCTGGCCAGGCACACGTGGCCACCATGGACGACCTCAGACACCGGCGCGACATCGTGACGCGCGCGCGCACTATCGTGTGCGGTGAACTTCTCGAAGGCCGCACCGAGAGCAGTCGATGCGCGCGGCAGCCGCTCGCCGATGCGCGCAACCGGGTGGTCGGTTTCACGCCCGTGCGCATTGGCGATGATGACGATCTCCTCGCCGTCGGCGATGGCAAGCTGCACGTTCTGCCCCGTAGCATCGCGAAGCGCAGTCATCGTGCTGATCGCGAGCCGGCGCAGCCGCCGGGGCTGCTCGACGTTCTGCCCCAGCTCGAACAGGCGCAGCCCGAGGTAGAGATTGGCGTCGACGCGATCAAGGTAGCCTTCCGCCACAAGGTCGGCCGCGATGCGCGACACCGTCGATTTCGGCAGGTTCGCTCGCCGCGCGAGTTCAGTGACTCCGAGTCCCTCGCCCAGCTCTCCGAAGGCATCAAGAATCGCGCTCATCCGATCGAGCACGCTGACAGCTTCCGTCCACGACGCCGTACGCATGACGATCAGGCCGCAGGAAGTCGTTTGGCCAGCGAGACACCGGCGGCGCGCACCAGCGGCGCCACGTTGTCCGGGCGCATCGCATCAGAGGGACCGGCGACAGAGATCGCGCCAATCACGCTGCTGTCCGAGCCGATGATGGGACTCGCGACAGCCAGCACACCTCGGTAGGAAGCCCCGGAGTCGGTCGCCAGCATTGAGGAGCGCACGTCGGTGAGCTCTCGGCGGAAGCGCAGCATCTCTGCGGCGATGAGCGGTGCGCTGACCAGGTCGATGACGCGCTCGTCCTCGCAGAAGGCGAGGAAGGCCTTGCCACTCGCGGTGGTCAGGGCGGGCGAGCGCATGCCGGCCCAGGTGGGGAGCATGGGGAGCCTGCCCGGCGCCGCGGCCAGCGAAACCATATCCGTGCCCTGTTGCACCCACAGGCCAACGCGTTCGCCCGTGCGTTGCGCGAGGTGGCTCATAATCGGTGCCGCCGCGGAGACCAGCCGGCGCGGCATCGTTGCCCTGGCGCCGAGCTCGAAGAGTCGAAGCCCCAGACTGATGCCGCCATCGCCGCGCACCAGATAGCGTTGCGAGACCAATTCGCTCACGAGCCGTGCAGCCGTGGACTTCGGAATGTCGGTGGCGTAAGCGATCTGTGTGACGGAGATCGCACCGTCCGCACTCTTGACGGCATCCAAAATCGACAGAATACGCGTGAGCACGGATACTGAGGGACGTTCTGCCGGAACGGGAGAGAGACTCGACATCGGGACCCTTCGAAAGAGGCGGTCTGTTCGATCCGCTCGGGATCGAAGCTACTGCGTGGTGTGAGGGAGCGCAACGGGCCCGAACGCGTGTTGCACGTTCGGGCCCTGCGGGTGGATCAGACCGCGCAGAACGGTTTGATTCCCATGACGCTCTCGAGTCCCTCCATGACGTGACTCTGGAAGAGGTCATCGTTCTCGGCTTCGGCATCGGTCCATACCTCGACGGAGTGACCGAGCGTTGTCAGCCAGGCACGGCCGCCGTCGTAGTAGTGGCACCAGCTGACCGGGTGCTCGGCCCCGTGGCCGGGGTGACCCGACTCGCGTCCGTTGAGGCTCGTCTGCTCATCGACTTCGAGGAGCACGTTGACGTAGCTCGGGTACGGGTGCAGGTTGTACCACTCGTCGGTGAAGCCCCACGTCTCAGGCATGAACTCCGTCGACACATCCTTGTCGTTGATGACCTCCACGGTGCCGGGCCGGTTCGGCGCGTGATCGTAGAAGTTCGTGCCGCCGAGCAGTCCTTCGTACCACTGCCAGTGGTACTCGGTGCCGAAAGCGTTGTGGATGCCGACGAAACCGCCGCCGCGTCGAACGAACTGCATGAGCGCCGTCTGTGCCGAGTCGTCGAGGCTGTCGCGGGTGGAGCTCAGGAACACGATCGCCTGGTAGTTGTTCAGGCGGGAGAATGCGGACAGGTCCTCGGTGTAGTCAACCGCGATGCCACGTTCCTCGGCCCAGGTCTTCAGCCCGGCCTGCGCGACGTTGTCCGCGTTCAGTGGCGGGTTTAGTCCGGGCTCGAGCGGCGTGCCGAGGTGGGCGTGGCGGGGGCCGCCGGTGCGGCTCCAGATGAGGATCCGCTTCTCCTCGCCCTCTTCCCAGGTGTTGCCCCAGTCGTGGTAGCAGTCGGTGCTGAGTCCGCGGCAGACACCGTAGTCCTTGATGCCGTCTAGGTAGACCGCATCGGCTGTGACCGGCTTGTTGCCGTTACCTTTGTTGCCGTTGTTGCCGTTGTTGCCGTTGTTGCCGTTGTTGCCGTTGCCGTTGCCGTTGCCGTTGTTCCCACTGTTGCTGTGCCCGTTTCCGTTGTTCAAGCTCACGGTCGACGTGCTCGCGGCGAAGAGGCCAGCGCCGAGAACGGCAGCCGCCACCAGCGCGATGCCCGAACGCAATATGGATTTCACGTGATCTCCCTCGATCATTCGAATCGGAAGCCAGAAGAGCCGGCTCGACCCTGAACCTAGGCATCAGTGGAGGCTGTGGCAACGCGTGTTCCATCCAGTAAGTCAGACCCGCACCGGCAAAGCGTGCGCAGTCTCCCTAGGATGGTGCCATGGCCGACAAGCCGCAGTGGTTGATCCGCGAAGACGCCGGAGTCCCGGTGCTCGTCGCCCTTGCGCTGCGCCAGCACCTCGGCATCCGAGTTCCCGAAGACCTGCCGGCACTGCGCGACCTGCCGGTGCGTACTCCGGATGCTGCCGATGCCACCCTCGCGCTGGAGAAGCAGTGGCGCGACTACTGGAATATGACCGTGGAGCCGCGAGCGCATCCTGCCGAGGGCCCGCTGGAACTCGTCGACGGATTCGACACGATCGTCGCACTGCCCGCGAGCGGTGCCGAGCAGCTGCGCGAGGCGATCACTCCGCTGGCCACGCCTGCGCAGCAGTACGCCCAGACCGCGCACAACCGCTACGTGGACTCGATGAACACCTCCACCGGCGGCGACTCGTACCGGGCCTACGCGAGTGCAATCGCCGAGTTCGAACGAGAGATCGGTCGCCGCGCGCACTCGTTCGAGCTGAATGTGCAGGTGCTGCCGTTCACTCAGCGCGGCATCTGGTGGATCGGCGCTCTCACTGTCGCCGTCACCGACGGCCTGCGGCGCGATGTGGTCGCGTTCGACGAGGCAATCCGCCCCGTTATCGGCGAGCTAGCGTAGCCCCACCCCGTAGCCCCTGCGCCCCCAATATCACCCCCGCGAGTGGGCGCGCGTGGCTCGAAAATCACGCAAAAGCGAGCCACAACCGGCCACTCGCAACGAGAATTACTCGACGATGGTTTCGCGATCGACGCGGACGACGCGATCGTGGCGACGCGCGATGCGCTCGAGCACCATGCCGACGATGCCACCGAGGCCGACACCGATCGGAACCGTCCACAGCAGCGCGAAACCGAAGACCTGGCTCGGCGGGTACACCACATCGAGCACGGGAGACGGCTCGTAGTTTCCCACCATCGTCAGGATGCCTGCGGCGATGATGCCGACCACGATGCCGATGCCCAGGAACACTCCATAGCGCGGCACCCGCCGAACGGTCGCTTCGACGGTGTGGTGAGAGTCAGGGGCAGACATGTCTCCATTGTCCCACTGTTCACCTCGGTGCATGCCGAATACCGGGCGCTACGGGCGCAACGGCAAGAGGTCGCGCAGATCGGCGCGAGTTCCGGATGCGTGGACCCGGCCCGCAGCGTACGCATCGGCCCAATCCTCCGCCCCGGTCGCCAGAGCGATCCAGGTCGCCGCATCCATCTCGATCACATTCGGCGGGGTGCCACGCGTGTGCCGCGGTCCCTGCACGACCTGCACGGCGCCGAACGGCGGCACCCGCACCTCGACACTGTTGCCCGGGGCCTTCTCATCGAGCAGCTGCAGCAGGTAGCGGACGGCCGTCGCCGACGCCGGACGCGCAGGCTTCTCCCCCGCGGCGAGCGCAGAGCGCACAGCATCCAGCGCCGCTCGCCCATCCGAGATGTCGATCTTCTTGGCCATGTCTCCATCTTGTCTGATCGTGCGCACCGCGTATGGTCGGACTGTGGGTGACAGTCAGCATTCGGAAAACGCACGCGCTCAGCTGCTCGGGGCGCTCTCACACGGGTGGGCGGGTCCGTTCCCGGAACTCGCCAATGCCTCGGCCGCGCGCCGGGCTGCGGTACTCATCCTGTTCGGGGTGCTCGACAGCATCCCCGCACCGACTGCGGACGCCGCTGTCGCCCGCGACCTCGACGTCCTGCTGCAACGTCGCGCGCCCACGCTCTCATCGCACCCCGGGCAGGTCTCGTTCCCCGGCGGTCGGCGCGAATCCGGCGATGCCGATCCTGCCGCAACCGCGCTGCGCGAGGCTGAAGAGGAGACCGGACTCGACCCAACCGGAGTCGAAGTGCTCGCGACCCTGCCTGAGCTGCCGCTGGCCGCCAGCAACCACCGCGTCACTCCGGTGCTCGCCTGGTGGACGAAGCCGTCGAAGGTGGCCGCTGTCGATCATGCCGAAACCGTCGAGGTGTTCCGGGTTCCGGTTGCACAGCTGCTCGACCCCGCCAACCGTTACACCTCGGTGGTCAGCCGCGAAAACGTCGGATTCCGCAGCCCGGCATTCGACATCAACGGCACGATCGTGTGGGGTTTCACCGCCATCGTGCTCGACCGCATCTTCGATGCTGCCGGGTGGACGGTGCCCTGGGATGCCACGATCGAACGGCCCATCTGACCGATCCGGGCCGTTCGTCCCGGCGCGCAGACCCCGTCTCGCCACCCCGGGCACGCGAGCGTCGCTAGTCTGGAGGGGTGAAGATCCTCGTCCTCGGTTCCGGTGCCCGTGAGCACGCGATCATCCTCGCCCTGAAGGCCGAGCAGACGGAGCACGAACTGCTCTGTTCCCCCGGCAACGCCGGCATCGCCGAGGATGCGACGCTCGTCACCGTCGACCAGCTCGACGGCGGAGCGGTGACCACCTTCGCCAACGAGAATGCTGTCGACCTCGTCATCATCGGCCCCGAGGCTCCGCTCGTCGCCGGCGTCGCCGATGCGTTGCGCGAGCGCGGCATCCCGGTGTTCGGACCGGGCAAGGCCGCCGCTCAACTGGAGGGGTCGAAGGCCTTCGCGAAGCGCATCATGGATGCTGCATCCGTGCCGACCGGACGTGCCGTGCGTGCAGCATCCGCCGTCGAAGTCGAAGCCGCATTCGATGACCTCGGCGCACCCTACGTGGTGAAGGCCGACGGCCTCGCCGCTGGCAAGGGAGTCATCGTCACCTCCGACCGCGCCGAGGCACTCGCGCACGCCGAGCACTATCTGCCGACCGGCCCGGTGCTGATCGAGGAGTTCCTCGCAGGCCCTGAGGTCTCGCTGTTCTTCCTCTCCGACGGCGACACGGTGCGCGCGCTCAGCCCCGCGCAGGACTTCAAACGCGCCTACGACGGCGACGCGGGCCCCAACACCGGCGGCATGGGCGCCTACTCACCACTGCCGTGGCTGGATGAGCAGTTCGGCAGCGAAACAGCCTTCGTCGACCTGGTCACCGAGCGAGTCGCCCTCCCCGTCATCCGCCAGCTGGATGCCGAAGGCACCCCGTTCATCGGCCTGCTGTACGCCGGACTCATCCTCACCGACGCGGGCATCAAGGTCATCGAGTTCAACGCGCGCTTCGGCGACCCGGAGACGCAGGTCGTACTGCCCCGGCTCGTCACGGCGCTGTCCGAGTTGCTGCTGGCCGCAGCATCCGGAACCCTCGAAGACCAGCCGCAGCCCGTCTTCAGCGACGACGTCGCGATCACCGTCGTCCTCGCCAGCGAAGGCTACCCAGAGTCCCCGCAGACCGGTCGCCAGATCTCCGGGCTCGCGGATGCCTCAGGCGTCGAGGGCGTGCGCATCATTCATGCTGCGACTGCGGGTCCGGATGCCCCGGGCGGAGACCTCGTCGCCACCGGCGGTCGCGTACTCAACGTCGTCGCGGTCGGAGCAGACTTCGCCGCCGCGCGCGCACAGGCCTACGAGGCGATGAACCGCATCAGCCTGGATGGCGCGCACTTCCGCAGCGACATCGCCGCCCGCGTCAGCGAGTAACCAGCGGCCGAGCACCGGCGGCCGAGCGCCCGGCGCCCAGCGCCCAGCACCCAGCACCCAGCGGCCGAGCGCCTCACCTGGTGAGGCTGAAGCTGCGCGGCAGAATCTCGGGTGAAAGCGCGTACTCCACGGCGAGCATGCTCGCCCCGCGGACGGCAGCCTGCCCGGCTGTCGCCGACTGCACGATCGCGAGCTGCTCAGTGGCCAGCGGCATCGAACGGGTGTAGACGACCTCGCGCACCCCGGCGATGAGATGCTCTCCGACGCGAGCCATTGCCCCGCCGATGACGATGACCGAGGGATTCAGCAGGCTGACGGATGCCGTGAGCACCTCGCCGAGGTCGCGTCCTGCCTGCCGCACCGCTTGAACCGCGTCGAGACTGCCACCCTTGACGAGTTCGACAACGTCGTGACCGCTGCGAGCTTCGATCCCCTGCGCAGCGAGATTGCGTGCGATCGCGGGTCCGGAGGCGAGCGCTTCCAAGCATCCGGTGTTGCCGCAGTGACACGGCACGTCCGCACCGCGAGCGACGCGCACATGTCCGAGATCGCCGCCGATTCCCTGGGCCCCGCGCAGCAGCTGACCGCCGGAGATGATGCCCGCACCGATGCCGGTCGCCACTTTCACGAAGATCAGGTGATCGGTCGTCGGCCAGGCAGCTGCCCTCTCGCCGAGAGCCGAGATGTTCACGTCGTTGTCGACGAGAACCGGAACATGCAGATGCTGCTGCACCCAACCGGGCACGTCGAAGCCGTCCCAGCCGGGCATGATCGGCGGACGAGCCGGGCGACCGGTGGAATGCTCCACCGGCCCCGGAACACCGACGCCGATGGCAGCGATGAGGCTGCGTTCGAGATCGATCTCGATCATCAGCTCGGTCACCGCGTCCACCAGCCAGTTCAGCACTGCCTCGGGTCCGGTCGCTACGGCGATGTCGCCGGTGCGCTCGGCCAAGATGGTGCCCGCAAGATCTGTGACGGCGACGGTCGTGTGCGAGGCGCCGATATCAGCGCCGATGACCACCCTCGAGGCAGGGTTCAGGGCGAACTGCGAGGGCGGACGCCCTCCCGTCGAGACTGCGTCGGCGACCGGGGTGATGAGCCCCATTCGCATGAGCTCATCCACGCGTGCGGCCACCGTCGAGCGCGCGAGACCAGACGTCTTCGCCAGCTCGGCCCGGGTGCGCGGCTCGCCATCGCGGAGCAACTGGAAGAGTTCCCCGACGCCGGGACCGCTCAAATTGCTTGCCATGGTGCCCCTGTAGATGTCGTGATCAGCGTCTGAAAGCTGCGCCGTCCGGTGCCGGTCGGCGCTTCGTCTTCCGAAGGGGAAGTCTAGCCGCGCGGCGTCGGCGTCTTCATCGCCGTCAACGCTTTCGGCGTCTTCTTGGCGCCGCCCCCTCCTGCAAAACGCTGCTGCAGCAGCACGGCGACGACGATGATCACGCCCTTGGCGATCGCCTGCAGTGACGAGGACATGTTGTTCTGCACGAACACGTTCTGCAGAGTCGCGAAGATCAGCACGCCGAACACGGTGCCGGTGATGGTGCCACGCCCACCGATCAGCAACGTGCCACCGACGACGACTGCGGCGATGGCATCCAACTCGTAGAGGTTTCCGTGGGTGGAGGTTCCGGCGGTGGTGCGTCCGAGGATCATGATCGCGGCGATGCCGGCGGTCAAACCTGCGAGCGCGTACAGCAGCATAGTGTGCTGCTTGACCTTGATGCCGGCGAGCCTCGCGGCCTCGCGGTTGCCGCCGATCGCAACCGTACGACGCCCGAACGTCGTGCGGTTCAGCAGTAGCCAGCCGGCGACGGCGACGATGGCGAAGATCCAGATCAGAATGTCGATGCCGAGCAGGTCGATGTTCATCGCCTTGAGGAAGTCGCGGTCCGAGACGACAAGCGTGCGGTTATTGGCGAGTACCTCTGCGAGCCCACGCGCTCCGACCAGCATGGCGAGGGTCGCCATGAAAGCCGCGACCTTGCCGTAGGCGATGACGACACCGTTGATGAGGCCAGCCCCCGTTCCCACGAGCAGCGCGACGATGATCGTGACTATCCAGTGCGACGATTTGGCGATGTCCTGGATGGCGGCGAGCGAGCCGACGACGGATGCCAGTGCGAGCACCGCGCCGACGGAGAGGTCGATGCCACCGCCGATGATGACGAAGGTCATGCCGACGCTGATCACGCCGATGATCGAGGCCTGTCGCAGGATCACCAGGGCGTTGCCGAAGTTGGTGAAGCTGTCGAATGCTGTGACCATGCCGACGACGACGATGGCCAGCAACGCCAGCACAAGACCGATATTGCGCCCTGCGGCGCCGGAGAACAGCGACTTCAGCGGCGAGGCCGATTTCTGGTCGACGGCGGGATTCTGGGTCAGCTCGCTCACGCGGCGGTTCCTTTCATGACGAGATCGAGCACACCGTGCTCGTCGATCTCGGAAGCGGGAAGAGAAGTGAGTACGCGTCCGTCGCCGACGACGAGCACGGTGTCGGCGAGACCGAGGACTTCCTCGATCTCGCTGGAGATCACGACGATCGCGTGGCCGTCCGCGGCCAGGTGGCGAATCAACGCATAGATCTCCGCACGGGCGCCGACATCGACGCCGCGCGTGGGCTCATCCAACAGGAGGATACGACTGCCGTGCACGAGCCAGCGCGACAGCAGAATCTTCTGCTGGTTGCCGCCGGAGAGGGTTCCGGCGGGAAGATCAGGGTCTGCGGGGCGCAGTTCCATCGCCGCGATCTGCTCGCGAGCGATGGCGCGCTCGGCCCGCTCATCGAGCCAGCCGGCCTTCGCCTCCCGGGTGAACGAGGACAGTGTGATGTTCCGAAAGATCGGTTCACCGAGAACCAGCCCCTGTGATTTTCGCTCTTCCGGGCTGAGGCCGAGCCCTGCCCGAACGGCGGCCGACACCGAACCCTTCCGCAGCGGCTTGCCTTCGACTCGGACGCTGCCCGAGGTCGCGGACCGAGCACCGTAGACGGTCTCGATAATCTCGGACCGACCAGATCCGACCAGCCCCGCGAGTCCGATGATCTCGCCGGCTCGCACCGAGAACGACACGTCATCGAAGACGCCGTCCAGGCTGAGGTCCTCGACCTCGAGCAGAACGGGGGCGTCGGCGGCGATCGGCACGGCTGCGGGGAAGACGTTCTCCACGACTCGGCCGGTCATGTGCTTGATGAGCGTGGCGGTCGACGTATCTGCGACCAAAAGGTTGCTCGCAGTGCTCGCGCCATCTTTGAGCACGGTGATCCGGTCGCCGATCGTGCGGATCTCCTCAAGGCGGTGCGTGATGTAGATCACGGCGATGCCCTCAACTGTGAGGTCCTTCACGATGTGGAAGAGATTGCGCACCTCTTCGGAGTCGAGAACGGCCGATGGTTCATCCATCACGATCAGCTTGATGTCGTGCGACAGCGCCCTGGCCATGCTCACGATCTGCTTCTGCGCGGCGCTGAGCGAACCCACCTCGGCGTGCGGCGACAGCGATTCGTGCCCGAGCCGCTTCAGCAGCGCCCGCGTCTGAGCGGTGGTCTCGCTGCGGCGAGTGAATCCGCCACGAGAGAGCTCGTGCCCGAGGAAGATGTTCTCGGCCACCGTGAGATCGTCGACGACATCGAGTTCCTGGTACATGGTGGCGATACCGAGATCGATGGCTGCCTGTGGGTTGTCGATCGTGACGACCTCACCGTTCCAGCGCACCTCACCGGCATCGGGTTGGTAGACGCCGGCAAGCGTCTTGATCAGCGTGGACTTTCCCGCGCCGTTCTGCCCGAGCAGGCAGTGCACTTCGCCCGGGAGAATCGCGAGGTCGACCCCGCGCAGCGCTCGGACAGCACCGAAGGTCTTCTCGACTCCACGCATTTCCAGTAATGCCGAAGTTTGGTCATCTTTGATCACAGCAGGAACATAACACGCTCTCTTTGCGAATGCGAGACCACGCCGCTGGATCCAAATCGGCGCGGCACGGCACGGAGGCCCTGCTCAACGACTGGATTCCAACGTTGCATAATCTTTTGCCTAAACCAATGCAAAAGCTGGCCAACCTGCGCATGCTTCTGCTACGTTGACGGTGTCAGTGCTCGTGCGTCCGTGAGTAATGCAGTCCGCTCCGCGTGCGCATCGAACGCATCTGCATCACATTTCAAGGAGGAAAGACATGCACAGCATGCGCACACGCAGGCTTCGTCCGTTGATGGCAGGAGCGGCCGCACTGTTCGCGGTCACTCTGCTCGCCGGTTGCACCAGCGACGGCAGCGAAGGCGAAGCGAACACCGAGAACCAGGGCACCACCAGCGAGGAGAACCAGGCCTCCGGCGACACGGTCACCATCGGTTGGTCCGGCCCTGAGGCCGACCACGGATGGCTCGGCGCGATCAACACCGGTGCCATCAACGCGGCGGAGGGCTTCGACGACGTCGAACTGCGCCAGGCCGAGGGCACCAACGATGCCAACCAGCAGATCGCTGCGGTGGAGCAGTTCATCAACGACGGGGTGGACGCCATCGTGCTCCTGCCGACCGACGGTGCAGCTCTCACGCAGGTCGCCCAGAAGGCGATGGACGCCGGCATCCCCGTCATCAACGTCGACCGCGAGTTCTCGAGCACCTTCGCCTCGCGCGTCACGGTACTCGGCGACAACTACGGCATGGGCGTCAGCGCTGGCACCTACATCTGCGAGGAGCTCGATGGCCAGAGCGACGCTGTGGTCGCAGAGATCGCCGGCGTCGACTCACTGCCGCTGACCCAGGATCGCTCCCAGGGCTTCGCAGACGCGCTCGAAGTGTGCGGCCTCGAGGTCGGCCCGCGCGTCGCCGCGGACTTCACCGTCGCCGGCGGCGAGACCGCAGCCTCGCAGCTGCTCTCGGCGAACCCGCAGATCGATGCGATCTGGAACCACGATGACGACCAGGGCGTCGGCGTCATGGCCGCTATCGAATCAGCAGGCCGCGATGAGTTCTTCATGGTCGGCGGTGCTGGCAGCGTGAACATGATGGATCGCATCAAGGCAGATGACAGCGTCATCAAGGCGACCGTCATCTACCCGTCCACGCAGGCTGCCGACGGCATCGCGCTGGCGCGACTGATCGCTCAGGACAAGACGGTGAGCGATCTGATCACGCCGAGCGTTCCGTACCGCATCGTGCTGGACGCCCCCGTGGTGACCAAGGACAACGTCGACGAGTTCATCGATCTCGCGTTCGAGTCCTGATCACCTCTGTGGGGCGGGCACTTCTGTGCTCGCCCCACGCTATTTCTTGGAGTAAAGATGACAACTGAGCTGCGAGTGGCCATGATCGGCCACGGATTCATGGGAGCGGCGCACTCCGTCGGCTGGCGCCAGGCACCGGCCGCGTTCGATCTGCCTCTCGCACCGCAGATGAGCGTGCTGGTCGGCCGCGACGCGGACAAGACCGCCTCCGCTGCCCGCAAATGGGGCTGGGCCGAGACCTCTACTGATTGGCGCGCTGTCATCGAACGCGACGACATCGACCTCGTCGACATCGTCACCCCCGGCGAATCACACGCCGAGATCGCCATCGCCGCACTCGCCGCCGGAAAGCACGTGCTGTGCGAGAAGCCACTGGCCAACTCCGTAGCTGAGGCGGAGGCGATGGCCCAGGCCGCTGCCGAAGCCGCTGAGCGCGGCGTGCGCGCGATGGTGGGATTCACCTATCGGCGAGTGCCGGCAGTGACCCTCATGCGCGACATGATCGCCGCGGGTCGGATCGGCAGCATCCGCCAGGTGCGGGCGAGCTATCGACAGGATTGGCTTGCCAATGCCGAATCCCCGATGACCTGGCGCCTCGACAAGGATCGCGCCGGCTCCGGCGCCCTCGGGGACATCGGTGCGCACGCGATCGATATGGCGCAGTTCGTTACCGGCCAGGACGTCACCAGTGTGTCCGGAGTGCTCGAGACACTCGTCAAGGAACGCCCGTTAATGGGCGAGAGCGTCGGCCTCGGCGGCACCGCAGGTGCTGGTCGCGGCCGGGTCACCGTCGATGACGTCGCCATCTTCACCGGGCGTCTCGACTCTGGTGCTCTGGCATCCTTCGAGGCCACGCGATTCGCAACCGGACGCAAGAACGCCCTCGACATCGAGATATCCGGCGATGCCGGTGCGCTGCACTGGAACCTGGAAGACATGAACGTGCTCGAGTTCTACGACGCGACCGCCGATACCGCGACGCAGGGCTTCACCCGCGTGCTCGTCACCGAACCCGAGCATCCCTACCTCTCGGGCTGGTGGCCGAGCGGCCATATGCTCGGCTACGAACACGGTTTCTCCCATCAGGTAAAAGACCTGGTCGAGGCGGTTGCATCCGGCACCGACCCGCACCCGGGATTCGCCGAGGGCCTGCTCGTGCAGCGGGTTCTGGATGCGGTTGCGCGCAGCGCGGCAAGCGGATCCGCCTGGACCGACGTCTAAACGACAAACAGACAAGAGAAAGAGGACGACGATGTCACGACCAGTCACTTTGTTCACCGGCCAGTGGGCCGACCTGCCGTTCGAAGAGGTTTGTCGCCTCGCGGGCGAATGGGGCTACGACGGTCTCGAGATCGCGTGCTGGGGCGACCACCTCGACCCCTCGCGCTGGGACGATGACGAGTACATCAAGGATCGGCTCGCGATTCTCGAGCGTAACGGCCTCAAGGTCTGGACGATCTCCAACCACCTGAAGGGACAGGTGGTGTGCGACGACCCGATCGACGAGCGTCACCGCAACATCGTCTCCGATGAGGTCTGGGGAGACGGCGACCCGGAAGGCGTGCGTCAGCGCGCAGCGGAAGAGCTGAAGAACACGGCCCGGCTGGCAGCCAAGCTCGGCGTGAAGACGGTGACCGGATTCACCGGCTCATCGATCTGGAAGTACGTCGCAATGTTCCCGCCGGCAACCGACGAGATGATCGAGGCCGGCTACCAAGACTTCGCCGACCGGTGGAACCCGATCCTCGATGTGTTCGATGAGGTCGGTGTCCGCTTCGCGCACGAGGTGCACCCGTCTGAGATCGCCTACGACTACTGGACGACCAAGCGCACCCTCGAGGCAATCGGGCATCGCGAGGCGTTCGGACTGAACTGGGACCCCTCGCACATGGTGTGGCAGGACATCGACCCGGTTGCCTTCCTCTGGGATTTCCAGGACCGCATCTACCATGTGCACTGCAAGGACACCAAGAAGCGCCTGGGCAACGGCCGCAACGGCCGCCTTTCCTCGCACCTTCCCTGGGCTGACCCGCGCCGCGGATGGGACTTCATCTCCACCGGTCACGGTGACGTGCCGTGGGAGGACGCCTTCCGGATGCTGAATGCCATCGGATACACCGGGCCGCTGTCGGTGGAGTGGGAGGATGCAGGCATGGACCGGCTCGTCGGAGCTCCAGAGGCACTGGAGTTCGTGCGGAAGCTGTCGAAGTACCGGCCGTCGGATGCCGCGTTCGACTCGGCGTTCTCTACGAAGTGAGAACCTTCTCGACCCGCTGAACCGCTGAGTCGACTGCGGCTCGCGGTGTCGTTCCCTTACTCGCTCTGTCGTTCGTGGCACGCGCTGCATTTCTTTCTGCAGCGCGTGTCACTTTCATTCGCGCAAGCAGAATTCAACGGACACCGCTCAGCGGCCGCGAAGAAGCGCCGCTATCGAGATATCCTCGTCGATCTGTGGCCAATGGATGCCTTCGCCTACGCCGATTTCCGTGGAGAATGAGTGCGTTTCATCTCCTGGCCGCGCTTACGTCGCGGCGCCAGATGCTTCGGACGCCGCAGGAACAGCACTGCGGCAACGCCGAGCAGAATGAAGGCCGCCGGAAGCAGCATCGTCTGCGCCATGGCATCTGCGAAGTGTGCGGCGACGGCATCCGGCAGCTTGCCACCACCGAAGCTGCCCGATCCATCCTCTGAGCCCGGCAGATTCGCGACCAGCCGATTCTGCATGAACGCGGCGATGGCGGCGGAGCCGAGGACCGAACCGATCGTGCGCGCGGTGTTGTAGATGCCCGCTCCGGCACCCGCCTGGTGCATCGGCAGATCGCGCGTTGCTGTGGTGGCGAGCGGCCCCCACATTCCCGCGTTGCCGAAGCCGAGCAGCGCCGAGGGAATGAGCAGCCAGCCGATCGGAATCTCGGTGTTCATCATCGCGGCGAACAAGAACAGCGACACCGATACGAGCAGCAGCCCGGGAACCAGCATGAGACGCGGGTCGATGCGGTCCAGCAGCTGGCCCGCGAACGGCGATACGACCCCGGCTGCGATCGCCATGGGAATCAGCAGCAGCGCTGACTCGGTCGGTGTGAGTCCACGCGCCGTCTGCAGGAAGAACATCAGTGGCAGCCCCTGCGCTGTCACGGTGAAGCCCACCGTGACGATCGTGATATTTGACCAGGCGAAGTTGCGGTTTCGGAACAGGTCCATCGGTACGAGCGGCTCATTCTTGGTGCGCGACTGATACCAGAGGAACAGTCCCAGCACGATGACACCCGCGATGATCAGACCCCACACAGAGATCGGGCCCCAGATCACTCCCCAGTCGTAAGCCTCCGCCTCCTGCAGGCCGAAGACGATGAGGAACATCGCCACGGCGCTGAGGAAGACACCCGGAATGTCGAAACGGTGCTTGTGCGTCTCCAGTTTCGGCACCAGCATCCATGCGAGCACGAACCCGACGACACCGACGGGCAGATTGATGAAGAAGATCCATTCCCAGCCCAGCCCGTCGACGAGGAATCCGCCGGCCAGCGGACCGACGAGCATAGCGACGCCGGATGCTCCGCCCCACAGCCCCATCGCCGCTCCGCGCCGCTCGGGCGGGAACGTGCGGGTGATCACCGCCATCGTCTGCGGCGTCAGCAATGCCGCGCCGATGCCCTGCGCGGCGCGCGCCCAGATCAACCCATCGAGGGTCGTCGACAGACCGCACCACAGGGATGCCAGCGTGAAGATCGCGAGTCCTGCGAGATAGATGTTCTTCGGACCGAACCGGTCGCCGAGGCGGCCGGTAATGAGCAGGGGAACGGCATAGGCGAGCAGATAGGCGCTGGTGACCCACACCACCCGGTCAAGGTTGTTCGAGGTGGGATCCAGCGCTGCCTTGATGGCGGGGTTCGCGACCGAGACGATCGTCGTGTCGACCAGAATCATGAAGAAGCCGATGACGAGCGCCCACAGCGCCGGCCACGGGCTGCGCTCGGGCGCGGGCGTGGACGCTGTCGATGATGGGCGCTGCTCGGTCACGCCGCCACGCTACACCCGACCGGGGACACTGGTTCCCGGCATCCGTCCCACCCGGGATAATGAACACGTGAGCGAAGCGACGAGAATCCCCAACTGGCGTCACCTCTACTCGGGCAAGGTCCGCGACCTCTACGCCTCCGAGGATCCGGCAGACACCCGCATCCTCGTCGTCGCCAGCGACCGGGTGAGCGCATTCGACTTCGTTCTGTCCCCCGGCATCCCGGACAAGGGCGCGCTGCTGACCGAGCTGAGTCGCTGGTGGTTCGCGCAGCTCGACTTCCCTAATCACCTCGCCGAGGGTGAAGTCCCGGATGCTGTCGCCGACCGCGCCATGCTCGCGCAGTCGCTGGAAATGCTGCCGATCGAGTGCGTCGTGCGCGGATACATCACGGGAACGGGGTGGGCCGAGTACGTCGAGAACGGCACTGTCTGCGGCATCCCGCTGCCCGCCGGTCTCCAGAACGGCGACCGCCTGCCCGAGCCGCTGTTCACCCCCGCTTATAAGGCGCCGATGGGCGAACACGACGAGAACATCACCTTCGAGAAGGTCGTCGAGCTCGTCGGAGCAGAGCGTGCGGCTGAGTTGCGGGACGCATCCATCGCGATCTACACACGCGCTGCCGCAATCGCCGAAGAACACGGTCTGATCCTCGCCGACACAAAGTTCGAGTTCGGAACGGATGCCGAAGGCACCCTGCGCCTGGGCGACGAGGTTCTCACCAGCGACTCCTCCCGCTACTGGGATGCCGCGGCCTGGCAGGCCGGCACGACTCCCACCGAGCGGATGGCAAGCTTCGACAAGCAGATCGTCCGCGACTGGCTGGCCGCGAACTGGGACAAGCAGGGCGAGCCGCCCGTGCTGCCCGAGGAGATCGTCGTGCGCACCGCCGACCGCTACCGCGAGCTCATCACCCGGTTGACCGCGTAATCAGCGCGCAGCCACTCGCACGTCGGTGTGGATGAAGTCGTCACCCTTGAACAGGAGCGGCTCGTCGCGCGCGATCGCGAGAGCGTAGCTGAAGCAGTCACCGAAGTTGAGCTTCGCCGGGCTTCCGGAGCCGCGCCCGTATCGACGATGCGCGGCGAACGCCGTTCGGGCGATCGCCTCATTGACGGGAACGACTTCGGCGTCTGTCACGCGCAACAGCTCTTCGAAGCGCTCGGTGAGTCCTCGCTCACGCTTCCCTTCGAGCACGATGCTGCATTCAGTCAAAGTCGCCGCCGAAAGCTTCACGGGTTCGCTCGCGAGAAGCGCGCCATACGCTTTGCCTTCGGGCTCATCGAGCAGAACGGCGACGAAAGCCGAGGAGTCGACGATCATCGCGGCATTCCATTCTCGTCATACATCTCATCGATGATCGCTTCGTAATCAGCCCACGTGTACCGAACTCTGCTGGCCTCCTCCACGATCCGGGCGATGCACGCAAGTTTCTCCGCGCGTTGCTTCTCTTTCGCTCCGTCCACCTCTTCGAGTCTTCGGCGCACAGCATCCTCCACCGCGCTCGTCTGGCTCTGGCCGGTGAGTTCCGCGAGCCGGCGCACGAGAGCGTGCACTTCTTCATTCTTGATGTTCAGGCTCATGGCACCCATTTTCGCACCCTTCTACCATTACGGCCACAGTTCTACCCTCGGCATCCGACATTGCCGCGCCCAGTGCAGGACCGCGCCAAGCATCCAGCTAACCCTCAGGAATCGGTAGTGTTACTCCAGCACTTCCGCCATCCCGAAATGAGGAGCTCCCGCATGCCCGTGTGGAAAATTCACGGTGACGGTCACACCGTCGCACCCGGTTCTGTCGTCAAACCCGAAGAACGACTGAACTGGCCGGCCACCTTCGCAATCGGCGCACAGCACATCGTCGCGATGTTCGGCGCGACGTTCCTGGTGCCGATCATCACCGGCTTCCCCGTGTCGACCACGCTGCTCTTCTCGGGTATCGGCACCCTGCTGTTCCTGCTGATCACGCGCAACCGCCTGCCCAGCTACCTCGGCTCGTCCTTCGCGTTCCTCGCGCCGATCACGGCGATCAACGCCGGCCAGTCGCTCGAGACGGCGCAGCAGATCACCCAGGCGCTCGTCGGCGTCCTCGTCGTCGGTGTCGCGCTCGCGGCGATCGGTTTCATCGTTCAGGCCGTCGGCATCGGCTGGATCGACAAGCTCATGCCTCCGGTGGTGGCAGGCTCGATCGTTGCCCTCATCGGCTTCAACCTCGCCCCCGCAGCCTGGAACAACTTCAACGCTCAGCCCGAGCTCGCCTCCATCACCCTCATCGCTGTGATCCTGTTCAGCGTGCTGTTCCGGGGATTCCTCGGACGCATCTCGATCTTCCTCGGCGTCATCGTCGGCTACATCGTGGCGATCTTCACCGATCAGGTGCGGTTCGAGGGCATTGAGGATGCTGCGTGGATCGGCCTGCCCGACTTCCACCTCGCCGCGATCACCGACCCGATGGCATGGGCCTACGTGCCGATGTTCCTGCCCGTTATCCTCGTGCTCATCGCCGAGAACGTCGGTCACGTCCGCGGCGTCGCGACCATGACCAACGACCCGTCAATCAACAAGCACACCGGTCGCGCACTCCTCGCCGACGGTGTCGCCACGGCGCTTGCGGGTGGATTCGGCGGTTCGGCCACGACCACCTACGGCGAGAACATCGGCGTGATGGCGGCGACTCGCGTGTACTCGACCGCGGCCTACTGGGTCGCCGGCGCAGCGGCCATCCTGCTCGCCTTCTCACCCAAGGTCGGATTCATCTTCAACACGATCCCCGAAGGGGTCCTCGGTGGCGTCACGACGGCGCTGTACGGCCTCATCGGCGTCATCGGCATCAAGATCTGGGTCGACAACCGCGTCGATTTCTCCCGGCCGGTCAACCAGTACACGGTGGCCGTGTCGTTCGTGCTCGCCATCGGCGGGTACGCCATGAACTGGGACGGCTTCGAGCTCGGCGCCATCGTGTTGGGCACCGTCGCCGCCCTCCTCATTTACCACCTGGGCAACGCGATCGCTCGCGCTCGCAAGACCGGTGCCGATGACGGCGGCCCCATTCCCGCCGTCGGCCCGCTGGGCGGCGACCCGGAGTAGCCTCTCGCCTGTTGCACTTGTCGGAGCCTGTTGCATCCGTCGGAGGAATTCTAGAGAAACCTCCGACAGATGCAACAGGCTCCGCTGTGCGTAACACCCTCACACGCGGAATCGGATGCGCACGCCCGGCGGCAGTTGCCCGGCGAGGTCCAAGCACCGATCGGTCACGGCGCCGATGATCGGGTAGCCGCCGGTGAGCGGGTGATCCGGCAGGAACAGCACCGGCTGCCCATCCGGTGGCACCTGGATCGCTCCCGTCACCGCGCCCTCACTGGGAAGTTCGCTCAGGATGCTGCGCTCCAGCGGCACGTCGCCCTGCAGCCGCATGCCGACGCGATCGGAGCGGGACGTGACCAGCCACTCCTGCTCGGTCAACGTCGCGCGTGCCTTCGCGGTGAACCAGTCGTCGCGGGGGCCGAGCGTGATCTGCAGCTCGACGAGATCTCCGGGTGCTGGCAGCATCCGCTCAGCGGCAATGGGCTCCACCACCCCGCGCCTGGTCGAACCGATCGGGATCGAATCTCCGCTCAGCAGTGCCGCAGGACCGAGACCGGCGAGCGTGTCACTGGCCCGACTACCCAGAGCGGATGCCACATCCACACCGCCACGAACACCAATCGTGTAGCGCAGGCCGTTGGTCGGATGCCCCAGTGTGAGTTCATCGCCGTCGGCCGTCGCGAAGGGCACACCGTGCACGGCAGTGCGGGGGCCGGCGGCATCTACAAGCGAAAGCGCTCCGATGGCGCCGGTGACCACGGCGACCCCAGCACCACGGAAGCGCAGCACCACGCCGCCGACACTCTCCACTACGGCGGAACCGGGCTCATTTCCGACCGCTCGATTCGCGTCGCGCAGCGCTCTGCGGTCGGCGGCTCCGGATGCTGAGACACCGAGCGCCGCATGGCCCGGTCTGCCCGCATCCTGAACCAGCAGTTGCAGCGAGGTCTGCACGACCTCGATGCCGCCCGCGCGCCGATCAACTGCCGGATGATCTGGGACCTCCCGCCGTCCCGGTACGGCCACAGCAGCGGCTGAGTCCCGCCGGGCGCGCTCGAATCGCACCGCGGCCCCGGGCGCCAGCAACGCGGGCGGGTCACGGTCGATGTCCCACATGACGGCGTCGGTGCGGCCGATCAGTTGCCACCCGCCCGGGCTCTCCCGCGGATACACCCCGGTGAACTCGTCAGCAAGCGCCACCGCCCCTGCCGGAACACGCGTCCGTGGCGACGACCTGCGCGGCACCTGGAACAGCGGATCATCGCCGACGAGGTATCCGAACCCGGGCGCGAATCCCGAGAAGGCCACCTCCCAGCGCGCGGCCAGGTGTCGAGTCACCAGTTCCTCAGGCGATACGCCGAGCAGCGCGGCGACCTCCGCAAGGTCTTCACCGTCGTAGTGCACGGGAATGACGACTTCGTGCTCCGCCGACTCGTGCGCGGCATCCGTCCCGGTCGCCTCCAACGCCGCAGCCAAAGATGCGGCCGAGACCTGCACGGGATCGAACCTCACGAGCACCGTGCGTGCTGCGGGAATGCGCTCGATGATTCCCGGCACCTGCTCCCAGGCGCGGTTCATCCGCATCGCCTCAGCAAGATCGGCGGCTTCAACGAGAAGTGCGCGATCGGATGCCTGAAGAATGCGCATCAGACGAACGGGGCTATCGTCACGCCCGCCCCCTGCAGCGAGCGCTTAGTCTCCGCCGCCATGGCCACAGAACCGGGACTGTCACCATGCACGCAGATCGATTGCGCATCCACCCGGATGTCCGAGCCATCGACCGCGCGGATCACCCCTTCGGTCACAAGTCGCACCATGCGATCGGCCACCTCGCGCGGATCGTGCAGAACAGCATCCGGTTGGGTGCGCGCGAGCAACTGACCGGTGGGCGTATAGGCACGATCGGCGAACGCCTCGGCGGCCACGGCGAGCCCCGTCTGTCGGGCGACGTCCAGTGCGATGCCGCCGGCCAGTCCCAGCAGTACCAGGCTCGGGTCGATCGCACGGACGGCAGCGACGACATCCTTCGCCTGACGCTCATCGTGCGCGATCGCGTTGTACAGCGCACCGTGCGGCTTGACGTACGAGACCATCGCACCAGCCGCGGACGCGAGCCCCATCAGCGCGCCAAGCTGATATTCGACGTGTGCCTGCAGCGTCGCTGAGTCGATATCAACCGGGATGCGCCCGAAGTTCGCGTAGTCGCGGTAGCTCGGATGCGCGCCGATGGTGACGCCGCCCCGTGCGGCTCTGGTGAGCGTTTCGCGGATGCCTTCCGGGCTCCCGGCGTGGAATCCGCAGGAGATATTGGCACTGGTGACGATGCGCAGCATGCTTGCGTCATCGCTGACGATGCGGTCTGCGACGTTCTCGCCCAGGTCGGAGTTCAGGTCGATGCTTCCCATGGCGCTCCGATTCGTCAGCTGGCGATTCACCCCCGAGTGTAGGCGTGATCCGGTCGGGAATATCTCGCACGGGCCCGGGGTTATCCCCTGCATGAACGAAAAACTTGCCGCGGCAACAAGTATGGGTGCCGTCACTCTGTTCGTCGGCGACCTCGATGCTATGACAGCGTTCTACCGCGACATCGTCACCCTTCAGGTGCTGAGCACCGAACGCGACAGTGTGGTGCTTGGACGCTCCGGAACACCGATCGTCATCCTGCAGCACGAGCCGACACTCAAGCACCAGGCCGCCGGATCGGCCGGTCTGTTCCACACCGCCATCCTGTTCGAAACGCAGGCAGCTCTCGCCTCGGCACTGCTGTCGGTCGCGCAGCATGCGCCCCAGACGTTCACCGGCAGCGCGGATCACCTCGTCAGCCAGGCGTTCTACCTCACCGATCCCGAAGGCAACGGCATCGAGCTGTACTGGGATCGTGACCGCTCGGAGTGGTCTTGGACGCACGGCCAGGTCGAGATGGCCACCCTCTACCTCGACCCCAACACCTTTCTGCGCGAGCACCTCGGCGAGGCCCCCACCGACACGGCCCCTGCCCAGATCGGCCACGTGCACCTCTCCGTCGGCGACGCGGCAACCGCGCGCAGCTTCTACGTCGACCAGCTCGGCTTCGACGCGACCGCCTCGCTCGGCGATCAGGCGCTGTTCGTCAGCGCCGGCGGATATCACCATCACATGGCGATGAACGTATGGAACTCGCGCGGAGCAGGCCCACGGATGCCCGCACTCGGGCTCGGTCAGGTCGACCTCGCCCTGCCGAACACGGATGCCCTCGGTGACCTCGGCGAGCGCCTGAAGCACTTCGGCACTCAGGTCGCCGATGACGGCAAGACGCTCACATTCCTCGACCCGTGGCACAACACGCTGAAGGCAGAACTGGCGGCTTCCTGAGCGAATCAGCCGAGCGGAACGCGCAACTCGGCAGGATGGCGGCCCGCGAGGGTCGGCCACACAGCATCCGCGGCATCCGTCGGAATCTCGATGTGATGCGGCACCCCCAGAGTCTGCGTCCCGGCGGCTCGAGCCGCCGCGAGACCGATCAGTGAATCCTCGATCGCCACACAGTCTCGCGCCTCGACCCCGAGCAGTTCGACCGCCCGCAGGTACGCGTCCGGGAACGGTTTGCCCTGCTCGACGTCGTCACCGGTCACGACGACATCGAAGGTGCCCTTCGGCAGTGCGGCGATAATCGTGTCGGCATAGGTCCGATACGACATGGTCACCAGAGCGAGTCGGATGCCGGAACCGCGAAGCGCCGCGAGCATCTCGAGCGCTCCGGGACGCCAGGTGAGACCGGCCAGAGCGGTGTTGCGCATGGCCAACTCCAAGTGCCGCTCGACCAGCTCCGCCACAGATGCGTCAGCACCGAGCCGCTGCATGAGCGCAGCGCCGTCGGTCAGTGCCATTCCGACCAGTGGGGTCAGATCCTCTGCGCTCGGTTGAATGCCATGGAATCGGAGGATCTCGTCTGCGGCGGCGATCCAATGCGATTCGGTGTCGACGATCGTGCCATCCATATCCCAGAGAACCGCGGCCGGACGGCGGTTTGCGGGCTGTCTGTTACTCATGGTGCTCCTGTTTCAGCGCTCGGCCTCGTGCAGGCGGTGAAGCCGTGCACGAGGCCGAGCAGGGGTGAATCAACCGCGCGTCTGGTGGCGGCGCAGGTCATCGGCGATCTCCGGATACCGGGTCATCGCACTGTCCTCACTCTCACCACGTGGCACAGGATAGAGGACCAGAACAAACGGACCGTTTCTCTACGCCGAAGCGCGCACCACCAGTTCCGTCGGCAGGATCGTCGTCTGCGGCGGCTCCTCGCCCTTCAGTCGCGACAGCAGCACCGCGGTCATTGTCTCGCCCATCTGATACATCGGCTGGCGTACTGTCGTCAGCTGCGGAACCGCGCTCAGCGCGACCGCCGAGTCGTCGAAGCCCACAACGGCGATGTCCTCCGGCACGCGGATCCCCGCACCGCGCAGCACCGTCAGTGCCCCGCGCGCCATCAGATCGCTGGCGAAGAAAATCGCATCCGGCATCCCGATCTCCAGGATTTGCCGCGCGGCCTCGACACCACTCTCCTCGCTGAAGTCGCCCTCCACCTCGGCGAAGGGGGTGAGCCCTGACTCGGAGAGCACCTCACGATAACCCTGCACACGATCGACCGAGGCAAGCATCGTCGAGGGCCCGGAGACCGTCGCAATGCGCGTGCGCCCACTGTCGACGAGGTGCTGGGTTGCCCCGCGAGCGGCGGCCACGTTGTCGACGTCGACGACATAGTCGCCGGGCCGCGGGTTCGCTGATCGTCCACCGAACACGACAGGCACAGCATCCATGATCTGCTCGATGAACGCGTCACTGGTGTGATGCGAGACGATCAGCGCCCCATCCACTCCCCCGTTGCGCACGAAACTCGTCATCTTCGCCCCGGGATCGTCACTGGCGACGAGCAGATTCAACAGGTAGTCCGAGCCGCCGAGCGCACCGGTGATACCGGCGACGATCGATGCGAAGAAGGGTTCACCGAAGAACCGCGTGGTGTCCTCCGGAACAATCAACGCGATCGCGTGCGTCTGTCGTGACGCGAGCGAACGCGCCGCACGGTTGGGCACATAGCGCAACGTCGCGATCGCGTTCTGCACGGCTTCGAGCGCGGCCGGACTGACCGCGGTCGAGCCATTGACCACGCGAGAAACCGTCGACCTGGACACTCCGGCGGCCGCAGCCACCTCTTCGATGGTTGCGCGTGAAAGCACGGCTCCCCCTTCTTCGCGCACTCAGAGAGAACGTGCAGCGATGATGCGAGCGTACTCCCGACCGCTGTCCTTCAGAGCGCGCTGCTGAGTGTCGTAGTCGACGCGCACGATTCCGAAGCGCTTATCGTAGCCCCAGGCCCACTCGAAGTTGTCGAACATCGACCAGTAGAAGTAGCCGCGAACGTCGACGCCGGCATCCGCCGCATCCAGAACCGCGCCGAGGTGCAGCCGCAGGAACTCGGTGCGATCAGCATCGTGAACCCGCGTCACACCGTCTTCCACAACAGCCTCGTCATCGTAGGCGGCGCCGTTTTCCGTCATGTAGAGCACCGTTCCGGCCGGCTCCGCGTAGTCGGTCCACACCCGCTGCAGCAGACGCGTGAGGCCCTCCGGCTGCACTTCCCAGTTCTGCGCGGTGCGCGGAAGTCCTCGCTCGACGGAATGAATGCCTTCGCTGGACGGATACGGGCTGCGCACCCGTCGCTCCGTGGGCGGACCGCCCGCGACGGGGCTCTCGGCAGGAGCCGTGCCGGAGAGGAAGTCACCGTGGTAGTAGTTCACGCCCTGGGTGTCGATCTTCTGCGAGATCGTCTGCATGTCGCCGTCGTGGATCGCGGATTCGAACTGGTCCACAGCATCCGCATCGACCGCGCGAATATCCCTGACGATATCCGATGGGTATTCGCCGCGGTAGATCGGATCCAGGAACCAGCGATTGAACTGGCCGTCGATGCGGCGGGCGGCGTCGACATCGGCCAGGTCATGCGGGTTCACCGGGTCAGCGACGGTGTGGTTCAGCGTGATACCGAGGTTGAGGTCCGCGTCGCGCGACCGCAGTTCACGCACGGTCGCGCCATGCGCCAGCAGCAGGTGGTGCGAGGCGAGCAGCCCTTCGGCGACGCTCGTGTGCCCGGGGGCATGCTCGCCGCCGGTGTAGGAGAGGAACGACGAGCACCACGGTTCGTTCAGGGTCGTCCACACGTTCACCCGGTCGCCGAGCGCGTCGTGCATGGTGGCGGCGTATTCGAGGAAGCGGGAGGTCGTGTCGCGGTTCGTCCAGCCGCCGGTCTCCTGCAGCGCCTGCGGCATGTCCCAGTGGTACAGCGTCAGCCACGGCAGGATGTCCGCACCGAGCAGCTCATCGACCAGACGCTTGTAGAAGTCGACGCCCTTCTCATTGACGGCCCCGCCGTCGGGGCGCACCCGTGACCACGACGTCGAGAAGCGGTAGGTCTGCAGTCCGAGCTCGGTCATGAGCGCGACATCTTCCGGGTACCGGTGATAGTGGTCGCATGCCACGTCACCGTTCTCCGCGCCGATCACGGCACCGGGCACGCGGCAGAATGCGTCCCAGATCGAGTCCGTACGACCATCCTCGTGAGCGGCGCCCTCGATCTGATAGGCGGCAGTGGCTGCGCCGAAGAGGAAGGTGTCCGGGAACGGCCTGGGGGTCATAGATATCATCCTTTCACCGCGCCCGCCATGATGCCACTGACCAGCTGCTTGCCTGCCACCACGAAGAGGATGAGCAGGGGCAGGGTCGCGAGCACCGCACCGGTGAGCACGATCGAGTAGTCGACGTAATAGCCGGACTGCAGCTGGCTGAGCGCCGTCTGCAGCGTCGGGTTCTGGGGTGGGAGAACGATGAGCGGCCAGAGGTAATCGGTCCAGGCGGTCATGAAGGTGAACAGCCCGAGGATCGCCATGGCGGGCCGCGCAGCGGGAAGGCCGACGGTGAGGAAGGTGCGGAACTGGTTCGCCCCGTCCATGCGTGCGGCCTCGATGAGCTCGTCCGGGATGACGTCGACGAGGTACTGCCGCATGAAGAAGACGCCGAATGCTGTGACCAGTGTCGGCACGATGACGGCGCCGATCGAGCCTGTCCAGCCGAGCTCGCGCATCACCATGAACAGCGGGATGATTCCGAGCTGTGTCGGGATCGCCATGGTCACGATGACGAAGATCATCAGGCCGTCACGGCCCTTGAATCGCAGCTTCGCGAAGGCGTAGCCGGCGAGCGTGGAGAACGTCACGACCGAGAGTGTGATGACGCTGGAGATGATGACCGAGTTGCCCAGTGCCAGCCAGAACGGGATGGCATCGAGCACCTTGGCGGCGTTGGCGAAGAAGTTTCCGCCGGGGATCATCGGCAGGGTCTCACCACGGGTGGCGTTGGTGCCGCTGGCGACGACGAGGGACCACCAGAGCGGATATACGCTGCCGATGATGAACGCGGCCAGCAGTCCGTAGGTGAGGAATCCGGGACGGCTGCCGATGCCGGCTGCACCGCCGGTCATACCTCGCCTGCGACGGATCTTCTCGGGCACGCTCAGTGCTTGGGTGGCGCTCATCGGTTCAGCTCCTTCGCGGTACGGCGGGCGCGACGACGCGCAGCTCTGTTCTGGGGTGCGTCACCTGTGGAGATGCCCCGTGAGATGAGGAAGTTGATCACGCCGATGCCGACGATCAGCAGGAACAGCAGGATCGCGACCGCGGATGCTTCGCCCAGGTTCCGCCGGAAGAACGCCATCTCCCAGAGGAACAGCACCGTCGTCTGGAACTGCCGTTCGCTGCCGCCGATACCGCCGGCGGTGGAGACGTCGAACAGGCGCGGCTCGGCGAAGATCTGCAGACCGCCAATGGTCGCTGTGATGATCACGAAGATGAGCGTCGGACGGATCGTCGGGATCGTGATGGAGATGAAGCGGCGGATCGGGCCCGCACCGTCGATGGCAGCGGATTCGTAGAGGTCACGTGGCACGGCCTGCATCGCAGCGAGCAGAATCAGCGCGTTGTATCCGGTCCAGCGGAAGTTGACCATCGTGGCAATCGCGATATGCGAGAGGAAGGTGTTGTGCTTCCACTCCTGGTCGACGATGCCGAGCAGGTTGAGGAGGTTGTTGGCCAGGCCGTCAGCCTCACTGAAGATGCTGGAGAAGATGATCGCCACAGCCACCGGAGTGACGACGAAGGGGATGAGGATGCTCATGCGCCAGAACGTGGGCGCGCGGAGTCCGCGATCCAGGAGATAGGCGACGATGAGCGCGACCGCGAGCTGCGGAATCGCGGAGAGCAGGAAGATGCTCAGGGTGTTGGAGATCGAGTTCCAGAACATGCCGTCGCCGAGGATCTCGACGAAGTTGGCGAATCCGACGAAGTCTCCCTCGCCCTTGAGCAGATCCCAGTCGTGCACGGCGACGTAAACGGTGTAGATGAGGGGGAAGAGCCCGACGATGCCGAACACCAGGAAGAACGGCGAGATGTAGAAGTAGGGCGAGGCCTTCTGGTCGAACCGAGATGCGCGATGACGCCAGGAGGGCTTGGCCTTGTCGATTGGCTTCTTCGGCGCAGCGGATGCCGTGTCCCGGCGCTGGGCGGTGAGAGTCATGTGTTCCTACCTCTGAGGGATTGCACGGTTCAGGTCGCGCTTTCTGTCGCTAAGGCAGCGCCGAAGCGACAGAAAGTGCGACCTGAGCGTGATGGGATGGTCAGCCGACGAGCTCGTTCAGGAGCGCGATGGCCTTGTCCCATGCCTCTTGAGTGCCCAACTCCCCACGGTCAAGAGCACTCAGAGGCGGACCGAAGACGTTCTCCTGAATGACGGAGTCATCCGCGCCCTTGAACTGCGCAACGACGCCCTTGGCACGCTCCGCAAGGATCGCACCGGTCGGTGCGCCGTTGAAGAGCTCGTTCGGAGTCGCGGCAGCAGCCAGCTCCTCCTGTGCGGCGACCGTCGACGGGAAGTTGCCAGCAGCAGCGGACTGCTTGACCTGCTGCTCAGGCTGGGTCAGCCAGTCGGCAAGTGCCGCAGCGGCTTCCTTGTGCTCAGAGGTCTCGGGAACGGTGAGGAACGCGCCACCCCAGTTGGTCGCTCCTCCGGGGAACACATCGGCGAAGTCCCACCCTGTCGATGCGTCACCGCCGCCTGATTCCAGCTTGCCGGCGACGTTTCCGAGCATCCATCCGGGGCAGACCAGGGTGGCGAAGGTGCTGTCGACGAACGACTTGCCACCGTTCCAGTCCCAGGCGGCCTCGGCAGCGGACTGGCCGCCCTCGGTTGCTGCACCGAGCGTCTCGAATCGCTTCTTGAGCTCGGCATTGCCCTCGACGTTGAGCTCACCATCTGCGGTGTAGTAGCCCTCGTCGAGCTGGTTGACCATGGAGTTCCAGACGAATCCAGAGTGGTCGTACCAGGCTTTACCCGTCTTGGCCGTGTACTCGGCGCCGACGGCGAAGTAGTTGTCCCAGTCGCCCGTGAGCAGCTCTGCGACCGACTCACGGTCGCTGGGCAGACCCGCAGCCTCGAAGGCAGGGCCGTTGTAGCAGATACCGCTCGGACCGATGTCAGTGCCGTAGCCGATCACGCGGCCTTCGGCGTCGGTTCCCTGGTCGTACTTCCACTCCAGCCAGTCGCCCTTGCGGTCTTCGATGCCGTAGTCACGCAGGTCGACGAAGAGCTCCGAGACGTCCATGATGGCGCCGAGCCAGCCTTCTTCGATCGCGACAACGTCGCTGAGCCCGCCGCCGGCGCCGATCTTCGTGAAGACGTCGGTACGGGCGTTGCCGCCGGTGTCGATGTTCGTCGCTTCGATGGTGACGTTCGGGTTCAGGTCCTCGTATTCCTTGTAGAGGTCGTCGTAGCCGAAGGTGCCGAAGGTCGTGACGGACAGGGTGACCTGTTCGTCAGACGAGGCACCTGCATCGGCGTCGGCGTTGCCGGTGTCGGCCGAGCAACTGGCAAGGGCGAGGGCTGAGATGGAGGCGACAGCTGCTGTGGCCAGCATCCGTCGGCGGGCGCGTGTGTTCATGGTCACTCCTTTGTGCGAAATGGTGCGGGTCGGTCATGCGACTACGTGGGAGCGCTCCCACGCATTGCTCAGTTACTTTATGGGAGCGCTCCCACGAATGTCAAGCGAAAGATACCCTCAGCGCGGTGAAGTAGCATCGATCAGTGCCCTCAGCCGAAATATCCCCTGCTCTTACCCGCGCCGAGTCCCTGATCCGCAGCATCCCGGACTACCCCCAGCCCGGCATCCTGTTCCGTGACATCACCCCGCTGCTCGCCGACGCCGACGCCCTGCGGGCGACCACCGAGGCGATCATCGAGCCCTTCCTCGGACAGTTCGACGTCATCGCCGGCATCGAAGCGCGCGGCTTCCTGATCGCCAGCGCCGCCGCTCTCGCCGCCGGCGTTGGTCTGGTACCGATTCGCAAGGCAGGCAAGCTTCCTCGCCCCGCAGCATCCATCGACTACGCCCTCGAATACGGCACCGCGACCATCGAGATGCACGACGACATCCCCGCCGGCTCCCGCGTGCTGCTCATCGATGACGTGCTCGCCACCGGCGGAACCCTCGCGGCGGGACGCCAGCTGATCGAGCGCCTCGGCTCGCACGTCGCCGGCATCTCGGTGCTGTTCGAAATCGACGGCCTCGGCGGTCGCGAACTCGTCGGCGACCTGCACACCGTCTTCCACTCCTAACCGCACTGCGGACGCATCCGCACTGCACCGCACGCACACGAAAGCGGCTCCCCACCCGAAGGTGAGGAGCCGCTTTTGCGTCAGATCAGATCACTCGTAGAGAACAGCAGCGATCTTCTCGTCGTCCATGTTGTCAGCGTCGTACCAGTACGAGCCGGTGTCGTAGAACTCCTCGACAGCCTCGCCGTTGGCAGCGTCGTAAGCCGCCTGGACAACCTGCGCGCCGATGCCGATCGGGTCCTGCGTGATGGCGCCGGCCATCAGGCCGTCCCTGATGGCGTTGAGCTGAGCTGCACCGGAGTCGAAGCCGATGATCTGGATCTTGCCCTTTTCGAGGTTGAGCTCGTTAGCGGCGTTCACGACGCCGATGGCCGAGCCCTCGTTGGTGCCGTAGATGCCCTTGAGGTCGGGGTGCGCGGCGATCATGGCCTTCGCGATGTCAGCCGACTTCAGGTGATCTCCATCGCCGTACTGAATGTCGACGATCTCGATGTCGGGGTAGTCCGACTCGATCTTGTCGACGAAACCGTCACGACGCTCGACACCGGTCGAGTTGATCTGCGAGTGACCGACGATGGCGACTTCGCCCTCGCCGCCGATCAGCTCTGCCATGTGCTCTGCAGCCAGCGCACCGGCCACCTTGCTGTCGGTGGCCGCCAGGCTCAGGCCCACGTCACCGTTGCACGGCGCGTCGAAGTACACGACCGGGATGTCCTGGGCCGCTGCCTTCTCAAGCGGTGCGACGCACGCCTCGGGGTCAAGGGCCGCATACGCGATGGCATCCGGGTTCTTGTCGATAGCTGCGGTCAGCATCTCGAGCTGCTGCGCGATCTCCGTCTCGGCCGCGGGGCCTTCGAAGGTGATCTTGACGCCGAGCTCTTCAGCCCTCTGCTCGGCACCCGTCTTGACGGCCTGCCAGAACTGGTGCTGGAAGCCCTTCGAGACCAGGGCGATGTACATCTCGTCGCTGCTGCTGCCGCCGTCAGTGCCGGCGCCCTCTTCGATGACCTCGCCGCCGCCGCCTGCGCAGCCAGCCATAACGAGCGCAGATGCGGCCACGAGTGCCGCGAATGCGGTCTTCTTGCCAAATCGCATGGAAACTCCATTGTTCTGTGTGGATGTCGGTCATATGACCGACGGTGTGGATGGGGAAGGGAAGGGAAGGGTCAGGTTCGCTGGCGGTTGCGCAGCGAGTCGAGGAAAACAGCCAGCAGCACGACAGCGCCGACGACAACGTTCTGCCACTCGGTCTGAATCGACAGGATGCGCAGGCCGTTGACCAGCACGCTCATGATTAGTGCACCGATCACGGTGCCCAGGATGGAACCGCGTCCTCCCAGCAGGGAGGTGCCGCCGATGATGACAGCGGCGATCGCCTGCAGTTCGTACCCGCTGCCGATCTGCGGCTGTGCGGAATCCAGGCGCGAGGCGATGATGATGCCCGCGACACCGGTGAAGGCGCCCGCGAACATGTAGATGAGGATCGTCCAGCGGCGGGTGTTCACACCCGACAGGCGCGTGGCCTCTTCGTTCGAGCCGATCGCGAAGGTGTACCGGCCCAGCAGCGTCTTCGACAGCACGAGGAACGCGACGATCGCGAGCAGCGCGGTGATGAGGACGGCGTTCGGGATGCCCGGGATAATCATGCCGAGCGCGATCTTCTTGAAATCCGGTGCGGAGCTGGAGAAGTAGATCGGGGCGACACCGGAGATGACCAGGGCGAGGCCACCGGCGATCATCATCATCGCGAGAGTCGCGATGAAGGGAGGCAGGTTCAGGAACGTGACATTGAAGCCGTTGATGAACCCCATCAGGACGCCGGTGGCGATACCGCCGATGACGCCAACCCAGACAGGCAGGCCCATATTGGTGACGAAGACACCCGTCATCACCGCGCACAGCGCCATACCGGTGCCGAGCGAGAGGTCGATGCCGCCGGTGATGATGACGAACGTCGTGCCGAGGGCGAGGATGCCGATCACCGCTGTCGACAGCAGCACCGTTGCGATGTTGCTAAAGGTGAAGAAGTTGGGGCTGGCGATCGAGAAGAAGATCACCAGCACGATGAGCGTGCCGAAGGCCAGCGACTGCTGGACCTGACGCTTCAGGTAGCCGACGACATCACGCTTGTCGGTGTTCTCGTTGACGGCCTGCTGAATGACAGTCGTCGTCTCTCCGGACTGCTTTGGGGTGCTCATCAGTCTTCCTCCCCGTGGGCTGCGAGTTGCATGATCTTCTCCTGGCTGGCTTCTTCATTGCGGAGAGTTCCGGTGATCCGGCCGTTCGCGAACACCGCGATGCGGTTGGCGACGCGCAGGATCTCGGGAAGCTCCGACGAGATGACAATGATGGATTTGCCGGCATCGGCAAGCTGCTGCATGAGCCGGTAGATCTCTTCCTTCGCGCCGACATCGATGCCTCGCGTCGGTTCGTCGAAAATGAGGATGTCGCAGTCGCGCATCAGCCACCGGGCGATGACGACCTTCTGCTGATTTCCACCGGACAGCAGTTTGACGATCTGGTTGACCGACGGGGTCTTCACGCGCAGTTGCTGCACGTAGTCCTTGGTCTGATTCTTCGCCTTGCTGTCACCCATCCAGCCGATCGCGTTCGCGTAGCGGCCGAGGGATGCCAGCACCGTGTTGAAGGTGACATCCTGCTCGAGCATGAGACCGAGCTGCTTGCGGTCCTCGGAGAGGTAGCCGACGCCGCGCTTGACGGCATCCTCGGGCTGACGGATCTTGGCGTCGCGGCCGTTGATCGAGATCGTGCCAGCACTGCGCGCGTCCGCGCCGATCACGGCACGAGCGGTCTCCGTGCGACCGGCGCCCATGAGGCCGGCGAAGCCGAGAATCTCACCGCGGTGCAACTGGAAGCTGACATCCTTCAGCAGCGCCTTGGTCGACAGGTTCGCGACATCGAGCACGACCGGATCGTTCGCGTGATCGCGGGCGCTGGGACGCGTTCCCTCGTCGATCACCCGGCCGACCATCATCTCGATGATCTTCGGAACGCTGATCTCGTTCTTCTCAAGTGATCCGATGTATTGACCGTCTCGGAGCACCGAGACACGGTCGGCGAGGCGGCGGAGTTCGTCCATGCGGTGAGAGATGTAGACGATGCCGGTGCCGTTGGCCTTGAGCTGTTCGATGAGGACGAAGAGCGTCTCAACCTCAGTGTCAGTGAGCGCCGATGTCGGCTCATCCATGATGAGCACCTTGGCGTTGAACGACAGCGCCTTGGCGATCTCGACCATCTGCTGTTCGGCGACGGTCAACTCGCCCACGCTCTGCTTCGGGTTCAGCTTGATACCGAGCCCCTTGAGTAGCTCAGTGGTCTGCTTATTGAGCTTGCGCTCGGACAGCAGCGGACCAGATGTGGGCTCGCGTCCGATGAAGATATTCTGCGCAACCGTCAGGTCGGGCATCATATTCAGTTCCTGATGGATGATCGTGATGCCGAGCTGCTGCGCCTGCAACGGGCTGGTCAGTTCGACCTGCTGCCCCTCGAACGTGATCGTTCCCTCATCGCGGGTGTAGATGCCCGAGAGAATCTTCATCAGCGTCGATTTTCCAGCGCCGTTCTCGCCGACGAGAACGAGCACTTCACCGGCGCGCACCTCGAGGTGCACATCCTTCAGTGCCTGCACACCTGGGAAGCCTTTGCTGATGCCGTCTACTCGGAGGATCGGATCGCTCATATGTTCACCTGCTCCCTTGAAGGTCGTGATTTCTGAAAAGATGTCGACACCGAGATTACCGTCAAACATCGGATCAATTGTGTACCAGCATCCTGTGTGATGCAAGTTGTATCTAAATGTACCTAACGTCGTCTCATCATGCTAGACCTGTAATAACAACTTCGTCACGGAAATGCGCGCATGCGCAGAAAGAGGGATTGAAATGCTCATAGGTGCGCACGGCCTGGTCTTCACGGGAACCTTCGAAGAGGCGGGCCTGCGGCGCGCGATCGAAGGCACCAAGAACGCCGGATTCGACCTGATCGAGATCCCCTTGATGGACGCCGCCGCCTTCGACTCCGCTTTGGCCGGACGGATGCTGCGCGACAACGACCTCGCCGTGACGGCATCCCTCGGGCTGACGAACGCGACCGACCTGACCAGTGACGACGCCTCAGTCGTCGCCGCAGGCGTCTCGACACTGGAGCGCTGCCTGGATCATGTGGCGACGATGGGCGGCGATGTCTTGTGCGGCGTCATCTACTCCGCAATGGGCAAGTACATGGCACCGGTGACCGCACGGGGCGTGGCGAACAGCCAGGCCGCGATCTCGGGGCTTGCCGCGAAGGCCGCTGAGCGCGGCATCCGGCTCTCGCTCGAAGTCGTCAACCGTTACGAGTCGAACGTGTTCAACACGGGTCGCGGCGCGTTGGGCTTCCTCGATGGCGTGGACGGCGACGTCAGCGTGCACCTGGACACGTACCACATGAACATCGAGGAGTCGGATTTCTTCCAGCCTGTGCACGACGTCGCGCGCGCAGGAAAGCTCGGCTACGTGCACATCGGTGACAGCCACCGCGGATACCTCGGCACCGGGACCGTCGACTTCGCGACGTTCTTCCGGGCGCTGCACGACGTCGCCTACGACGGCCCGGTCGTGTTCGAGTCGTTCTCGTCGGCCGTGGTCAGCGCAGAGCTCAGTAACACCCTCGGCATCTGGCGCAACCTCTGGCAGGACTCCGATGACCTCGCGGCCCACGCGAACCGCTACATCCGCGACGCCCTGCACGCCGTCGGAACGATCGACCAGCACTAGGTCGCGGGCCCAGGGCTAGGCCCAGGGCTGGGCCTGGGCCTGGGCCTGAGCCTGAGCCTGAGCCTGAGCCTGAGCGGTTCACCCGGGCTGTCGCGCTCCTGCGGCTACGCCGACGCGTGCCCGACCACGCCCTTGCGCAGCAGCGCGTTGCCGTACTTGCGGGTCTCTCCGGTGCGCACCATCAGGTACGCAGGCCCGGCGAGGTCGTAGTACGCGAAGCGTTCGACGAATCGGGTGGTCTCGACAGTCGTTCCGGCAGCATCCATCAGCTCACGCTGCACGTCGAGGACCACGGCGTCGGCGGATTCCATCAGGTCGAGCCCCGGCGCATCGTCCAGGGGGATCACCGTGCGGATCGCGGCGAGCACCTCGGGCGTTGTCGTGCCGGGCAGGTCGATCACGTTGCGGCCGAGCGCCCACGCGGGGAAGTGCGCGTCGGCGATCACGACAGCATCCGAATGTCCCATCCGATCCAGGTGCAGCAGCAACTCACCGGTGAGGAGCGGGTTGATTCCTTCGAGCATGTTCTTTTCCTTTCCTGTCGCTCCGGTCGCAATTGGTGCTGCTCAAATCGACAAATAGCGACATGAATTGCGACCGGGGCGGAGCGATTGCGACCGGAGCGGAGAGTTCACGCCGGGATCAGGTCCTCGGCGGCAAGTTCGAGCCAGAACGCCTCGGGGATCGCAGCGGCTGCGAGCTCGGCGTTCTGTCGCACCTGCTCGGGGCGGGAACTGCCGAGCACAACCGCATGCGTCACCTCGTCGCGAAGCGGGAACTGAATCGCCGCCGCGGGCAGCACCACGTCGTGGTTCCGGCAGATCGCGACGATCTTTTGCAGTCGATCCCAGACGCCTTCGGGCACGCCGCCGTATTCGTAGCGACTGTCGCGCGTCGGCTCGGCTTTGGCCAGCAGCCCGGAATTGAAGACGGATGCCGCGACCACACCGGTGCCGCGTTCGCGACAGGCGGGCAGCACATCTGCCGCAGCCGGCTGCTCCAGCAGCGTGTAGCGTCCCGCGATCATGATGATGTCGAGATCAGCCTCGCGCACGGATCGAGCCAGCGCCTCGCTGACCATAGAACCGACGCCGATCGCGCCGATCGCACCCTCGTTGCGCAACCGCTCCAACGCCGGGAATGCCGATTCGAGCGCCAACTCGAGGTCATTGCGCTCCGGGTCGTGCAGGTAAACGAGATCGATCCGGTCGAGCCCCAGCCGCTCTTTCGATTCTTCGATGGATGAGCGGATGCCAGCATCCGAAAAGTCCCACACCCGCTGCAGGGTGTTCGGCACGAAAAAGTCGTTGTCGGTGTCGAGGCCACCATCGAACTCCGGGTTCGGGCGCAGCAGACGCCCCGCCTTGGTGGAGAGGACAAACTCGTCGCGCGGCTTCGTCTGCAGGAAGGCCCCGAGGCGTCGCTCGGAGAGTCCGAGCCCGTAGTGCGGAGCGGTGTCGTAGTACCGCACACCGCTGTCCCACGCGGCATCCAGCACCGCCCAGGCCTCGTCATCCGTCAGCTCTCGAAAGAGGTTGCCGACGTTCGCTGCCCCGTACCCGAGCGCGGGGATGCGCAGCTCAGTCTGCGACATGCGCACCCTTCCACTCGTACTTCGCGATGCTCTCGGCCTTCATCTCCATGCTGGCACCGGCCGCGGTGGGTGGCATGTAGGAACCGCCCTGAATGTCGGTCGGCACGACAAAGTGGTCGTGCAAATGATCGACGAACTCGATCAGGCGTCCCTCGCGCGTGCCCGTGACAGCGACGAAGTCGAACATCGACAAGTGCTGCACTGCTTCGCACAGACCCACGCCGCCCGCGTGCGGGCAGACCGGCACGCCAAATTTCGCTGCCAGGAGCAGGTTGGCGATGTTCTCGTTCACGCCCGCAACGCGCACGGCATCGATCTGCATTACCTCGATGGCGTTCGCCTGCAGCAGCTGCTTGAAGATCATGCGGTTCTGGGCGTGCTCGCCGGTTGCCACACGGATCGGGGCGATGCCGCGGGCGATCTCCGCGTGCCCGAGGATGTCGTCGGGGCTCGTGGGCTCCTCGACCCAGGCCGGGTTGAACTCAGCGAGCGCGCCGACCCACTCGATCGCTTCGGAGACCTCCCAGCGCTGGTTGGCATCGATCGCGATCGGGAAGTCCGGCCCGAGCACCTCGCGGGCCTTGCGGAAGCGGCGGATGTCGTCGTCGAGGTCGGCGCCGACCTTGAGCTTGATCTGGGTGAATCCGTCTGCGAGCGCCTCGCGGGCTAGGCGCTCGAGCTTCTCGTCGGAGTAGCCGAGCCAGCCGGGGCTGGTGGTGTAGCCCGGGTAGCCGGTGGCCAGCAGCTCGGCCTCGCGTTCGGCGCGACCAGGGACGGCAGCACGCAGGATCTCGAGGGCATCCTCGCGAGTGAGGGCATTGGTCAGGTACCGGAAGTCGACGAGGTCGACGATCTCCTCCGGAGTCATACGGGCCAGTAGCTGCCACAGCGGGAGTCCGGCGCGCTTGGCCTTGATGTCCCAGAGCGCATTGATCACGGCGCCGATGGCCATGTGCATGACGCCCTTCTCCGGGCCCAGCCAGCGCAGCTGCGAGTCGCCGATGATGTCGCGGAAGGTCGTGCCCATGTCGTCGAGCAGCGGTTCGATCTCGCGGCCGACAAGGTGATCAGCGAGTGCATCGATCGCGGCGACCTGCACGTCGTTGCCGCGGCCGATGGTGAACACGAAGGAGTGACCGGCGATCTCGTCGTCGGCATCCGTGCGGATCACGACGTACGCCGCGGAGTAGTCGGGGTCGGGGTTCATCGCGTCCGAGCCATCCAGGCTCAGCGACGTCGGAAAACGAATGTCGGTGGTGTCGAGGGCGACGATGCGGCTCACGGGATATTCCTCTCCTGGTGCAGCACGAAGTTTCTGCACGGACCTCTTGGAGTGTAAACATCCGATGTCTATACTGTCAATCAGACGTGCCGTCCACGGGCGGCTCCCCAACGAGGTAGGAGAACCATGAAGTTCGCGCGGCTTGGCGCCCCTGGATCCGAAATTCCCGTCCTGGTGGACGGTGATCGCCACCTCGATCTACGGGCGGTGACATCCGATGTCAATGGTGATTTTCTCGCCGACGACTTCCGCTCGCGGGTGGCTGCCGCGCACGCGGCCGGTGAACTCCCCGAGCTCGAAGGCGCCGCGGATCTGCGCATCGGTGCCCCGATCGCCCGCCCGAGCGCGGTCATCTGCATCGGCATGAACTACGCCGCGCACGCGGCAGAATCCGGCTCCGAGCCGCCGACGATCCCGATCCTGTTCCTGAAGACACCGAACACGGTCGTCGGCCCGAACGACGACGTGACGATCCCGCGCGGCAGCGAGAAGACCGACTGGGAGGTCGAGCTCGGCATCGTGATCGGCAAGCGCGCCGCGTATCTCGATTCGCCGGATGAGGCGGATGACCACATCGCCGGCTACGTCGTCGCCAACGACGTCTCCGAGCGCTCATTCCAGATCGAGGTTTCCGGCGGCCAGTGGTCCAAGGGCAAGATCGCGGCGGGCTTCAACCCGACCGGCCCCTGGCTCGTCACCCCGGACGAGGTCGACGTCGACAACCTAAATCTGAAGAGCTTCGTGAACGGCGAACCCCGCCAGGACTCGAACACCTCCGACATGATCTTCGACGTGCGCGTCATCGTGCACCACCTCTCGCAGTACGTCACGCTTGAGCCCGGTGATCTGATCCTCACCGGCACTCCTCAGGGTGTTGCGCTGTCCGGAAAATACCCGTACCTGAAGGACGGCGACGTCGTCGACATCTCGATCGACGGACTCGGCGGCCAGCAGCAGAAGTTCGTCGCGTGGGAGGCTCAGAAATGACCGGGTCCAGTGGTCGCGACCTCACCGGGCTCGTCGCCATCGTCACCGGCGGCGCATCCGGAATCGGAGCATCGATCGCGCAGCGTCTGCACGCTGACGGCGCAGAGATCGCGGTGCTCGACCGCGACCCCTCCGGTGCGGATGAGCGCTTCGCCGCGTTCGCCGCGGATGTTTCGGATCGCGCGAGCGTGGATGCTGCGGTCGCAGCTGTCGCCGAAAAGTTCGGTCGCATCGACATCGTCGTCAACAATGCCGGTATCGGTGCGGTCGGCGACATCAGCGCGAACGACGACGACGAGTGGGCGCGGGTGCTGTCGGTCAACGTCACCGGCATCGCACGCGTGACAGCTGCGGCGCTTCCGTGGTTGCGGCAATCGCCTGCCGCCGCGGTGTGCAACACAGCATCCATCGCGTCCTCCACCGGACTCCCGCAGCGCGCCCTGTACAGCGCGTCGAAGGGCGCGGTGTCGGCACTGACCCGTGCAATGGCCGCGGATCATCTGCGTGAGGGCATCCGTGTCAACGCCGTGAACCCCGGCACCGCCGATACCCCGTGGGTCGGCCGATTGCTCGGTCAGGCCGATGACCCCGCTGCGGAGCGCGCGGCGCTCGAGGCCCGCCAGCCGCACGGGCGCCTCGTCTCCCCCGATGAGGTCGCCGCCGCCGTGGCGTATCTGGTGTCCCCGGCAGCCGGTTCCACCACCGGAACATCCATCGAAGTCGACGGCGGTATGGCGCAGCTGCGCTTGCGCGCCGAGTAGCGCTGCGCGCGCCGGTCGCCCCGCAGGGGTCGCAAGTGGCCGCGACTCACGTGACAGGTGTCGCAAATGGCCGCTCACGCGCATGCGGAGCGGCCATTTGCGACACCCACCGCCGCGTTCACGGCCGCGCTGAGGCTAGTCCAGCCCGTAGAACCGCTCGGCGTTGCGCCAGAGAATCGCATCGACGTCGAGATCACGGGCGCCGGCCCAGGATGCCACAGCTGCGGTCCACGCACCGATGGCTACGGAGTCGATTTTGGATGCCCGCACCGCAGACACCGGCCAGTCACTGCCCCACATCAGCCGTTCCACTCCGAAGGCGGCAGCCGCAGCATCCAGGAACGGCTCCATCTGACCCGCGGACCAGTCGCCTCCTGCCTCGGCCGGCAGTCCCGAAAGCTTGCAGAAGACCTGCGGATGCTGCGCCAGAGCCGCCAAGGCGTCCACCCACTCGGTCGCCGGCGCAGCCGGGTCCGCAGCGGTTCCGACCACGGGCTTGCCCAGGTGGTCGAGCACGATCCGCAGTTCCGGCACCTCGGCCGCCAGGTCAATGACGTCCCGCAGCTGCGGCACCGTCTGAACGCAGGCGTCGAAGGTCAATCCACGCTCGGCAAGCGCGGCCGCCCCGGCACGAAATTCCACCGACCGCGCCAGGCCCACCGGCGCTCCCTGCAGCAGATGACGCACTCCGACCACGAGCGGATGCTCGGCGACAGCATCCAGATACCGCACTGTCGCCTCTCCCAAATCGAGCCGTGCGCCGGCGACGATTCCGCGCACGTTCACCTGCTCAGCCACCGACGAGACCCACGCGACCTCGTCGAGGTACTGGTCCTCGGCGGAGCCGGCCTGCACGAAGACGAACCCGTGCGACTCATCGATGCCACCTACAGCGGCGGCGAGTTCCTCGGGTCCGAACCGTGCGCGCAGCGGCCCCTCAAGCCAGGAGTAATCAAGACGAGACGGATCCCACAGGTGCAGATGTGAATCGAGAACACGCATGCGTCCATCCTGCCCCAGACATCCGACCTATGTGCCATGATGACGAGCATGGCAGTCACCGATGAGGCGATCGAGAAGATCAAGGCGATGATCGTTTCCGGAGAGCTCTCCCCCGGAGATCGACTCCCCCCGGAGAAGGAACTGTCCGAGCGCCTCGGACTCTCCCGCAACTCGATGCGCGAAGCGGTCAAGGCGCTCGAGGTCATCCGCGTGCTCGATGTGCGTCGCGGCGACGGCACATATGTCACGAGCCTCGAGCCACACCTGCTGCTGGAGGCGATCTCATTCGTCGCCGACATGCACGATGACGACTCGCTCTTGGAGATCTTCGCGGTGCGGCGGATGCTGGAATCGCAGGCGACGGGCCTTGCCGCAACCCTCGGCACCCCCGAGGCGGTCAGCGCTCTGCACGAGGAACTCGAGAGCGTCGATGGGGCTGAGGTCACCATTGACGAGCTGGTCGAGCACGACATCCGCTTCCATCGCGAGATCGTGCGCATGGCAGGCAACAGCTACCTGGCCAGTCTCATCGAGAGTCTGAGCGGACAGACCGTGCGTGCACGGGTATGGCGCGGCCTCACCGAGCAGGGTGCGGTCGAACGCACTCTCTCCGAGCATCGCGCGATCGCGGACGCCATCGCACAGCACGATCCGAACCTGGCCACGTCGCTCTCGACCGCGCATATCGCCGGGGTCGAGCGCTGGTTGCGTCAGGCCGCGACGGCCTGACATCTCGCCTGCGCCCGCGCCCGCGCCCGCAGCCTGCGGCCACAGCCGCGCCCGCAACCCGCGCCCGCGCCCGCAACCGCGAGCCGAGCTCACGCCCCGATGCGCCCCATGGCCGCTTCGAACTCCGAAGCCGAGCTGTCGCTGACCTGGTGGAACAGCACCTCGTCGAGAACGTCGGGGGCGGCCGTGAAGTACGGCACACCGGCCAGACGCAGCGAGACGATGTCATCGGCTGAGCGCAGACTGGCCGCGAGCACGTTCGTCGCGCTGCCCGCACACACCGCCTGCATCTCGGGGATCAGCGCATCGCCGTCGACTCCGGCATCCCGGAGCCGCCCGAGGTAGGGAGCGATGTACTGCGCGCCGATGCTGGCTGCGGCGAGCGCCTGGGCAACCGAATAGACCGCGGTGATGAGAACTGTCGCGCCGTCGCGAACCAGGGTAGACGCGACGGCGAAGCCGTCGGCGGTCGCTGGAACCTTCACCGCGACCCGCTCACCGAGCGCGCGGATCATTTCGGCGTTGCCCAGCAGGGCGGCGCGGTCAGCACCCCAGGTCTGGAAGAAGATCTCCTGAGCGCCCTCCGCCTCCCACCGGGCGTAGAGCTCGGGGATCTCGGCCGCAGTGCGGCCACCGCGTTCGAGGATCGTCGGGTTGGTCGTCACGCCGTGCACGACACCAGCGTCCAGGAGCCGGGAGACCCGCTCGCCGTCGGCGCTGTCGACGTACAGACGTGGGGAGATGGCAGCGACAGCAGACATGGGTTCTCTTCCTGATGAGCAACCTGTCGTTACAGGTGCGGATTCGGCTAATGTAATGACAGGACTCACCGAAGTCAAAGAAGATCAGGAGCTCCATGACCGTCTCGTCCTCCGCAGCGACCTCAGCAGCGCGCACCGGCGTCGTCATCGTCGGCAGCGTCACCGCCGATGTCACGACGTTTTCTCAGCGCCTTCCCGCGCGTGGTGAAACGATTCTCGGCGACCAGTTCACGCTGATGCTCGGTGGTAAGGGCGCGAATCAGGCCGTCGCCGCCGGTCGTGCCGGGGCCGCGACGAGCTTCGTCGGATGCGTCGGCGACGATCTCTTCCACGACCTCGTCGTCGATGGTCTCACCGATGCGGGCGTCGACCTCACCCATCTGCGAACGGTCGCCGGCCCCACCGGCATCGCGCACATCCGTGTCGACGCCTCGGCGCAGAACGACATCGTGATGGTTCCGCTCGCCAACGCCGAACTCGACGCCGCTCAGATCGACACCGCCCTGGCAGCGCTCGCCCCGACGACATCGGTGCTGCTCACCCAGCTCGAGACCCCCTCGACGCTGACCGCTCGTATCACCGCTCGGGGCCGCGAGCACGGCATGACGGTGATCCTCGACCCCGCCCCGGCCGCACCCCTGGCGGACGAGGTCTGGCAGAACATCGACATCGTCACACCCAATGAGACCGAAGCATCCGTTCTCAGTGGAATCACCGTGACGGATGCCGCGACCGCCGAGCAGGCCGGCCGCTGGTTCCTCGCCCGGGGCGTGAAAGCCGCTGTCATCACGCTCGCCGAGCAGGGATCGTGCGTGGTCACCGCCGAGGGCGCCCAGATCGTCCCGCCGTTTCCGGTCGAAGCCGTTGATACCACTGCCGCCGGCGACGCCTACGCCGGATACCTCGGTGCGGCCCTCGCGAACGGCGCTTCGCTGACCGACGCCGTGCGCCTGGCCACTGCTGCCGGCGCTTTGACTGTCACCAAGCAGGGCGCATCGCCCAGTCTTCCCCTCCGCTGCGACGTCGATGCCTTCGTGGCATCCCGGGTCTGACCAGGAGCCCCCATGCGCAAAACCGCAACCACGATCAATCCCGCGCTCTCACGCGTCATCAGCGAAACCGGACACACCGACCTCATCGTCGTCACCGACGCTGGCCTCCCGATCCCGGTCGGCTCCGAACGGATCGACCTTGCCTACCGCCCCGGTGCTCCAGCATTCTTCGATGTCCTCGACACCGTGCTCGCAGAGATGGTGGTCGAGGGTGCGACGGTGTCGGCCGAAGTCGCCGAACACAGCCCCGAGGTGCTCGCCGCGCTGCGCGAGCGACTGCCCGACATCGAGATCGAGCTGATCCCGCACGTCGAGTTCAAAAAGCGCACGCACGCCGCTCGCGCATTCGTGCGATCCGGCGAGTTCACGCCCTACGCCAACGTCATCCTGCACGCGGGGGTGGCGTACTAAATGGAGCCGACCGCGACCTCCGACGACGTGATCGACCGGCGCTCCGCCGCGCCGATGTACGACCAGCTGCGCCAACTGATCATCGACAGTATTGAGCGCGACGGGCTGCAGCCCGGTGACCCGCTCCCCGGCGAGCACCGGCTCTGCGAGCGATACGGAATCTCGCGCACGGTCGTACGGCAGGCTCTCGCACAGCTCGAACACGAGGGCCTGGTCGAGCGCGTCAAGGGCAAGGGCACCTTCGTGTCACGTCCGCGCACGAGTGAGGCGCTGGTGCACACGCTGATCGGACTCTACGACGATGTGGAACGGCGCGGCGGTCATGTGCGCAGTGACATCCTGCGGCATGAGCGCGAGGATGCTGACGCCGAGATCGCCGCAGCCCTCGAGATTCCGGTGGGCTCTGCAGTGATCGCGCTCGAGCGCCTGAGATACGTCGACGGGGAGCCGTGGTCGTATTCGACGACGTGGATGCCCGAGCACATCGGCGCTGTCAGCCTCGGCGTCGATCTGTCCGAGGCATCCCTCTACCGGCTACTCGCGGACAACGGCATCCAGGCGACCGACGGCGTGCGTTCGGCCGAAGCGACTGTCGCGACGCACGATCAGGCCCAGCATCTCGACGTCAGCGCAGGGTCGGCGCTGCTGCGGCTGCGCAGCATCAGTCGTGATGCTGCCGGCACCCCGATCGAGTACTTCATCGCGCTGCACCGCGGTGACCGTTCGCGCTTCGAGTTCCAGCTGCGCCAGGAGCAGTCGCAGGCATCACTGCTGCATGTCGACGGTGCCGGCGGAACCTCCCGTGCCGGTACAGTCTCTATCTAGAGTGCGCCGCACTTGAGAGAGGGGTTGCACATGACCGACGGACGTCCGAGTTCTCCGGATAATTCCTCCCCTCCGCTGATCGATCTGACCAGTCGCCCCGAGCCGACGCCCGGTCCGCTGACCAAGCCGTCGCCGACGATCAAGCCGCAGAAGGGGCCCCGCTGGCGGATTCTGCTCGTCGCCGTACTGGTGCTCGCCGCGGCCGCAGCGGCCATCGCCTTCCTGCCGCCGCTGTTCGCGTGACCTCCTGGGCCAGCACCGCAATCGCACTGCTAGAGGCAGATGCCAATCGCAGTGCCGACACGCATCTGCACGTCTTCCCGCTGCCGCCCGCATGGGGAATCGACCTCTACCTCAAAGACGAGTCGGTGCACCCGACCGGTTCGTTGAAGCATCGCCTGGCGCGTTCGCTGCTGCTGTATGGGCTGGTCAACGGACGCATCGTCGAGGGGACGACGCTCGTCGAAGCATCCAGCGGTTCGACGGCAGTTTCTGAGGCCTACTTCGCCCGGATGCTGGGACTCGACTTCGTCACAGTCGTTCCACGGTCGACGAGCCCGGAGAAGATCGAGCTCATCGAGTTCTATGGCGGCCGCTGCCACTACGTCGACCAGGCGCCGGAGATGCATCCTGAGGCCGAGCGGCTCGCCGCAGAGTGCGGCGGGCACTACCTCAACCAGTTCTCCTACGCGGAGCGGGCGACGGACTGGCGCGGGAACAACAACATCGCCGAGAGCGTGTTCAGCCAGTTGGAACGGGAGCGGCATCCGGTTCCGGAGTGGATCGTGGTCGGCGCCGGCACCGGCGGAACGAGCGCGACCTTCGGCCGGTATGTGCGCTACCGCCAGCATCCGACCCGCGTCGCCGTGGTCGACCCGGAAGGCTCGGCATTCTTCGGCGGCTGGAGCACGGGAACGGCTAACTACACAACCGGAACCCCCAGCCGCATCGAGGGCATCGGCCGGCCGCGTGTCGAGCCCTCATTCGTGCCGGGTGTGATCGATGAGATGCTGCAGATCCCGGATGCTGCGTCGATCGCCGCGATCCGGCTGCTGAAGGAACGCACCCTGCACTGGGCCGGAGGCTCGACCGGCACCAACCTGGTCGGAGCGTTCCGCCTCATCGCCCGAATGCTCGCCGAGGGCAAGCAGGGCAGCGTCGTCACCCTCATCTGCGACGGCGGTGCCCGCTACGCCGGCACCTACTATTCGGACGACTGGATTGCCGAGCAGGGGTGGGATCTCGCCCCGCACCGCGCCCAGTTGGATCGTTTTCTGCAGACCGGGGTCTGGGACGACTGAGCCTGCCGGGCTACGCTTCAGGCATGACCACTCTGATCCTCACCGTTGTCGGATCCGACCGCCCCGGCCTCGTGGCATCCGTCGCCGATGTCGTCGACGCGCACGGCGGCAATTGGGAGAACAGCCAGCTCGCCGAACTCGCCGGCGTTTTCGCCGGCGTCATCCAGGTCTCGGTGCCGGATGAGCGGATTGCGGAGCTGACGGCGGCGGTGCAGTCGCTGGACGGGCTGAGAGTTGTCGCGCACACGGGTGCGGATGCCCCGGCCACCGCCGCCGCGCGACCGATCTCGCTGCAGATCCTCGGCAACGACCGCCCCGGGATCGTTCGCGAGATCTCCGCGGTGCTCAGCAGCCATCACCTGAGCATCGACGATATGACCACCCAGACCCGGGACGCAGCGATGGCCGGCGGCCGGCTCTTCGAAGCGTCCGTGACGGCGGAGGTTCCGGCATCCGCCGATCTCGACGCCCTCCGCGCAGACCTCGAGCGGCTGGCATCCGAGATTCAGGTCGACATCACCCTGGACTGAGCACGCCCGCACCGCTCTCGCGATGGTGCTGCCTCAGACCAGCCGCGTCTTCGGCGAGACCGTGTAGGTGTGCTCGGCGTCGCGGTTGGGGACGTCGCCGAGGGCCGTGTCGATAGCGGCGAGCGTATCGGCGTCGAGCGTGACACCGGACGCCTTGACCGTATCGGCGAGCTGCTCGGGACGGGATGCTCCGACCAGAGCCGCGGCGACATTCTTGTTCTGCAGAACCCAGGCGATCGCCAGCTGCGGCATCGTGAGCCCGGCGTCGGCGGCGATCGGCTTGAGTCGCTGCACAGCGGTCAGGATGTCATCCTGCAGGAAACGCTTGATGAACTCGGCGCCGCTGTGCGGGTCGGTGGCGCGCGAGCCGTCGGGCACGGGCTGGCCAGGCAGGTACTTGCCACTGAGAACGCCCTGCGCCATCGGCGACCAGACGATCTGCGAGATTCCGAGCTCTTCGGATGCAGGAACCACCTTGCCCTCGATCACCCGGTGCAGCATCGAGTACTGCGGCTGGTTCGAGATGAGCTGCACGCCCAACTGCTTGGCGAGCGCGTGGCCCTCGCGCAGCTGCTCAGCGGTCCATTCGCTGACGCCGATGTACAGCGCCTTTCCCTGGCGGACGATGTCAGCGAAAGCCTGGAAGGTCTCCTCCAACGGCGTCTCGTAGTCGAAGCGGTGCGCCTGGTAGAGGTCGACGTAGTCGGTGCCCAGGCGCGCCAGCGAACCGTTGATCGACTCGAAGATGTGCTTGCGGCTCAGGCCGGTGTCGTTCGCACCCTTGGGTCCGGTCGGGAAGTAGACCTTCGTGAAGATCTCCAGGCTCTCGCGGCGTTGACCCTGCAGCGCCTTGCCGAGAATGACCTCGGCTGCCGTGTTCGCGTAGGTGTCAGCGGTGTCGAACGTGGTGATGCCAGCGTCGAGTGCGGCGTGCACGGTCTTGACGGCCGCGTCGTCTTCGACCTGGGATGCGTGCGTGACCCAGTTGCCGTAGGTGATCTCAGAGACCTTGAGGCCGCTGTTTCCGAGGTAGCGATAGTTGACCATGGCTCAACGCTACTGGCCCCGCGCGCGGCGTCGGGCGCTCTGGTCACATTTTTCGGCCGTTCCGGTCGTTGGGACGGAGCGGGGCTAGCGGCCGAGCGGACGTGGTGGCCGGGTTACGACGCGGGCTGCTGATGCTTGCGCAGCCAGTACTCGGTCTGGGCGACGTGACCGGCGGCGGCAGCGGATGCGGCAACCGGATCCCGCGTTTCGAGCCCCCGCAGAATCGCACGGTGACCGGCATCGGAGAGCACTTTGATCTGAGCGGCATCTGCGGTCGTGAAGATCCGGTAGGCGCGTGAACGGGCCCGCAGCACCTCCAGCAGTGTGGCGAGCGCGTCGTTGTTAGCGATGTCGGCGATCGCAGAGTGGAACTGACTGTCGAGTTCGGAAAGCTCCTCGTCGTCGGTGACCGCCTCCAGTCGCACCAGCAGCTCGTCGAGCCGCGCGATCGTGTCGTCATCGATGCGAGCGGCGGCCAGACTCGCCGCATGCGCCTCCAGCGCACGGCGCAGCTCATACAACTCGATGACCGAGTCCAGCGGCAGCAGGCCGACCGTCAGTCCGAGTCCCTTGATGAGATCGGCGGCGTGCAGCTCTGAAACGTAACTGCCAGATCCGTGTCGGGTGTCGATCACCCCGAGCGCCGAGAGCGTGCGGATCGCCTCTCGCAGCGGTCCCCGAGAAACACCAAGCCTCTCGCACAGTTCCCCTTCGCTCGGTAACCGGTCGCCCGGCTTCAGATCACCATCGGCGATGAGTGCGCGCAGCCCGTGCAGTGCCGTCTCCATTGCGCCCATCCGCGCACCTTTCCCTAAGTTGTCTTACGACTTTATAAAATCTACCGATAAGACTCGCCACAATGAACCGAATGTGGCAATGTTGTAAAACAAGTTCCGGCCGCACCCATTATCCGAACGAGGCAGCATGCAGCATCCATCCCCCACTCTCGCACCCGTGCGTCTGGTTTCGGGGATGCGAGCGCGCGATGCCTGGCCGCTGGATCCGACGATCATCCACCTCAACCACGGCTCCTTCGGCGCCGTCCCCAGCGAAGTCGTCGAGCACCAGAACGAGTTGCGCGAGCGTGCCGACCGCAGCCCCGTCGGCTGGTTCCCGCGCATCGCGGAGTATGTTGCGGATGCTCGCGCCCACGTCGCCCCCTTCGTCGGCGCCCGCGCCGAAGACAGCGCATTCGTGCCCAATGCGTCCGCCGCAGCCACCGTCGTCTACAACAGTCTGCGCCTCGACGCCGGCGACGAGATCCTCGTCACCGACCATGGCTATGGGGCCATCACTATGGGCGCCGCCCGCCTGGCACGTCGCTTCGGCGCCGAGGTACGCGCCGTCCACATCCCCCTGTTCGCCTCGGCCGATGAAGTCGTGGAGTTGTTCCGTCAGTCGCTCACCGCGAACACCCGACTCATCGTCGTCGATCAGATCACGTCCCCTACTGCACGCATGCTACCCACCGCCGAGATCAGCGCCCTCGCTCACGAGCGCGGCATCCGCGTTCTCGTCGACGGAGCGCACGCGCCCGGCCTCATCCCGGATGCCGCCACAGCCGGCGGTGGCGACTGGTGGTTCGGCAATATGCACAAGTGGCCGTGCGCACCCCGTGGGTCGGCACTGCTCGTCACAACCAACTCCGACCGCCAGGAGCTGTGGCCGCTGATCGACTCATGGGGGGCTCCGGAGCCGTTCCCGAGCCGCTTTGACACGCAGGGCACGATCGATGCGACCACCTACCTCAGCACCCCGGCCGCGATCGATTTCATCGAGCGCGAGTACACCTGGGAGCGCACCCGCCAGAGCATGCGCGAACTCGCCGACGTCGGCGCCCGGCTGATCGCCGATGCCGTTCAGCCCCACGTCGCCGAAGACGCACTCGTGCAGCTGCCGACACCGGTCGACGCGATGCGGCTGATCCGCCTGCCCGACGGCTTGGGCAAAACCCGAGAAGAAGCGGATGCCCTGCGCATGACACTCTTCGACCGCGTCGGCGTCGAAACCGCCTTCACGAGCTTCGAAGGACGCGGCTACTACCGCCTCTCTGTCCATCTCTACACCGAGCTGAGCGACTTCGAAGCCTACGTCGAGCGCTGCATCCCCGAGATTCTGCGCGCCGCAGCCGCGGCATCCTGACCCTTCCCCGAACGAAAAACACAGAAAGAGGTATGTCATGAAGCGCAACCGACTGACGACAGCCGTCGGCCTGGGCACTGTCGCCCTGCTGGGACTGACCGCGTGCTCCGCAGGAGGCTCCGAATCCTCCGGCGGCGAAGGCGGCGACGTCGAGCTGCAGATGGTCGAGAGCCTGACCAACCCCGCCCGCACCGACCTGCTGCGCGGCCTCCTCGATGATTTCGAGGCCGACAACCCGGGCGTCACCGTCAAGCTCGTCTCCCCGCCCACTGAACAGGCCGACCAGACCATCCAGCAGATGCTGCAGTCCGGCAAGGGCGTCGATGTGCTCGAGGTCCGCGACATCACCGTCGGCCCGTTCTCCAACAACGGCTGGCTCTACGACATGACCGACGACCTGAAGAGCTGGGACGGCTGGGACGCGCTCACCGACAACGCCAAGGCTGCCGCCGAGGGCGATGGCACCAGCTACTTCGTGCCCTACGGCTTCTACGGCCTGTCGCTGTTCTACCGCACCGATCTCATCGCCGAAGCAGGCTTCGACGGGCCTCCGGCGAGTTGGGAAGAGCTGCTTGAACAGGCCTCGGCGATCCAGGATCCCTCGAGCAACATCTATGGCTACGCGTTCCGCGGCGGCCAGAACGGCAACACGAACGTGGTCGCGGCGATCGAGGCGTACGTCGTCGATGACCTCGACCTCTCGAACGCGTTCCTGATGCAGGACGGCTCGACCATCTTCGCCGCCGACGAAGCACAGGATGCCGTCGACACCTACTTCGACCTGTTCGAGCAGGGTTCACCGCCCTCTGCCGTCTCATGGGGTTACCCGGAGATGGTCGCCGGCTTCACGAACGGCTCCACCGCGTTCCTCCTGCAGGACCCGGAGGTCATCGCGACCGTTCAGGACTCGAACCTCACCGAGGATCAGTGGGACACCGCTCCGTTGCTGACCGGACCGTCCGGCAAGGCCGCGCAGCCCCTCGCCGTCGCCGGCTGGGGTGTTGCAGAGGGAAGCAAGCACAAGGAGGCGGCGGTGGATCTGATCGAATACCTGTCTTCTGCCGAGCCCGCCACTGAGTTCGCCCAGGCGAACAGCCTGGTGCCGATCATCGCCGCGGCATCCGATGACGAGTTCTACTCGACCGGCCCGTGGACGAGCTACGTCACCATGACCGAGAACCCGGACACCTACGTCAACGTGCAGCAGCCGCGCGGTGTGAGCTGGTGGACCGAATGGATCCAGAAGTCCGACCAGGACGTGCAGAACGTGCTGCTGGGCAACATGACGACGACCGAGCTCCTCGAGTCGTGGGACGCGTACTGGGTCGAGAAGTACGCCAGCGAAAAGGGCTGATCCATGTCACTCCTCACGCGTTCGGGGCGCTCCACCGGTGAATCCGGTGGGGCCGCCCCGGCGCGGCCGGGAAAGCGCGTCTTCCGGGGCCGGCACGCCTGGACGATACTCGCCTTCCTCGCCCCCGCCATCCTCTTCGTCTGCTGGTTCACGTACTACCCGATGCTCCAGGGTGTGCGCATGGCGTTCCATGACTGGAACCTGTGGGACCTCACCTCGACGCCATTCGTCGGCTTCGACAACTTCATCCGTGTTTTCAGTGACCCGGTCTTCCCGCAGGTCGCCTGGAACTCGGTGCTGTGGGTCGTAGGTTCTCTCGTGCCGCAGTTCGTCATCGGCTTCCTGATTGCTCTGGCTCTGCGCAAGCGATTCCGTTTCCGCGGCGTCTACCAGGCGCTGGTCTTCTTCCCGTGGGCGGTATCCGGCTTTCTGATCGGGATGCTGTTCCGCTGGATGTTCAACGCCGAGTTCGGTGTCGTGAACGATCTGCTGATGAAGGCGGGGCTCATCGACGCTCCACTGCCGTGGCTCGCCGATCCGAAGCTCGCTATGGTCGCGGTCATCATCGCCAATATCTGGTACGGCGTGACCTTCTTCGCGATCATGATCCTGGCAGCCCTGCAGTCCGTTCCCGACGAAATGTTGGAGGCAGCCAGCCTCGACGGCGCCGGTCGCATCCGCCAGTTGTTCTCGGTGATCATCCCGTACATCCGGATGACGCTGCTGCTGACGATCCTGTTGCGCGTGATCTGGATCTTCAACTTCCCCGACATCATCTGGGCGATGACCCGCGGCGGCCCCGCGAACCAGACCCACATCGTGACCACCTGGATGATCAACTACACCCAGCAGGGCAACTACGGCATCGCGAGCGCGATCGGGCTGATCGTGGTCGGATTCCTGTTCGTGTTCTGCGCCTTCTACCTGATGTCGATGAGAAGGGCGAGTAAATGAGCGCCACCGCACAGCTGGTCGTTCCGGCCGGTGTCCGTCAGATGCCTCCCCGGGCCCGACGCAAACCCTCTGCCCTCAGCATCCTGCGTTTCGTCGGCCTGGCGATCTGGCTACTGATCACACTGTTCCCGCTGTACTGGATCGCCCTGACCTCGTTCAAGGAGCCCGCAAGCGTCAATGTCTATCCGATCGAGTACTGGCCCAGCCGGCCGTCGGTGCAGAACTACGCGAATCTGTTCGAGACGAGCAGCTTCGGGGTGTTCCTGGCGAACTCCGCAATCGTGGCACTGGTGGCCGGCGTCACGAGCACCTTCATCGCACTGTTGAGCGCATTCGTGATCGCGCGTTTCGAGTTCCGCAGTAAGGGTGCGGTGCTGATCGCATTCCTCCTGACGCAGATGATCCCCGCGTTCATCGCGCTCGGCCCGCTGTACTCGATGATGGCCGACCTCGGGCTCGTCGATAACAAATTCGGTCTGATCCTGGTGTACATCGCGATCTGCATCCCGTTCTCGACGGTGATGCTGCGCGGGTTCTTCGAGAACGTCCCGGTGGCGTTGGAAGAGGCCGCCATGATCGATGGATGCTCGCGCCTGGGCGCCCTGTTCCGTGTGCTCGTTCCGGTCATGACGCCCGGCATCATTGCCGCATTCATCTTCAACTTCGTGAACTGCTGGAACGAGCTGTTCCTGTCGGTGGTGCTCATGCACTCGGAGGAGAACCGCACGGTGCCGGCGGCGCTGAACGGCTTCATCTCAACGTTCAACGTCGACTGGGGTTCGATGTCTGCCGCGGCCGTGATCACGATCCTGCCGACGATGGTGATGTTCGCTCTGGCCAGCAAGTGGATCGTGCAGGGCCTGACCGCAGGTGCAGTGAAGGAGTAGCGCGCCACTTTTCGGCCGTTCCGGTCGCACTTTTCGGCCGTTCCGGTCGCACTTGGTGCTGCTAAACCCGCGGCAATGTCAAATGGTGGGAGCAACGCCGGGGGTTTAAGCGGCGAGTAGCAGCTCGTTCAGCCGGTTGGC